>NZ_CAJMYZ010000004.1:0-440654 GCF_905220155.1 Paraburkholderia sp. J7 | reverse complement strand
CAGACGCCCTCCGCGCCGGGTTTCAGGAAAGCGGACGACAGGGCGTCCGTGCCGCCGGAGTGGCGTGGCACTTGCAGCAGGGATGGCGGATCGACAAGGGCAAGGCGCATGGACACAGAATTTCGTTGGCGTTGATGACACGGCGACGATGCCGCGATGGTACGCACCGCCCGCGCCGTCGTTGCTGGAGCGGCTAGCGGCTCGCGACTGGGCTTGCCTCGACTGAAACGGCACGACACTACTACAACCTTCATGACACTCACAACCGCGCCAGGCACCCCGCGAAATCCAGACCACGCGGGCTTTCGCGGCGCTTTCGCAGGCCTTCTGGCCAGCTTCCAGAACGGGAACGCACGCGGCTTCTGGACGTCATCGTGATGACGCATCGATGACGCCTTGATGACATAGCGTGTCGTCGCTCCTGCCACTTCGAGGCCGCCAGCGCCAGTAGGCGTCGCTTGCGCGCCACACGTTAGCCCGTGCGCGAACCCCGCGCGCGAAGCCTCGCTGACCGCGCTGACTCCTCCTCCAGCCCGCTCACCGCCGCTCAACGCCACGTAGGGCCGTGCTGGCGGCATGCGGCTTGCATGTTTGCGATCTGCGCACGTCCCCGCACCCTCGCGCGCCGCCTCTGAACACCGCACCGCCGCTTCGAGAGCGGGTTCGCGGGCCCCGTTCGAGGGGTAAAATCGACGGGCTCCGTCAATGGCGCTTCGATGCCCCGGGGGCACCGATACCACGCCTCAATACCACTCACGAACCAGAAGGCCGATGAACAGGAGACTCTTGCGCCAGGCAGCCGGGCCCCTCGGGGTCGTGGTGGTCGCGCTCGTCTGCTGGGCGGCGGCCGACTGGCTCGCGGACCGCATGGTCCGCCAGGAGTTCGAAGCAGCGCTCACCGCGCAGCGCCAGATGATGCGCTCGGTCGTGGACAACATGGCCGAAGTGATCGCAAGCGACCTCGCCATGTCGCGCGCCATTCCCGCGACGATGGCCGAAACCCGCGTCGTCCAGCAGGCGCTCACCGAGGCCGCGCATTATGCCGCGTCAAGCGATTCGACGGAACTGGCGCGGCGCAAGGACCTGCAAAGCGTGCCGGCGCTCACCGGCGTCGACCGCTTCCTGCACGACGCCCAGGGCTTCTCCGGGCTCGATGCGATCTGGCTCGTCAACGCCAACGGCATCTGCATCGCCTCGAGCAACGCGCTCGAGAAAATCTCCTACGTCGGCGTGGATATGCGGCCACGCGCGTATCTGAACGAAACGCTGCTCGGAGCGTTCTCCGAAGCCTACGGCGTGGGCACGGCAAGCGGCGAACCCGGCATCTTCGTCGCCGCGCCCGTCTACGACGACGGCCTGCTGGTCGGCGCCGTGGTCGCGAAAGTCAGCATCGCGCGCTTGCGCCACTGGGTCACGCACCCAGGCACCTTCGTCGCGGACAACAACGGCGTCATCATCATGGCCCACGACAGCGCGCTCGAAGGACACGCCCTGCCGGGCTCGCACGTCGCGGAAATGAACGCGGTGGACCGCGTGAACACCTATTTGCGCGAGCATTTTGCGCCGCTCGAACTGCGCTCGGCCTCGAAAGCGGCGTTGAGCGAGGCGCCGTGGACGCCGCGCGCGGACGCCGCGCAAATGATCGAATGGCCGGGCCAACGCTCGCCTGCCCTCTATGAACACCGCGGCGGCCTGAACTCCGGGCTCTCGGCGCATCTCGTGGATCCGGTCAATGCGTGGTCCGATCTGATCGCGAACCACCAGCGCGACCGGCTCCTCATTTTCCTCACGCTCGCGGGCACGGCAGCGCTCGCGGCGGTGATCTCGGTCTCGTGGGTGCGCGAGCGGCGCTTGCACCACGCAAGCCGCGATCTCGCCGGGCAACTGCAGGCCGCGAACGCACTGCTCGCCGCCGAGGCGCGCCACGACGCGCTGACCGGCGCGCTCTCGCGGCGCTACTTCCTCGACCTGCTGCGCCGCGAGATCGACGCGTCCTATGCCGCGGGTACGCCGCTGTGCATGGCGATTGCCGACCTCGACTACTTCAAGCAGATCAACGACCGCTTCGGCCATCCGGCCGGCGACCGCGCGCTCCAGCATTTCGTGGAAACCTGCCGCGCGGAACTGCGCGCCGACGACGCCGTCGGGCGTCTTGGCGGCGAGGAGTTCGGCATCCTGTTGCCCGCGACCTCGCTTGCCACGGGTCAAGCCGTGCTCGACCGCCTGCGCCAGCAGGTCGGCAAGCGCATTTGCGTGGACCTGCCCGAGGAAGCGAGCGTGAGCGTGAGTATCGGCGTGACCGAGCTTGCCGCCGCGCAGGATCAGCCGGAGCGTCTGATGAGCCGCGCCGACCTCGCGCTCTACATGGCGAAGGCAGCCGGGCGCGACCGCTGCGAGGCCATGACGGCCGAGGGCGTCGTGCCGCCGCGCGCCGCGGCGCCAACCTGGTGAGCGCGCAACGAACTGGCGCGACAACCCGCACGAAACAAGCCCGTATCAGTCTGCGGGACTCGCCCGGCTCAACCGGCGAGGCGCGGTATCATCGGATAAACGGTGCGCGCCAGTCTGTGCGGCGCGCATGAGTCAAACCGCGCCACTTCGGTGTTCCGCACAAATCTGGAGGCATGCATGAAGGGAAATCTGGTCATTGTCTGCCGCGATCAGGATGCGCTCGCGTTCGACCAGCTGATGGTCGAGTACGGCGCGTTCCAGACGCGCCTGTCATCGACCGCGTGGTATCTGAAACTCGACACCACGCCCGAGTTGATTCAGGAAGAAATTCTTGCCCGCCTCGGCAAGTACACCACGCACTACATCTTCGAAGCGGACACCGTAACCTATAACACGGTGGACAACGACGCCGCCGCCGCGCTCGACACGCTTTTCACGGCCTGAGCGGGTGCGTTTGGGTTCATCCGGCATTACCCGGCGTCGCTGAGGCGGCGCCTTCGCACGGATCGTCAGGTCCGTACCACGTAAAACGCAGGCAAACCCAGCCTGCCCCCGCGTCAAGCGCATCCGGCCATGCCCCACCTGAGCGGTGCGGGCTTGCGCCAGCCAATCAACCGCGAATTACCAGATCTGCGCCGCTTCGGTTACGGTGCGCTCCACCACGTCGAACGCAAACGTCATGCGCACCGCAAGACCGCCGCTTTCGCCGTTGCCGATCGAGAGCTCGCCGCCCGCGCGGCGCACGAGGCGCTCGACGATCGCCAGTCCCAAGCCGCTGTGGCCGTTGCCGCCGCGCGCCGGGTCGAGCCGCACGAACGGCCGGCTCGCCTGTGTGAGATCCTGGTCGGGGATGCCCTTGCCGTGGTCGCGCACGGTGAGCGAAAAACCCGTTGCCCCGCGCTCGCTCTCGATCACGACGGGCGGTGCGCCATACGCATGGGCGTTGTCGAGCAGGTTCGAGACCACGCGCTCGAGCGTGGCCGCGGGCAGACGAAACTCAGGACCGGCGCGCAGGCGCATTTCGATCGCAATCGTTTCGCCGTTCGCCGTGCGGTGGTTGCGCACAATGCGCTCGCACTGATCGTCGACCTCGACGGGCTCGCTGCGATCGGCGCCGTCGTGCGCGAACACGAGGAACTGGTCGACGATGTGCGCCATCGACTCCACGTCGCGCACGACGCCGTCGCGCACCTTTTGCTCGTCCATCATTTCGGCGCGCAGGCGCAGCCGCGCAAGCGGCGTCTTGAGATCGTGTGCCACGCCCGCCAGCATGACGGCGCGGTCTTTTTCGGTGCGCTCGACTTCCTTGACCATCTGGTTAAAGCCGAGCGTGAGCTGGCGCAACTCGCGCGGCCCGCGCTCGGGCACGGGCGGCACCGGCTCGCCCCGGCCAAAGCGGCCCACGGCCTGCGCGAGCGCGCTCAAAGGCTTTTGCAGCATCCACGCAGCCACGAGCGCGGCGATCACGGCGGTGGCGAAAATGGTGACGACCCACGGCAGAAACTTGTCGAGCGGCCGCATGACGCGCAACGGCTGGCCCGGCAAGACGATCCAGCGGGCGTCCTGCGGCCCGCGCACCCAGAGCGTGGGCGGCCCGCCCGGCGACCCGAGGCGCACGTCGGTGCCGGGCGGCATGCGCTCGCGCACGTCGTCGATGAACCGGCGCAGCGGATCGGGCATCCGATCGGTCTGCGGCGGCACGGCGGGACTGGCCGGGTCGACGAGCTGCACGCGCGAAGGCAGCGGCTGGTCGGGCTCGCGCTGGACGTGCTGGCGCACCGCGTCGACGAGGAAGGTGGCCTCTTCGACGGCGTAGCGCGTTTGCATTTGATTGTGTTCGACGCGCATGAGCGTGAACCACGCGACATGCGACACCAGCAGAACGCCGATGAAGATGACCGCGAGGCGCCCGAACAGCGAATCAACCGGCCGGCGCATGGTTGCCCTGCTCTCCGTCGGGAACGAACACGTAGCCGCGGCCGCGCACCGTCTGAATGAAGCGCGGCGTGGACGGATCGCTTTCGAGAATGCGCCGCAGACGCCACACCTGAACGTCGATGCCGCGGTCCGTGCCGTCGTACTCGGGACCGTGCAGCAGCTCCAGCAGGCGCTCGCGCGTGAGCGTGCGCATGGGGTGGTTCACGAAAATCTTCAGAAGCGCGAACTCGCTGCCCGACAGCATGATGGGCTTGCCTTCCTGCTGCAGCGTGCGCGACTGGAAGTCGAGCGTGAAGCGGCCGAACGCGTACGGCTCGCGCTGCTCGGGCGCCGCGGCCGAAGGCACCGTACGGCGGCGGCGCAGCACCGCCTGCACGCGCGCGAGCAGCTCGCGCGGATTGAACGGCTTGCCGAGGTAGTCGTCCGCGCCGAGTTCGAGGCCGACGATGCGGTCCACGTCGTCCGCGCGCGCCGTGAGCATGATGACGGGGATGTCGTCGCCGGCCGCGCGCAGCTTGCGCAGCGCGGTCAGGCCGTCCACGCCCGGCATCATCAGGTCGAGCACGATCAGATCGGGGCGCTCGCGCTCGAGCCGCCGCTCGAGCGAGCCGGCGTCGTGCAGCACCGAGACTTCCATGCCCTGGCGCGCCAGATAGTCGCGCAAAAGGTCGCGTAGTTCGAGGTCGTCGTCGACGACAAGGATTTGAGTAGCCATGGGATGAAGTGTAACGCGCGCGCGCGGGCCGTTTGCTTACAGCTCTTCCACCTGGGTTACGAGGTGTTACCGCGAAAGGCGCGTGTAATGTCGCGTAATCTCGGCGGCTTGCCGCGTAACACGCGCCACCTGCGGGGTCGATACGCTAGGGACACCGGTTGCGAGCGCCACCACTTCCGATAAGCGCCGCGCCAGACCGGATAAAACCCTCAGGATTTGTCAGGAGCATCACCATGTACAAGACGACTTCGCGCCTTCTCGCTATCGCCGCTGCCTCGCTCGCGCTCACCCTGGGCGCCACCGCCGCCAACGCCCAGATGCCGCCGCCCCCGGGCGGTCCCGGCATGATGCAGCACGGTCCCGGCATGCACGGCGACTTCATGCTCGGCTTCAAGAAATTGCACGACAAGCTGAATCTGAACGCCGCGCAGGAAAAGCAATGGCAGGCCGCGCTCGACACGATGAAGCAGAACGGCCAGGCCATGCGCAAGAATCATGAACAGATGAAGCAGCAGTTCGACACGATGAAGAACCAGCCGATTCTCGACCTGAACGCCATGCACGCGGCGCACGAGCAGATCGAGCAGCAGAACCAGCAACTGCGCGAACAAACCACGCAAGCGTGGCTCGCCTTCTATAACGGCTTGAACGACCAGCAGAAGACGACCGTGAGCACGGCGATCAAGGAACGCTTCGCGAAGATGGAACAGCGCCACGACCAGATGCGCCAGCGCTGGGAGCAGCACCACAAGGGCGGCGCTTCGGCACCGGCCGCGCCGCAGTAACCGGCTCGCGCACGCGCCGCCCGTGGGCGGCGCGCCCATGCGCAAATGTGCGACAAAGCGCCGCGGGATTCGCATCCCGCGGCGCTTTTTTTGGCGCGAGCGTTTTTTCCGCTTACTTATTTGCCCGCTTACGCGTATGCCGGCTTGCCCGCCCCTGCCGGTCAACGCTCAGGCGAGATCGAACAGCAGCACTTCGGCCGCTGCGCCGTTTGCGAGCGCGACGCCCGCCTCGGCTTCGATCATCGCGGCATCGCCCGCTTCAAGGCGCCGGCCGTTCACATCGAGCGCGCCGCGCGCAACATGCAGATATACGCGCCGCCCCGCGGGCACCGCATACTCGACGCGCTCCTCGCCGTCCACGAGTCCCGCGTAGATCGAGGCGTCCGAGCCCACCGTCACCGAGCCGTCCCGCCCGTCGGGGGAAGCGATGAGGCGCAGCCGCCCGCGTTTGCCGGCGTCGTCGAAGCGCTTTTCCTCATAGCCGGGCGCCCCGCCGCGCTCGCGCGGCAGCAGCCAGATCTGCAGCAGGTGCGCTTCCTCTTCCTTCGAACCGTTGAACTCGCTGTGCATCACGCCCGTGCCGGCGCTCATGCGCTGCACGTCGCCGGGGCGGATGGTCGAGCCGTTGCCCATGCTGTCGCGGTGCGCGAGCGCGCCGGAAAGCACGTAGGTCACGATCTCCATATCGCGGTGGCCGTGCGCTCCGAAGCCCTGGCCGCCCGCGATGCGGTCGTCGTTGAGCACCCGCAGCGCACCGTAGTGCATATGCGCTTCGTCGAAATAGTCTGCAAACGAAAAGCTATGGTACGAATCGAGCCAGCCGTGGTTGGCGTGGCCGCGTTCGTCGGCGCGTCGGATGGTCAGCATGGCAATCTCCGGTCAATCATGTCGATGTTCGAAGGTAAGGGCGGCGGCCCGCCTGCACAATCCGCAGCGGCGCACCGCATCGTTTCGCCAGCGACATCAATGGGCTGCGCTGCCAGCGTTGCCCTCCGTCAGACTGGCACACCCTCCGGCTTCGGGTAAAATACCGCGCTTTTCGGCCAGCGCGAGCCCGATGGCCCGGGGTGGACAGCCCGGGGCGGCACCGCCGCCGCGCCAACGCGCGCGGCCGCCGGGGCCGGAGTGCGTCCGCGCTTTCCGACCCGCATTTTTGATCGCCTAGAATGGCGGCCAACGGTCACGAGCCTTAGCCGCCCCGCTTCGGCCGCGCGCCCCTTACCGCGCCGCGCCGCCCGTATCAGCTGTGCATGGGACCGCAGTCAGTGCTCTCGCACTCGCTGCGGCTCGACAGGAGAATGATGAAGAAGTTTGCAGTGTGCGTGGCGCTGGCCCTGATCGCGGGCAGCGCCGCCGCCAAAGAGTGGAAAACCGTGCGCATCGGCGTGGACGCCAGCTATGCGCCGTTCGAGTCCAAAGCGCCGAACGGGCAGATCGTCGGCTTCGATGTCGACCTCACGAAAGCCCTGTGCGCGCGCATGAACGTGAAGTGCGTGTGGGTCGAGAACGACCTCGACGGCATCATCCCGGCGCTCAAGGCCCGCAAGTTCGACGCGATCGTGTCGTCGCTGACCGTGACGCCGCAGCGTGCCCAGCAGATCGACTACTCCGCGAAGATGTTCGATGCGCCCGCACGCATGCTCGCGCGCACGGGCTCGCCGCTACTGCCGACGCCTGCCTCGCTCAAGGGCAAGACCGTGGGCGTCGAGCAGGGCTCGACCCAGGAAGCGTACGCGAAGGCACACTGGGCGCCGCAGGGCGTGAACGTGATCTCGTACCAGAATCAGGATCAGGTCTACCAGGATCTGATCGCCGGCCGCCTCGACGCGACGCTGCAAGACGAAGTCCAGGCCGACTTTGGCTTCCTGAAAACGCCGCGCGGCAAGGGTTTCGCGTGGGCGGGCCCGGAAGTGGAAGACCCGGCGACGATTGGCGACGGCACGGCAATCGGCCTGCGCAAGGACGACGCCGACCTGAAGGCGAAGTTCAACACGGCGCTGGCCGCGATTCATGCCGACGGCACGTTCGACAAGATCGCGAAGCAGTACTTCGACTTCGATATCTATAAAGGCAAGTGAACGGGAAAGCACACGCAGGTAAATAAACAACGAGACATTACCGCTCGCGCCGCGCGCCACGACGCTTAAAGCCCCGGGGGCTCCCCGATAGACCGCCACCGGGCTTCGTATACAGTCACAGGCGCAGTCACATGCGCAGTCACATGTGCAGTCACAGGCGCGCTCACGAGCACAATTGCATCGGCCACGCGCGCGTACGCAACACCGCGCAAAACACCGCGCGGCCATGAACGGATTTGAACCGCGGCACACAAACGCCGCGCCTTTCGCGGTGTGAGAAACGCACCGTCAAGGACTTGCCCATGTTTCTTCAAGGCTACGGCCCGCTGATCCTCGCCGGCACCTGGCAGACCGTCAAGCTCGCCGTGCTGTCGCTCGCGCTCTCGTTCGTGCTCGGGCTGATCGGCGCGGCGGCCAAGCTCTCCAAAAACCGCGTCGCGCACGGCGCGGGCACGCTCTACACCACGCTCATTCGCGGCGTGCCCGATCTCGTGCTCATGCTGCTGCTCTTCTACAGCATCCAGATCTGGCTGAACAACCTGACCGACATGCTCGGCTGGGATCAGATCGACATCGACCCGTTCCTCGCGGGCGTGGTCGTGCTCGGCTTCATCTACGGCGCGTACTTCACCGAGACCTTCCGCGGCGCGTTCATCGCGGTGCCGCGCGGCATGCTCGAAGCGGGCCACGCCTACGGCATGACGAACTGGCAGGTATTCACGCGCATCATGTTCCCGCAGATGATGCGCTTCGCGCTGCCCGGCATCGGCAACAACTGGCAGGTGCTCGTGAAGTCCACGGCGCTCGTCTCGATCATCGGTCTCGCCGATGTCGTGAAGGCCAGCCAGGACGCCGGCAAGGGCACGCTGCGCTTCTTTTTCTTCACGCTGCTCGCCGGCGCGATCTATCTCGTCATCACCACGGTCTCCAACTTCGTGCTGATGTATCTCGACAAGCGCTACTCCACCGGTGTGCGCAAGGCGGATCTCTGAATCGCACGAGGCCAAGACCATGCAAGACTTCGTCCAACTGATCCAGCAGTACTGGCGCAACTACCTCTTCTCCGACGGCTACCATTTCAGCGGCGTGGTCATCACGCTGTGGCTGCTCGTCATCTCGATCGGGCTCGGCTTCTGCCTCTCGGTGCCGCTCGCCGTGGCACGCGTATCGAAGAAGAAGTGGCTCGCCGGGCTCGTGTGGCTTTACACGTATATCTTCCGCGGCACGCCGCTCTACGTGCAGCTGCTGCTGTGCTACACGGGCCTTTACAGCCTCGAGATCGTGCGCAATCACGAGCTCACGAGCGCGTTCTTCAGAAGCGGCATGAACTGCACGCTGCTTGCGTTCACGCTCAACACCTGTGCGTACACCACGGAAATCTTCGCGGGCGCGATCAAGGCCACGCCCTACGGCGAGATCGAAGCCGCGCGCGCCTACGGCATGTCGCAGTTCACGCTGTACCGCCGCGTGATCCTGCCTTCGGCGCTGCGTCGCGCACTGCCCTACTACAGCAACGAAGTCATCTTGATGCTGCACGCAACGACCGTGGCCTTCACGGCCACCGTGCCCGACATCCTGAAGATCGCGCGCGACGTGAACTCGGCGACGTACCAGTCGTTCGGCGCGTTCGGCATCGCCGCCCTGCTGTACCTGATCATTTCTTTCACGCTCGTGTGGCTGTTCCGCCGCGCCGAGCGCCGCTGGCTCGCGTACCTGCGACCGCAAGGCAAGTGAGTCCGCTAGAGGCTATTTGATGAATTCCCAGAAGCAGAAGCTGTTCGTCGACTCCATCCACAAGAAGTACGGCGACAACGAAGTCCTCAAGGGCGTGTCCCTGAAAGCCAATGCAGGCGACGTGATCAGCGTGATCGGCTCGTCCGGATCGGGCAAGAGCACGATGCTGCGCTGCGTCAACTTCCTCGAGCAGCCCAACGCCGGGCGCATCGTGGTGGACGGCGAGGAAGTCGCCACGCGCGCCGACAAGCGCACGGGCGCGCTGCACCCCGCCGACGCGAAGCAGCTCCAGCGCGTGCGCACCAAGCTCGCGATGGTGTTCCAGCACTTCAACCTGTGGTCGCACATGTCGGTGCTCGAGAACGTGATCGAAGCGCCGGTGCACGTGCTGGGTCTGTCGCGCAAGGAAGCCGAAGATCGCGCGCGCACCTATCTGGAGAAGGTCGGTCTCGCGCCGCGCGTGGAGAAGCAGTACCCCTCGCACCTCTCCGGCGGTCAGCAGCAACGCGTGGCGATCGCCCGCGCGCTCGCCATGCACCCCGACGTCATGCTGTTCGACGAGCCGACCTCGGCGCTCGACCCCGAACTCGTGGGCGAAGTGCTCAAGGTCATGCAGAAGCTCGCCGAGGAAGGCCGTACGATGATCGTGGTCACGCACGAAATGGGTTTCGCGCGCAACGTTTCGAACCACGTCATGTTCCTGCACAAGGGACTCGTGGAAGAAGAAGGCCAGCCGTCCGAGGTATTCGCCAATCCGAAGAGCGAGCGCCTGCGCCAATTCCTTTCAGGCAGCCTCAAGTAAGACGACCTTCAGGGTCGCCGCCTTTCGGCGATGTAGTAAAAGTAGTTTTACAAGGCGCTTACAGCGCCTTTTCTTTTTTCGTCTTTTGCCCTCGAAAAGCCGCCGCTTTGACGTCAAAAACGGCGTTTTTCGCATTACTCCTTGTGAAATCGCTCGTCAATAGTGGCAATCCTGAACTTAGCCAATAAATTGACGTGAGTCCCTTATCCCGTAAGGCTTTCGATCTATTTGTAGTACCTCTCTGACCACCATCCAGGAAGGCCATATTGCAATTTGACGACACCACGGGGTGCGAGCACGAATTAGTTCGCCAGCGCGGACCTTTTTTGCTAAATTAGTAACCAAAGTAGCAAAACAAAGTTCATTAAAAGTAGTTTCACTTCAAAAAGAACGGGAGATGCCAGTCAACCAGGGGACCTGCAAGACGACCCAGCCCGGGTCATGCAGCGGCACCAGCCCGTACGCCGGTCCTCGGGGTAATTCTCCCTCACGCGACGATTTCTGTTCGCAGCGCCGCCAAGCGCACGGACGTCTTTCGCAGTACTAAGGTTGACTCTTTGACAGGGTATGGAGGAGAAGATGAAGAAAGCTTTGCTCGCCGCAGCATTGATGTCGGCTGGCGTGGTCGCGCATGCACAAAGCAGCGTCACGCTGTATGGCCGCCTCGACATGGGTATCGCGTACATGAACGGCATCGGTGCCGGCGTCAGCACCACTCCCGGCAGCATCGGCTCGGCTACCCACGGCTCCAGCCAGGTTCAGCTCGAAAGCGGCTACTGGGGCACCAGCCTGTGGGGCATGAAGGGCGTTGAAGACATCGGTGGCGGCAACAAGGTTCTGTTCCACCTGGAAGGCAGCTTCAGCACGGCTAACGGCTCGCTCGGCTCGGCCGGCTCGCTCTGGAATCGCTGGGCAACTATCGGTGTAGCGAACGATCAGTTCGGTACGCTGCTGGCTGGCCGCATGCTGTTCATCTCCAACGGCATTTGGGACTTCGACCCGTTTGGTCAGTCGAACTGGTCGTCGGCTTCGATGGTCCGTGGCCGCAACTGGCCGCAATCGAGCAACAACATTTCGTACCAGTCGCCGAACTGGATGGGCTTCGACGTGTACGGCCAGTACGCGTTCTCGAACGCAACGAACTGGAACGGCAACGGCTCGACGTCGCAAGGTCGCGAAGCTGGCCTGCAGCTCACCTACACGAGCTCGCTGTTCCAGGTCCGCGGTCTGTATGACGAAATCCGCAATCCGAACAACGGTCAGCTCGGCGGCGTCTACAACGCGCTCAACGGCGGCAACACGACTCCGGTCGGCACCCAGGCTACCGGCAACGGCGTGTTCGCGTACTCGCGCGACTACATGGCGATGTTCAACATCTTCCTGGGCGCATTCAAGGTTCAGGGCGGCTATGAAGCCATCCGTTCGTCGGGCATGAACCCGGGCATCATCGGTCAGCCGACCACGCTTGACCACGAATGGGGCGGTGTGACGTGGCAAATGACGCCGGCTGCAGCGCTGATCGCAGCCGTCTACCACGTCAATGCGAACAACGGCGGCGGCAACGCCACGCTGTACACGGTTGGTGGTTCGTACAACCTGTCCAAGCGCACGCTGCTCGACATCCAGGCTGGCACGGTGCAGAACAGCAAGACGGCCAACTTCGGCCTGAACGCCAACAACTTCGGTACGGCGGCAGCAACCGGCAACCCGCTGCCGGGCCACAGCCAGGTTGGCGTGTACGCAGGTATCCAGCACTCGTTCTAATTTGAAGCGAGTGTAGACAGAACAGCTACATCGACGTTTTCACGCTGCTGCGAGAGGCGCGTATCGGTGCGATGTCCGAAAGGGTATCGCACCGTTTTTTATGCTGGGGACGGGCCGCGAAAGCGGCGCCGTCCCCTTTTCTATTGGTGCATCCGGTGCTTCGTGTACTTCGGGGCCGCAAAGCGGACGGCCTCACACCGCCGCTTCGTTCTCCTCGCCCGTGCGGATGCGGATCACGCGCTCCACGTCGGTCACGAAGATCTTGCCGTCGCCGATCTTGCCCGTGCGCGCCGCGCCGATGATCGCGTCGATCACCTGGTCGGCCTGATCGTTCGCGACGACCACCTCGATCTTCACCTTCGGCAGGAAGTCGACCACGTATTCGGCGCCGCGGTAAAGCTCCGTATGGCCCTTCTGGCGGCCGAAGCCCTTGACCTCGGTGACGGTCAGGCCCGTGAGGCCCACTTCGGCGAGTGCCTCGCGCACTTCGTCGAGCTTGAACGGTTTGATCACGGCAGTAATGCGTTTCATGGCGAACCTCGTCTCGTTATCGGATCAGTCGGAAATTTCAGAACCTATCGGGATTCTACGCTGTGCGGCCGGGGCTCAAGCCGAGGGCTTGCCCGCGCTCGCCCCACTCGCTTCATCGGGTACCTGTTCCAGGTCGGCGAGCCACACCACCGACTCCGAATCGCTCGGCGCGCGCCAGTCGCCGCGCGGCGACAGCGAGCCGCCCGAGCCGACCTTCGGCGAATTCGGAACGCAGGTGCGCTTGAACTGGCTCTGGCGGAAGAAGCGGTCGAGGAATATGCGCAGATTGCGCTTGATCGCCGCAAGATCGTACTGGTTGCGCACGACTTTCGCGTTCTCAGGCCACGCCCCGGCTTCCCGGTCGCCCCACGCGTGGCGCGCGAGGAACGCCACCTTCGAAGGCGCGAAGCCAAAGCGCAGCGTGTAGTAGAGGTTGAAGTCCTGCAGCTCGTATGGCCCGATCGTGCTCTCGGTTTTCTGCTCGGGCGCGCCATCGGACTTGCCCGGAATCAGCTCGGGGCTGATGTCGGTGGCAAGAATCGCCTCGAGCACGTCGCGGCCGCTCTCGCCGTTCTGGCCAATCTGGCCTGTTTCGGCCACCCAGCGTACGAGATGCGTGATGAGCGTCTTCGGCACGCTCGCGTTCACGTTGTAGTGCGACATGTGATCGCCCACGCCGTACGTGCACCAGCCGAGCGCAAGCTCGGAGAGATCGCCTGTGCCGATCACGATCGCGTGATTGAAGTTGGCAAGGCGGAACAGGTGATTCGTGCGCTCGCCGGCCTGCACGTTTTCGAAGGTGATGTCGTAGGTTTCCTTGCCTTCCGAATACGGATGGCCAAGGTCTTCGAGCATCTGCATGCAGCTCTGGCGAATGTCGATTTCGCGTGCCGTGCAGCCGACGAGCGCCATCAGTTCGCGTGCCTGGCGCAGCGTGCGCTCGCTCGTGGCGAAGCCGGGCATGGTGTACGCGAGGATGTTCGCGCGCGGCAGCCCGAGGCGATCCATCGCCTTCGCGCACACGAGCAGCGCATGTGTGGAGTCGAGCCCGCCCGACACGCCGATCACCACTTTCTTGATGCCCGCCTGCGAAAGCCGCTGCACGAGGGCCTGCACCTGGATGTTGTAGACCTCGTTGCAGCGCTCGTCGCGGCGCTTCGGATCGGCCGGCACGTAGGGGAAGCGCTCCACGCGGCGCGCCAGCGCGAGCGTTTCGCGCGCCCAGGCGCCCTCGCCCGCCAGCTCACATGACATCACGCGGAACTTCGCGACCTCATCGGCGTGGCGGCGAATCGAATCGCCGAACGTGGTCTGGCGGATGCGCTCCTGCTGCAAGCGCGCGAGATCGATGTCGGCGAAGATGAGGTGCGAGTCGTCCGGGAAACGCTCCGATTGCGCGAGCAGTTCGCCGTTTTCGCACACGAGCGCGTGGCCGTCCCAGGCCATGTCGGTGGTCGATTCGCCCTTGCCCGCCGAGGTGTACAGATACGCCGCGAGACAGCGCGCCGACTGTTGCGACACCAGTTGCTGCCGGTAGCCCGCCTTGCCCACCACGACATTCGACGCCGAAAGATTCACGAGCACCGAAGCACCCGCAAGCGCGGCGAACGACGACGGCGGAATCGGCACCCAGACGTCTTCGCAAATCTCCACGTGAAAGCGCAGACCCGCGATCTGCGGCACGTCGAACAGCAGCGACGCGCCGAACGGCACGTCCGCGCCGGCGAGGCGCACGGTGTCGGTGCTCGCGACATCGGCGGGACTGAACTGGCGCGGCTCGTAGAATTCGCCGTAGTTCGGCAGGAAGCTTTTCGGCACGACGCCCGCAACACGTCCGCCTGCCACGACAGCGGCACAGTTGAAGAGCGAATGGCCCGCGCGCACCGGCAGCCCGACGATCATCACGAGCGGCAGCGCGGCCGAGGCTTCCACGATCTGCGCGAGCGCGCGCTCACAGGCGTCGAGTAACGCTTGCTGATGGAACAGGTCGTCGCAGGTATAGGCCGAGAGGCCCAGCTCGGGGAACGCGACGAGCGCCGCGCCCTTCGCAGCAGCCTCGCGCGCGAGCGCGAGCGTCTCGGTGGCGTTGAACGCAGGGTCGGCCACACGGCAGCGGGGCACGCCCACGGCCACGCGCGCAAAGCCGTGCGTATAGAGATTGAAGAAGCGCTCTTTCATTTCGATAACCTTGAGGCGGGCGCGCCGCGCACGAAAGCGCGCGCTCTGACGTTCGGGCTGCTTGATGCCGCTTGGTGCCACGTGATGCCGCTTGATACCCCGCGTGGCTGCCGCCGCTGCAAGCGGCGCGGCGGTCCTCACCCGCTCGGGACGTTTGCTTTACCATGACCGTTTGCCGCGGCAGGCGCTGTTGAAACACCTACGCCGCTTCCCACGCCAACGGGCACGCAAGTTGAAACAGGAACATTTCGATTATCGCACGGGCATCCTCGGCTCACCGTCCGAGGTCGACGCCGCCGAATGGAACGCGCTGCTCGCACGCCAGGCGCAGCCTACGCCTTTTTTGCGCCACGAATTCCTCGCGGCGCTCGACGCCACGCGCTGCACCACGCCGGACGAGGGCTGGGCCGCGCAGTTCGTCACGCTCACGGACACGCGCACGGGGCGCCTCGCCGCCGCCGCGCCGGTGTACCTGAAAGGCCACTCGTACGGGGAATACGTGTTCGACTGGGCCTGGGCCGACGCCTACAAGCGCAACGGCCTCGAGTACTACCCGAAGCTCTTGTGCGCCGTGCCGTTCACGCCGGTGCAGGGCACACGCCTGCTCGCCGCCGACACCACCGCGCGCCGCCATCTGGCCGCCACGCTGCTCGCGTTCGCCGAGCAGGCCGACGTCTCGTCGCTGCACGTGCTCTTTCCGACCACCGAAGACGCCGCGGCGCTGACCGACCTCGGCATGATGCAGCGTGAAGGCGTGCAGTTTCACTGGCTCAACGACGGCTATCGCGACTTCGAGGACTTCCTCTCGACGCTCGAGCAGAAGAAGCGCAAGAACATCCGTGCGGAACGCCGCAAGGTGCGCGAGGCGGGCGTGACGTTGCGGCGCGTGCGCGGCGAGGATATCAGCGACGCCGAGTGGCGCTTTTTCAGCCGCTGCTACCGGCAGACGTACCGCGAGCATTTCTCTTCGCCGTATCTGAATCTCGACTTCTTCCGCACGATCGGCGAGACGATGCCGGAGAATCTGCTGCTCGTGATCGCCGAGCACGAAGGCAAGCCGATCGCGAGTTCGCTCGTGGTCTGGCAGCGCGGCGAGAATAGCCAGGGCGGCACGCTCTATGGCCGCTACTGGGGCGCGCTCGAACACGTGCCGTGCCTGCACTTCGAGACCGCGTACTATCAGCCGCTCGAATTCTGCATCGAGGAAAAGCTCGATGTGTTCGAAGGCGGTGCGCAAGGCGAGCACAAGATGGCGCGCGGTTTCCTGCCCACCGCCACGCGCTCGGCGCACTGGCTCGCCCACCCTGCGTTCTCGGACGCCGTTGCGCGCTTTCTCGAAAACGAGACCAACCATATTCACGCCTATATGCACGAGCTCAATGAGCGCAATCCTTTTCGTGCTTGATGTGTCCGGGCACAACGGACGTCCCGCCCACTACTGCTTGAACCAGCGGTGCGAAACGTTGTCGACGAGCATCTTGGCGTGCGCGTCCGTCTTTGCCTTGATCTGCGCAAGCTCTGCTGGCGTCATGCTCGCATTCGAGCACGCGGCGCGGTAGTTGGGGAAGTTGATCCCGCAGGTGAGCGCCATCTGCTTGCCGCGCTGCGCGTCGCCCGTGTCGCGATAGAACGCGATCATATCGGGCCACGTTTGTGGCGCCTGCCCGAACCAGGCGAACTGCCCTTCCAGAAATGCACGTGCCTGTGCCCGGTCGCCGGCCGCCGTTGCATCGGCGAGTTGCACCTGCACACGCCATGAACGCTCTGGCGCTTTCTGGTTGCGCGCGAGAATCTGCCTCGGCGTCTCGCTCGAACGAGCGCCGGAGAGCGCCAGCAAATTGGCAAGATAGTAGTCAGGGGCGGCGTCGTTCGCCGTGGCGCCCGAAGCCGCTCTCTGCGCAAGCCGGTACGCCTCGCCATAGCGACGCTGGGCCTCCAGCATGTCGATGTCGCTCAGCATCGCGTAATGTGCGAGCACTTCCTTCGTGTGCCGCTGCTTACGCGCGGCTTCCCACGGCGCCGTCTTCGCAGGCGGTCGCTTTCCCGCGATCAGGCCCTCCACGGCCTTGCTGAGGTCGTCCTCACGTGCAGCGCCCTCCGGGTGCGTATCGCGCAGCGACGCCATACCCTTCGCCAGCGCACGGTCCAATGTGCGCTGCGCGTCGTAAGCGCCGGTGTTCAGGCTCACCTGTCCCTGCGTGAGCGCCTCGTTGAGCTTCGCGAGCGCGTCGTTAATGCCCTGCAGAGCCTGCGCGGGGCCAGATGGCTGTGCATCAGAGGTTGGCGCTGCCGCCGCAGCAGCACCGTTAGCGCTCACTGCGCTTGCGGGCGCGCTGGCTATCGGTACCGATCCCTTAGGGATCCTGGCGAGCGTATCAGCGCGAATCTTCTCGTGCATCGCGTCGTCCTGCGCCTTTTGCAACTTCTCATCGCGCTCGCGCGCCGCGGTGTCGTAGCTGTCGATGCGCTCAAGAAACGCCTTGAACCCATAGATATACGAGTAACCGCAACGCAAGCTTACGGTCGCGCCAAAGAGGTCGGCCTGCTCCTCGATGCTGCGCTGCCACGCCGGCATGAGCACAGTCGTGCCTATGCTCTGCACGAGCATGATCTTGTCGAGCCCGTTCCAGCCGCGATCGACGACGTTGCGGTTCACAACCGACCACGTCACGCCTGCAAGGATCGCGGAAGCGTCGCCCGCATTGCGCACGTCGTACACCGCGTAGTGGTTCAGGTAAATGTGGCCGTATTCGTGTGAGAGGATCGCAAAAATCTCGTCCTCAGATTCCGCCGACATGATCCAGCCAAGCGGAATGTAGATGTTGCCCGCCGCCGTCGAACTTGCGTTGAGCGATGTGTCCGACGTGATATGCACGGTGACGGGCCAGTCCACCGTACCGGTCGCCACTTTGATCTTCTGTAGCAGCGCGTTGAGGTATTGCTCCATCTCCGGCATGGAAACGAGGCCCCAGCCGTCGGCGCGATGGTCGTTGAGATCCTGCTTCGGGTCGGACCAAGTGTGCGCGGGCGGCGGCGGCAGTTCGCCCGCGGTCGTGACGACTGGCTTCTCGGGCGCGCCTGGTGCGAGTGAAGAAAGTGTCGCAAAGCCGGAGGGCACTGGCAAGTTCGCGCAGCCCGCAAGTGCGAGCGCGAGCGCGGCGGCACAGGCCACTGCGGCGTAGGCGAATGGCGGCCTCATTGGCAACGGTTCGTCGACGAGCCGAGATCGCCCGCGCTCTGCGTGCCTCCCGCGGTCTTCTCGCAATTCGCTTTCACAATCTGGCTCGCGCGCACGTTCATCGAGTCCACCCAGTAGTCCTTGCCGTCCACCTTCACGCGGTAATAGCCCGAATTCTCTTCGAGTACCGGCCACGGCAGGCCGCTCGCGTGCGTCGAACTGACGGGCGCAGCCGGCGTGGGGGCAGCGTAAAGCGGCAGCGGGTCGCGTTTTGCGCTCATGATCGACTGGCCGGCCACGGCCACGGCAGTCCACGTTGCGGCAAGTGCGAGCGCGAGAGCCAGCGCAGTTTTCGCCCCGCGGCGCACGAGTTTCGGCATGATGTTCAGATTGCGGCTTTGCTTCATATTCATTCCCCGTTTGCGTGGTGATTTGCCTGTTGGCTTATTTAGTCCTGCTGACATTGCTCTTTTACGTCGACATGCGCTTTGGCGTCCTCACCGTCCTCCGATTCTTTCTCGGGACCGAACAGCCAAATGACCAGCTTCTCGTTCCACTCGAACCATTCCGCCGCAAGCGCGAACACCGCGATATCCACGATGCTCAGAAAGCCCATATTCAGCACGGACTGGCCGAGATACAGCAGCAGGGCGACCAGCGCCAGCGACGCCACGATCTCAACCGAGCGCTTGACGAACCAGGCGACCGATTCGCCGACACGTCGTGCAACCCAGCGCGTTAAGCCATTGAAGGGCTCGCGCTCGCGTTCTACCTTCTTGCGTATGCGGTTTTTCGCCAGGCGCACCGCCACCACTGCCAGCAGTCCGCCCGCAACCAGCATGAACAGGTGCACGTGATCGCGGTCCGCTCGCAGTGCGAGCGCCGTCGCGTGCTTGTAGCGCGGGCCGTAGGTCAAGAGATTGTCGAGCGCCATCGCGTGAAGATAGACACCTGGAACGCGTCCGTGGATCGGCGAAATCACATAGTCATTCGAATACTCTCGCGCGGTGCCGATCATGACGACGCGATCGGTCAGTGCGCGCTTGAGCAGGGTCTCGCCAACGTCGTCGGAGCTCGCGAAGTCATAGCCGTAGACCGTTTCGTGGTAGACACAGACCGGCTTCTCCGCGTCGTGAAAGAGCCACTCGCGCAAACCGAACGGCGCGATTTCGAGCAAGCCATGATCGGTACGGCAATAGGCTTCGTGACGCTCCTGTCTCTCGCCCTCTTCCACGGCCCGAGCAGGCGCGAGCAAGCGCAAGCCGTCGGCCGCAGGAGCAAGTCCCCACGAGAGCGCCATCGGCACGCTTGCATCGTCGATCGGCTTCTTCGCGAGGTCGTCGTAAATCGCGAGTGCAGCGCTGGGCCCAACGGGGTTGCTACCGCTGTGCGTTTCGAGCGGGTAAGACCACGCGAGCTTGTCGACTTCGTCGGGCCGGAACGTGATCGCGACCGGCTCGAAGCAGCGCCCGCGCAGTTCATCGAGGCCCGCACGCACGCGCAATACGCCGGCCTCGTCAGGTGTTCCCGCAAGGTAGACTCTCGTGCCGCTGGCCCGCAGCATGCACAAACGCTGCGCGAACAACGCGAGCGTTGGGTCGGGACGAGGATCCCGGAACATGATGTCGAAGAATACGGCGCGCGGCTTGTAGCCCTGTAATGCGTCGAGGAGCCGGGCGTAATAGCCGTAGCTTGCAGGCCAAGTCTGCCCAGACTGAGTGAGCGAGGCGTCGTCGATCACCAGGACGGAAATCGCGTCGCGTGAGCCGTTGCCGTACACCTGCCCCGCAACGGGCGCGTAGACACTCGCGGCCTTGCGCGTGGCGAACTCCTCACCGAACAGTTGTGGCAGCACGAGCGCAGCCGCAATGCCGAATACGATGGCAAGAAGCCCCTGCAGCATCGTGCGATTGAAAAGTGCCGCGGCGAGCCGCTTCTTCAGCGCGCACGCTCCCCGTACCAGTACATTCATTCTCGTTATTGACTGCTTCTTCTTCGCATATTCCGCGCTTGTTCCGCGCGCTTCTTTCAGTTGCCCGGCCAGCGCGACGCCGCTGCCGAACACTGCTCTCGACTGCATTACGGCCGCCTTTCCGTAAAACTTTAGCGCGGCGCGGCGCGGCAAGCCGACCTCCATCGAGACTGACAGGACTTAGCATGCGATGAGATCTGTGGGACACTCACGCTCGCCCATCCAGATACGCGCCGCCCGCTTTCCGTCTCCATGCCGTGGTTCCTCTACATGCTCGAATGCGCCGACGGCAGCGTCTACACGGGCATTGCCATCGACGTCGCAGCCCGCTTCGCGCAGCACGCGAGCGGTACGGGCGCGCGCTACACGCGCTCGCGCAAGCCGGTGCAGGTGCTCGCGCAGTTCGAGTTCGCCGACCGGGCGCGCGCGTCGAGCGCCGAATACTGGGTCAAACGCCTCACCCCGCGCGAAAAGCGCGCGCTCGCGGCCGGCGCGCGCACGCTCGAATCGGTCCTGCCGCCGCCACCCCCGCCGCCGGATACGCCCCCGGACACCGAAGCATCAGAATGAGCAAACCGAGCAAACGTCTTGCCAAACGGGCGTTTGCTCTTTTCATCGAACACCCCGCGTAAAGCCTAAAGCCGCCCGCAGCCTCCGCCGTTATTGCGCACAAGACGCCGGTCCTAGCCCCCGGCGTGCGCGCTCATTTCACCTCGGACGGGGCCGGTGAGGCATGCAGAGACCTATTAAGGCGGAGACGAGCCGGCTTGCCCCCGGTTGGCACGGATTGCGGCGCACGACCGCGGTCCTGCTGCCGCTATGGCTGCTCGCGGCCGTCATGGCGGTGATCGCCGCGGCCAGTCTCTCGATCATGTCGATCCTGCTTGCCTATGTGGCAGGAGAAAGCAGCTGGTCGAAGGGTCAGAAGGACGCCGTTCACGCCCTGGAGCGCTATGCGCGCACCGGCGACGAAACGGACTACCGCACGTTCCTCTCCGGCATTGCCGTGCCGCTCGGCGACCGGGCGGCCAAGCTGGAAATGAACCGCGCGCAACCGGACACCGCAGCGATCCGGCGCGGCTTCGAGCTGGGCCGGATCGCGCCCGACGATATGGACGGCATGACCTGGGGCTACCGCACGCTCAAGAACACGCCGTGGATGCGCCCGGCGGTGGCGTTCTGGGATATCGGCGACCACTTTATCTTGCGTCTCGCCGATACAGGCGAGCGCCTGCACGCACTCGCGCAGTCGGGCCGGCTGCACGCGCCGGAGTCCGCCAACCTCGTGCGCGAACTGCGCGAAATCGACAGCCAGCTCGCGCCCATCGAAAGCGGCTTCTCCCGCTCGCTCGACGACGCGGCACGCGCCACGCGCTCGCTCCTGACACTCGCGCTCGCCGCCTCCGCCATCGTGCTGCTCGGCGTGTTCTCGCAATTCATCCGCCGTGCGCTCGCACGCAGCGACCGCCTCGAAGCCGAGGTTCGCAAGAACGAGGAGCGCCTCACACTAGGCTTTGAAGGCATCAACGCCGGGCTCTGGGACTGGGAGGTCGGCAGCCGCCAATGCTACTTCTCGAACTGGCTGTACGAGCAGCTCGGCTATGACGTGGGCACGCGCTTCGAAAGCGATACCGGCCTCACTCAGCTCGTCCATCCCGACGATCTCACGCTCGTGCGCCACGCGTTGCGCCAACACCTTGCGCGTGCAACGCCATTCGATGTGGAATTTCGTCTGCGCACGCTCGCGGGCACTTACTGCTGGTGCCGCGCACGCGGCCAGGCGGTGCGCGACGCGCGCGGGCGCGCCGTGCGTATGGTCGGCTGCCTGTTCGACATCACCGAACTCAGGACGGCCGAAGCGAAGGCCTATACCGAACGCGAACTGGCGGAGGTCACGCTGGCCTCGATCGGCGAAGCGGTGATCCGCACCGACGAAAACGCGCGCGTGACCTACTGCAACGCCGTGGCCGAACGCATGCTCGGCCGCGCGGCCGCCGATATGCTCGCGCAGCCGTTCGACGCAATCTGCGACCTGCGCAACGACGCGCACGAGCCACAACGATTCGATATCCTGATCAATTCACAAGCGACGGCTGCGACAGACGACACAGGCGGCGTGACGCTCCACGTGATGCGTCCGAACGGCTCGCGCCTCGCTGTCGATTACTCGGTGTCGAAGCTGCGCGACGTGCAGCGCCGGGTGATCGGCACGGTGATCGTGCTCTACGACGTGAGCGCACTGCGCGAACACGCGGCCCGCCTCGCCTACCAGGCGACCCACGACGAGCTCACCGACATCTACAACCGCCGCGAATTCGAGCGGCGGCTCGCCGCGCTGCTCGACGACGGTGGCAATACACAGCCGGGGCAGCCGGGACATGGCCACGCGGTCATGTTTCTCGACCTCGACCAGTTCAAGGTCGTCAACGACACGTGCGGCCATTCGACCGGCGACGAACTGATCCGCCAGGTCTGCCGCGTGCTCAAAAACGAGCTGCGCGGCGAGGACATCATTGCGCGCCTGGGCGGCGACGAATTTGGCGTCGTGCTGCCGCACTGCACGGCGGCGCACGCATCGCTGCTTGCGGAGAACCTGCGCGCGGGCATAGCCGCGATCCGCTTCACGGGCGCCGGTCGCATCGTGCAGACGAGCGTGAGCATCGGACTGGTCAGCGAAGCGGCAGGCCTCGTTTCCGTGAAGGAAGTGATGAAGGCCGCGGACGTGGCGTGCTACATGGCGAAGAAGAAAGGCCGCAACCGCGTGCACCGCTTTCGCTATGACGACGAGGAACTCTCGCAAACCCACGCCCAGATGGCATGGGTCTCCGACATCAAGGCCGCGCTCGAAAACGGCCAGTTCTGCCTGTTCGGCCAGAAGATTCTCTCGCTCGCGCAGGCATCGTCGGCCGACGACACGCACGTCGAACTGCTGCTGCGCATGCAGACCGCTTCCGGCGCGCTTGTGGAGCCGTCGGCCTTTATCGGCGCGGCGGAGCGCTTCGACCTCATGCCGGCCATCGACCGTTGGGTGATCGCGAGCGCGTTCGCGATGATCGCCGAAGGCACGCACGATTACGGCACCTGGTCGATCAACCTCTCGGGCGCCTCG
The DNA here is from genome assembly GCF_905220155.1 of Paraburkholderia sp. J7. NCBI lineage: Bacteria > Pseudomonadati > Pseudomonadota > Betaproteobacteria > Burkholderiales > Burkholderiaceae > Paraburkholderia > Paraburkholderia sp. J7. The sequence goes on along the minus strand of NZ_CAJMYZ010000004.1, from coordinate 417,419 downwards.
CTCGGCGACGAGCAGCTCGCCGACTATATCGAGGCGCAGCAGCGCGTCTGGTCCATCCCGTTCGAGCGCGTGTGCTTCGAGATCACCGAAACCGCCGCGATCACGAACATGGACGATGCGATCAAGCTCATCGAGCGCCTGCGCGCGCAGGGTTGCCGTTTCGCGCTCGACGACTTCGGCGCGGGCATGTCGTCGTTCAACTACCTCAAACATCTGCACGTCGACTATCTGAAGATCGACGGCAGCTTTATCCGCGGCATCATCGACAGTCCGCTGGACCAGGCCATCGTGCGTTCGATCAACCAGGTCGCGCACGCAGCGGGGAAGCTTACGATCGCCGAGTGCGTGGAGGACGCCGCCATCGTGGACTGGATGATCGCGATGGGCGTGGACTACGCGCAGGGCTACGGCGTGGGCAGGCCCGCGCGGCTCGGCATCCTGCGCGGGCCGGAACTGCGCGACGTCGCCGAAGTGGGCTAGTCGAACGCCCAAGAAAAAACCGCACGGCCCTCGCGAGCGCGTGCGGTTTTTCGATCGAACCTGAAGCGTGCGATTTACTTCTTGAAGTTCGCCACGCCGTCGGTGATTTCCTTGTGGGCGGCTTCGATGCCGACCCAGCCTTCGACCTTGACCCACTTGCCCTTTTCGAGCGACTTGTAGTTCTCGAAGAAGTGCTTGATCTGGTCCTTCAGGTACTCGGGCACGTCGTCGAGCGACTTGAGATTGGCCGTCATCGGGCAGACCTTGTCGTGCGGGACCGCGATCAGCTTCGCGTCGACGCCCGATTCATCGGTCATTTGCAGCATGCCGAGCGCGCGCGAGCGCACGACGGAGCCTGCCAGCAGCGGGAACGGCGTGATCACGAGCACGTCGACCGGGTCGCCGTCGCCCGAGAGCGTCTGCGGAATGAAGCCGTAGTTCACGGGATAGCGCATGCCCGTGCCGACGAAACGGTCGACGACGAGCAGGCCCAGGTCCTTGTCGGCTTCGTATTTCACCGGATCGCTTTGCGCGGGAATCTCGATGATCACGTTGAAGTCTTGCGGCAGATCCTTGCCGGCGGGGACATTTGCAAAGCTCATGAGCGCTCTCTGTTGAGAAGGGAAAAAGCGACGGTTCGCGCGCAAAACCCGCGCGAACGGACGTTGGAGGATGGACGCCATTATAGCCAATCGGCCAGGGCGGGCCAGGACGGCCGGCGCTTCGGCCCAGGGCTTTCCCGCACGCCGATGAAGTGCCTGCTGAATTCCTGCGCGTAGGGCCTGCAATTGGCGCGATAATGAATCCGCCGGCGCGGCCCGCCATCGGGCCATCCGAGGCACGCTCCGGCGACGTTTCCCGTTTTGCGTTTCCCCTCCCTCGTTTCACCCCCATTTACGAGGCGCATGCATGGAAGAAGCGAAGCACTTCATCGGCGGCGAATGGCAAGCGAGCGCCAGCGGCGAAACGCTCGCCGCGATCGATCCCTCCACCGGCCAGCCCTTCGCGCAGCTTGCGCGCGGCAATGCCGCCGACATCAACGACGCTGTCAGCGCCGCCCGCAAGGCCTTCGAGGGCGCATGGGGCGCATTGAGCGCCACTGAGCGCGGGCGGCTGCTGTTCGCGCTTTCGGGTCTTGTCCTCCAGCACAAGGAGGAACTCGCGCAGCTCGAAGCGCGCGACACCGGCAAGCCGCTCAAGCAGGCACGCGCCGACGCCGCCGCGCTCGCGCGCTATTTCGAGTTCTACGCCGGCGCCGCCGACAAGCTGCACGGCGAAACCCTGCCCTACCAGAGCGGCTACACGGTGCTCACGGTGCGCGAGCCGCACGGCGTGACGGGCCACATCGTGCCCTGGAACTACCCGATGCAGATCTTCGGCCGCAGCGTGGGCGCGGCGCTCGCCACCGGCAACGCGTGCGTGGTGAAGCCCGCCGAGGACGCCTGCGTGTCGCTCTTGCGCGTGGCCGAACTGGCGCGCGAAGCGGGCCTGCCCGCCGGGGCGCTCAACATCGTCACGGGCCTGGGGCATGAGGCGGGCGCGGCGCTCTCCTCGCATCCCGGCATCGACCACATCTCGTTCACCGGCTCGCCGCAAACGGGCAAGCTCGTCGCGCAGATGGCCGCCGAGCACCACGTGCCCGTCACGCTGGAACTGGGCGGCAAATCGCCGCAAATCGTCTTCGCCGATGCCGATCTCGACGCGGCGCTCCCCGTGCTCGTGGCCGCGATCGTGCAGAACGCGGGGCAGACCTGTTCAGCGGGCAGCCGCGTGCTGATCGAGCGTAGTGCGTACGAGCCGCTCATCGACCGGCTCGCTGCATCGTTCGGCAAGCTGCGCGTGGGCCCCGCCAGCGCCGACCTCGACTGCGGCCCGCTCATCAACGAGAAGCAGCGCCAGCGCGTGCGCGGCTTTCTCGACGAAGCCACCGCTTGCCGTATCGCCACGGCGGCGAGCGGCAGGCTCGAGGCCGATGCGCCGAGCGGCGGCTTCTACGAAGTCCCGACCCTGCTGCGCGACGTGCCACCGCAAAGCCGTCTTGCGCAGGAAGAAGTGTTCGGGCCGGTGCTCGCGGCCATGCCTTTCGAGAGCGAGGAAGAAGCACTCGCGCTCGCCAACGGCACGCTTTATGGCCTCGTCGCCGGCATCTGGACGCGCGACGGCGCGCGCCAGATGCGTCTTGCCCGGCGCGTGCGCGCGGGCCAGGTCTTCGTCAACAACTACGGCGCGGGGGGCGGCGTCGAATTGCCGTTCGGCGGCACGCGGCATTCGGGGCATGGGCGCGAAAAAGGCTTCGAGGCGCTCTATGGCTTCACGGTGCTGAAAACAATCGCGATCCGGCACGGCTGAACCCTTACGCAGTCAAGCAAGCACCAGACAAACGGAGACACCATGCGACTCAAAGGCAAGACGGCTGTCGTGACAGGCGCCGGTTCGGGCTTCGGCGAAGGCATAGCCAAGACCTATGCGCGCGAAGGCGCGAACGTCGTCATCAACGATCTGAACGGCGATGCGGCCGAGCGCGTGGCGAGCGAGATCGCGCTCGCGGGCGGACGGGCCATCGCGGTGCAAGGCGACATCACGCGCGAAGCCGACTGGCACGCGCTGCGCGAAGCCGCCATCGAAGACTTCGGCAGCGTGCAGATCGTCGTCAACAACGCGGGCACCACGCATCGCAACAAGCCCGTGCTCGAAGTGAGCGAAGCGGAGTTCGACCGCGTCTACGCCGTCAACGTGAAGGGGCTCTACTGGAGCGTGCGCGCGTTCGTGCCGCATTTTCGCGAGCGTGGCGGCGGCGCGTTCGTCAACATCGCGTCGACCGCGGGCATCCGGCCGCGGCCGGGGCTCGTCTGGTACAACGGCAGCAAGGGCGCGATGATCGTGGCCAGCAAGGCGCTCGCCGCCGAACTGGGCCCCGACCAGATTCGCGTGAACTGCGTGAACCCCGTGATTGGCGACACGGGCCTCACGGCGGAATTCATGGGCGTGCCCGACACCCCCGAGAACCGCCAGCGCTTTATCGCAACCATCCCGCTCGGACGGTTTTCCACGCCGCAGGACGTGGCCAACGCGTGCCTCTATCTCGCCTCGGACGAAGCCGCGTTCATCACCGGCACCTGCATCGAAGTCGATGGCGGCCGCTGCGTGTAGTGCGCGCCAAGTCGTTGACTAATCGGTGTTTTCCCCGAGCGTAACGCGCCGTCGCGCCACGGCGGCGCGTATAGAATGGTCGTGCTTTCGCGTCGAATACCCGCCATAACACGGCGGCAATACAACAAACACGCCAATGAGCAAGATCTTGCTCTGCATGGGACCGGAGCGCCATCTCCGGTCGACAAAGGAGACACCATGGCCAGTCCAGCGAATCACCTGCCGCAAGCGGGAGCGGGCGCACCGCCCTCCGCCTTCGAGGAAGCCACGTATCGCAAAGTCGCGTGGCGGCTCATTCCGCTTCTCATGCTGTGTTACGTGGTCGCGTATCTGGACCGCGTGAACGTAGGCTTCGCCAAGCTGCAGATGAGTTCGGCACTCAATCTCTCCGATGCGGTTTATGGCTTCGGCGCGGGCATTTTCTTCGTCGGTTACTTTCTGTTCGAAGTGCCAAGCAATGTGATCCTGCATCGCGTGGGCGCGCGCGTATGGATCGCGCGCATCATGGTCACGTGGGGCCTCGTCTCGATCCTGACGATGTTCGTCACCACGCCCACCATGTTCTACGTGATGCGCTTTCTGCTCGGCCTGTGCGAGGCGGGCTTCTTTCCCGGCATCATCCTCTACCTCACCTACTGGTATCCGGCGCATCGGCGCGGGCGCATGACCACGTGGTTCATGACGGCCATTGCGCTTTCGGGCGTGATTGGCGGGCCGGTGTCGGGCTGGATTCTCAAGTCCTTCGACGGTGCGAATGGCTGGCAGGGCTGGCAGTGGCTCTTCCTGCTCGAAGGGCTGCCCTCGGTGATCGTCGGCGTGCTGGTGTTCTTCGTGCTCGACGACCGCATCGGCAAAGCCAAGTGGCTCACCGAAGAAGAGCGCGCGCTGCTCGAACGCAACATCGCCGCCGAAGATGCCACCAAGGAAGACCCGCCGCTCATGAGCGTACTCACGAGCCCGCGCGTACTGGTCATGAGCCTCACCTACTTCTCGTTCGTGATGGGCCTTTACGGCGTGAGCTTCTGGCTGCCCACCATCATCAAGGCGACGGGCGTGAAAGACGCGCTCACGATCGGCCTGCTTTCGGCGATTCCGTTCGCGGCGGCCGTGGTCGGCATGGTGCTCTTCGCGAAGAGCGCCGACCGCACGCGTGAGCGCCGCTGGCACATCGCGATTCCCGCTGTCATCGGCGCGATCGGCCTCGTGCTCTCGGTCACCTGGGCGCACGACACCACGCTCGCCATGACGGCGCTCACCATCGCGACCATCGGCATTCTGACCACGCTGCCGCTGTTCTGGAGCCTGCCCACGGCCTGGCTCTCGGGCACAGCCGCGGCGGCCGGCATCGCGCTCATCAACTCGATCGGCAATCTCGCGGGCTTCCTGAGCCCGTATGCGGTGGGCTGGCTCAAGGAGGCCACGAAGGCCAACGATTCGGGCATGTACATGCTCGCAGCGTTCATGATCCTGGGCGGATTGCTCGCACTTTCCGCACCGGCGAAACTCGTGAATCGCTGAAGCAGTCCGAGGCTCTCCAAAAACAAACGGCCGCCTGTTTTGCAGGCGGCCGTTTTCGATGGGACTTCGGATTTGCAGTGAGCTTCCTTAGACCACGTTCATCGACAGCGCACTTTCCCGATAGTGCGACGCAGCCTTGTCGCCGTCGCCGAGCTGCTCGTGCAGGCGCGCGAGTGCGCGATGCGAGCGGATCTTGAGCGGCTCGTTCTGCGTGGTGTCGGCGGACTTGAGCGCGGCTTCGAGGAACGACTGCGCCTTGCCCCACAGCTGCTGCTTCAGGCACAGGCGGCCCAGCGCGAACAGCAGGTCACCGTCATCCGGGCGCTCCTTGCGCCACGCCTCGGCCTTCTGGATGAGCGGCAGCGCGTCGCTGCCAGCCGTGTCCGGATAGCGGCGCAAAAGGCGCGCGTCCCAGTTCTGCGCGAGCGCTTCCTCGACAATCTTGCGTGCGTCGGCCGGGCGTCCGAGCGCGATCAGCAGTTCGGCGGCGCAATCGGCCAGACGCGGCGAGTGACGCTCGACGTTCGAGAGCGACTGCCACAGTTCGAGCAGCGCGTCGGCGTTGTGGCGACGATCGCGCAGCAGGTTTTCCGCCGCGAGCTGGCGCAGACGCACGGCCACGGCCGGGTGCAGCGCCTCGCGCTTTTCCAGCGTCTTCACGAGCTTGAGCACTTCGCTCCAGTTCTTCAGCTGCTGCTGGGCGCGCAGTGCGATCTGCTGAGCGTGAATGCGGCGGCCGCCCTGCGTGCGCATTTCGGTGAGCGCGGCGAGCGCGCCATCGGCGTCGCGGCCGTCGGCGCGCATGTCGGCGGTCGCCATGAGGCGCGCTTCCTGCAGGTCGGGGTCGTCGACCTGGGTGAGCCATTCGTCGCGGCGCGCGTATTCATGCAGACGATGCGCGGCCGTTGCGGCGATCAGGCCCGCGGCGCTCGTGTTCTTGATGTCAGCGAGCGAATCGCGCGCGGCCTTCTCGGCGCGCGAGAAGCGGCCCGCGTAGAGATTGCCCACGGCGTCGCGCAGCGCCGAGTTCGCCTTCTCGGTGCGCATGCGCGCACGGTAGGCAGCCACGCGGCGCGGCATCGTCACGATGTTGCGCGCGAAACGCAGGATCGCGTACAGCAGCAGGAAGGCCACCACGATGCCGACCACGAACAGGTTGAGCGAGACGTCTACCCGATACGGCGGATAGACGAGCAGCACCTGCCCGGTGTCGAAGCGCCCGACGGTTGCGAGCGCGACGGCAATCGCGAAGAGAAGCGCGAGCCAGAGGAGTCCACGGATCGCCATGTCTTACCCCCGGCTCCGGTATTGCTGGATCGCCTTCAGGCTCGTGTCGAGCGTGGGCAGCGCGACGGCGGCCGAGCCGTCGTTCACTTGCTTGAGCAGATCGCGCACGGTTTGCGTGTCTTTCGAGGCGCCGTCGAAGTAGCGCGCCAGCGTGGCGTCGGCGGCCGCGAGGTCGGACTTGAGCGTGTCCTGGTTGCGCGAAAGCAGCGACAGACGCGCCGAGAGCAAACGCAGCTTCAGGTTCTCGCGCACGAAGTAGCCTTGATCGGGCGACACGAGCATGGCGTCCGCGTTATCGATGCGGCGCACCTGCACGAGGCTCGCGATCTGCTTGCCCACGCCGTCGACGAACGTGTCGATCCACACCTTCCATTTCGCCTGGTTGGTCGCGGCGGCAACCTTTGCGACATCGGCGGGCTGCGCAGCTTCGGGCTTCGTATGCGCGACGATCGCTTCGCCCGAGAGCGGCAGCGAGTCGATCTGGCCGAGCGCGGTGTCGAGCTTGATGGCGAGGCCTGTGAGGTCCGTGGACGGCGCGGCCTTGAGCTTGTCGATGTCCTGCGCGATGGCCTTGCGCACGGCGATGGCCTGCGCGTTCTCCGAAGCGGCGAGGCGCGTGTCCGCGCTTTGCAGCGCGAAGAGCGCGAGCTGCGTGTTGCCCGTGAGCTGGAGCTGTTCGCTCGCGCTCGAGAGCATCTGGCCGACTTCGGCGAGCGTCCAGTCGTCGCGGCTCTTCGAAAGATCGGCGTATTGCTGCGCGAGCGCCTGCTGCGAAGTCTGTGCGTCGGCGATCTTGCCTTCGAGCTGGGCGATCTGTTTATCGAGCTGCTGCGCGCCCGAGACGGCCTCGTCGGCGCGCGCGCGCAGTGCGGCAATTTGCTGCTCGCCTGCCTGCTGGCGCTGGATGGCCTGCATGCCGAGGCCATCGAGCTTGCGATTGAGGAGATAGCCGCCTGCGCCCGAGCCCGCGGCGACCAGCACCACGACGAGCCACAGCAGTCCCATGCTCGCGCCGCGCCGTGCGCCGCCTGCGCCCGGCGGCGGCGTCAGCGGCGCGGAAGAACCCGCGGCCGACGACGCATACGACGGCCGCGCCGACGCGCTGGCCGAAGCCGACGCGCCGGAGGAAACCGCCGCGCCCGTGGCGACGGCACCCTGGTTTGCTGTGCTGCTTGAGTTGTTCGAATCTGTCATGCGTGGGTTGGCCGGCGTCTGGGCCGGAGTGTTCTGAACCGGTTGAACAACGGAAGAAGCGAGGCCTAGCAGCGTCTCGACGATGCGTTCGTCGCCCGCGCCGGACACCGTAATCCTATCAAAACCCATTGAGCGCGCCGTCTCGGCGATCCGCGGGTGAGGCGCGACGAGCGGCGCATGACGCAGTTCGACGATCTCGCCCGCCGTGAGGTGCTCGCGCGCGAGTTCGTCGAGGTTGCGCACGCCCTCGGAACTCGTGACGAGCCACGCGTGCGGCGCGCCTTCGAGCAGCGCGTGCACCTGTGTCCACGTGGCGATGGGCGGCTCGGGCACGACACGGCGGTATGCCGCTACGGTCTCCACCTCGGCGCCCGCTTCGCGCAGACGCTCGGCGAGCCACTCGCGGCCGCCGTCGCCGCGCACGATCAGCACGCGCTTGCCGGCAAAGGCGTCCGCGCCGAAGGTCTTCTCGAGCGCTGCGTAAAGCGACTCCGAATCGAAGCGCGCAGGCTCTTCTTCCCCCGCGCCCGCAGGGCTCACCACACGATGCTCGGGCTCGGCCACGCCGTGACGCTCGAGCGCGGCCACGCTCGCCGGGCCGACCACGGCCACGGGCAGCGCGGGCGGCCAGATCGAGGACACCGAGGCATAGCATGCGAACGCGCGATCGACGGCGTTAGGCGAAACGAACACAACGAGCGCATAGCGTTCGAGCGCGCCGAGCGCGGCGCGCATCGGCGCTTCGTCGGTCACGGGCGCAATGGAGATGAGCGGGAAGTCGAGCGTGCGCATGCCGCGCTGCGCGAGCTGCCCGGCGAGCCCATCCGACTGACCGGCCGGCCGGGTAATGACGACGGTGAACGGCGTGCTGCCGCTATCCGCGCTTGCCGACGACGCGCGCTTCGCGCCGGTGGAGGCGTCGCCCGGGCCGCCCCACTCGTCGGGCTGGCCGGCGTTGCCGCGCGGTTGCCAGGGGCCGGCCATCATCGGGAGGCCGGGCCTTCGCCCGTGCCGGTTGGGTTGTTCATGGCAGCGCCTGTTTGAGGCGCCGTATTCGGGCCGTCGGCGGCCTGGGCCGCATCCGCGAGCGCGCGCACGATCTCGAGCGCGCCTTGCGCGATGAGGTCGTCGGCAACGCGGCGGCCGAGCGCGACGGCCTCGTCGACCGTGGACGCCGCGGTGGCCTCCTGCGCGGCGAGCACACGGCTCGCGTCGGGCGTGGCGATCGTGCCGCGCAGCGCGAGCATGCCGTCGTGCCACTGCGCGTAGGCCGCGAGCGGCACCGTGCAGCTGCCGCCCAGTGCGCGCGAAACCATGCGCTCGGCCTCGACGGCCTTCGCGGTGGCGTCGTCGTGCAGCGGTGCGAGCCATGCGGCGATATCGGCGCGGTCGACGCGGATTTCGATGCCGAGCGCGCCCTGGCCCGCCGCCGGCAAGCTGTCCTCGGGCTCGATCAGCGCACGGATGCGCGCGCCGAGGCCAAGACGCTTCAAGCCCGCAGCCGCGAGAATGATGGCCGCGTAGTCGCCGCGGTCGAGCTTGGCGAGGCGCGTGTCGAGATTGCCGCGCAACGGCTTCACCTCGAGATGCGGATAGCGCGCACGGATCATCGACTCGCGGCGCAGGCTGGACGTCCCCACCACGCTGCCCGCGGGCAACGCGGCGAGCGAATCGTAGTCGTTGGAGACGAACGCGTCGCGCGGGTCCTCGCGCTCCATGATGGCCGCGAGCGTGAAGCCTTCGGGCAACTCCATCGGCACGTCCTTGAGCGAGTGCACCGCGAGATCGGCGCGGCCCTCGGCCAGCGCCTGCTCCAGTTCCTTCACGAAAAGACCCTTGCCGCCCACCTTCGAAAGCGTGCGGTCGAGAATTTGATCGCCGCGTGTCGTCATTCCAACAATTTTCACGTCGCAGGCTGGATATAATTTGTGCAGCGCAGCTTGCACATGCTCTGCCTGCCACATCGCGAGGCGGCTCTCCCGCGAAGCGATCACCAGGGTGCGGGGCATGGGCGCGGATAACGTCTCGGAGTTCATGGCAAGTACATCGAATGACGGGATGAAAAGCAGGATCGGATAACAGGCAATGTTAGCACGCGCCCTTTTTACCGCCTCCCCGCAGGGACAGGCTGGGAAGGCGCGGGCGGCGGCAAGGAAGAGACTCAGGCGTTGCACGCGGCGCTTACGTATTCATCGTAGGCAATTTGGTACGCAATGGGCCGCGAGCCGACCAATGGCGATACGTCGTGGACACGGCGGCCCGAAGAGGCTGCGTGACTGGCGCGCGCAGGGTGCACGCGTTGCGCATGCGCAGCCCGCATGGCTGCGGCCATCGCCGCGGTGGCGCTTCGGCTTGTGTACGCGCTCGCAACGGCGCACTCTCCAGCAACGCCTGCACCCGGCGCACCGCCTTTGGCGGCCCGCACCGCCTCTGCACTATCCGCACGGCTCACGCAGGGTGGCACCTTCCACCCTCTCCAGGTTGCACCCGCAGTACACGGCCCGGCACGCGCCGCGGCCATGCAGTTGGTAGTTCTCCGACTAACCTGCCCATATCCTGGCAAGCCTCAAGGAAAACATCGTGAAGTCTTCAGGCTCGGCGCGCGCAGAGCGCCGCAACACCGCATCGCAGAACGCAACTTCGAAGGCCGCACCGGCCACGCCGTCCACGAAACCGGCGAAAACGACGAAGACTACGAAGACCACGAAATCCGTCACGACCAAACCGGCGACCCAGGCCAAAGAGGCCGCCGAGGCCGTCAAGGCAGCAAAGGCGGTGAAGACGCCGAAGGCCGCTAAAGCCACGAAGGCCCCGAAGGCGGCGAAAGCCCCGAAAGCGGGCGCCGGCGTCTCGCGCAACGGCCGCGCGCGCGACGACAAGGACCAGCCGCTCTTCGAAGACATCCGCTTCCTGGGCCGCCTGCTCGGCGACGTGCTGCGCGAGCAGGAAGGCGACGCCGTGTTCGACGTGGTGGAGACCATTCGTCAGACCTCAGTGCGCTTTCGCCGCGAGGACGACAACGCCGATGCACTCGCGCTGGAGAAGCAGCTGCGCGCGCTCTCGCCCGAGCAGACCGTGAGCGTCGTGCGCGCGTTCAGCTACTTCTCGCATCTCGCGAACATCGCTGAAGATCGCCACCGCAATCGCCGCCGCCGCATTCACGACCTCGCGGGCTCGGCGCCGCAGGCCGGCACCATCGCCCATTCGCTCGAACGTCTCGCGCAAGCGGGCTCCGCCGCGACGCCGGTGCTCCAGCAGTTTTTCAACGACGCGCTGATCGTGCCCGTGCTCACTGCGCACCCCACCGAAGTGCAGCGCAAGAGCACGCTCGACTCGCAGCACGACATCGCGCGCCTGCTCACCGAGCGCGACCAGCCGCTCACGCACCGCGAACTCGAACACAACGAGCAACTGCTGCGCGCACGCGTGACCTCGCTCTGGCAAACGCGCATGCTGCGCGACTCGCGCCTGACCGTTGGCGACGAAATCGAGAACGCGCTTTCGTATTACCACACGACCTTCCTCACCGAGATCCCCGCGCTCTACAGCGAGATCGAAACGCAGCTGAAGGAGCACGGCCTTTCGGCGCGCCTGCCCGCGTTCTTCCAGATGGGCAGCTGGATTGGCGGCGACCGCGACGGCAACCCGAACGTCACCGCCGCCACGCTCGAAGAAGCGAGCGAGCGCCAGGCACAGGTGATCCTCCAGCATTACCTCGACGAGGTGCACCGTCTGGGCGCCGAGCTTTCGGTGTCGAACCTGCTCGCGGGAGCAAGCGATGAACTGAAGGCGCTGGCCGAAGCCTCGCCCGACCAGTCGCCGCACCGCGTGGACGAGCCGTATCGCCGCGCGCTGATCGGCGTGTACACGCGCCTCGCCGCCAGCGCACGCGTGCGCCTGGGCGAAGGCGTGGTGGCCGTGCGCAGCGCGGGCCGCAACGCCGCGCCGGTGCGCGCCAAGCCCTATGCCGATGCGGATGAGTTCTCGCGCGACCTGCATATCCTGATGGATTCGCTCGCCGAGCATCATGGCGCGTCGCTCGCGACCACGCGTCTCGCGCCGCTCATGCGCGCCGTCGACGTGTTCGGCTTCCATCTCGCCTCGATCGATCTGCGCCAAAGCTCGGACATTCACGAAGCGGTGATTACGGAGCTGCTCGCGCGCGCCGGCGTCGAAGCCGACTACGCGGCGCTTTCGGAAGAAGACAAGCAGATCGTGCTGCTCGCGCAGCTCGCCGATCCGCGCACGCTGCGCTCGCCGTACCTCGACTATTCGGACCTCGTGAAGAGCGAGCTGGGCGTGCTGGAAATGGCGCGCGTGACGCGCGAGAAGTTCGGCGCGCGCGCGGTGCGCAACTACATCATCTCGCACACCGAAACGGTTTCCGACCTGCTCGAGGTGCTGCTGCTGCAAAAGGAAACCGGCCTCGTGAGCGGGCGCCTCGGCCACGCGGAAGACCCCGCGAAGGCCGCGCTGATGGTGATCCCGCTCTTCGAGACGATTCCCGACTTGCGCCACGCGCCGGGCATCATGCGCGACCTGCTCGCGCTGCCGGGCATCGACGGCATTGTCGAGCACCAGGGCAACGAGCAGGAAATCATGCTCGGCTACTCGGACAGCAACAAGGACGGCGGCTTCCTCACGTCGAACTGGGAGCTGTATCGTGCGGAGCTGGCGCTCGTCGCGCTGTACAAGCAGCGCGGCATCACGCTGCGTCTGTTCCACGGCCGCGGCGGCACGGTAGGCCGCGGCGGCGGCCCGACCTACAACGCGATCCTCTCGCAGCCGCCGGGTACGGTGGAAGGCCAGATCCGCCTCACGGAACAGGGCGAAGTCATCGCGAGCAAGTTCGGCAATCCGGAGATCGGCCGCCGCAACCTCGAAACGGTCATTGCCGCGACGCTTGAAGCGACGCTGCTGCCGATGGGCGGCGCGGGCAACGCGCCCGATCAACTGCCCGCCTTCGAAGAGACGATGCAGCAGCTCTCCGACGCCGCAATGGCCGCATACCGCTCGCTCGTGTACGAGACGCCCGGCTTCACCGACTACTTCTTCGCCTCGACGCCGATCACGGAAATCGCGGAGCTGAATATCGGCAGCCGTCCGGCCTCGCGCAAGCTGCAGGACCCGAAGAACCGCAAGATCGACGACCTGCGCGCGATTCCGTGGGGCTTCTCGTGGGGCCAGTGCCGCTTGCTGCTCACGGGCTGGTACGGCTTTGGCAGCGCGGTGTCTTCATACCTCAACGATGCGGGCAGCGACGCCGAGCGCGCGCGCCGTCTTGCGATGTTCAAGAAGATGTACAAGACCTGGCCGTTCTTCTCGAATCTGCTCTCGAACATGGACATGACGCTCGCGAAGACCGACCTCGCGGTGGCCTCGCGCTACGCGCAGCTCGTGGCCGACAAGAAGCTGCGCAAGCTCGTGTTCGAGCGCATCGTGGCCGAATGGGAGCGCACGACGAAGGTGCTCGGCGAGATCACGGGGGCGGCCGAACGGCTCGCCGACAACCCGCTGCTCGCACGCTCGATCAAGAACCGCTTCCCGTACCTCGATCCGTTGAATCACTTGCAGGTGGAGCTGATCAAGCGTTATCGCGCCGGCGACCCGAGCCCGCGCGTGCAGCGCGGGATTCATCTTACGATCAACGGGATTGCGGCGGGGCTGCGCAATACGGGTTAAGCGACGGGTCAAGCGTTCGCGCCGTGCTCATGTGCAAACGGCGTCGTGCCTTCGCGGGCACGACGCCGTTTTTTATTGCCATGACCTCGCTTCAGTCGCGCCGCGTCGCCTCGATCATCAGCGCGTCGAGCTTGAACGAGAAATCGCTCTGCACATCGAAATATTGGCGCACTTCATCGGGCGCGCGCTCCCACATCGAGCGGATCGCCGTCACGCGCTCGGGCGGCGTGCGCATGCGCGTGACCCACGATTCGAAGTCGAGTGCGATGCGCCAGCGCTCACTCACCTTCGCATCGAAGCCGGCGGCGTCGAGCATCGCAATCCACTCGTCGGCGCGATAGTCGCGAATGTGCGAAGCGTCGCGCAACAGTTCGATCGCCTGAATATGCGTGTCGTAAAGCGGATCGTCGATGCCCGCAATGTCGATGAACTTCAGCCGGCCGCCTGGCTTGAGCACGCGGTGCACCTCGGCCAGCGCGCGCGGCACGTCGCGCCAGTGATGCGCGCTCATGCGGCTCACGGCCCAGTTGAAGCTCGCATCGGCGAACGGCAGCGTTTCCGCCGCACCCTGTTGCGTGCGCACGGTCGTCAAACCACGCTCCTTCGCGGCGGCTTGAACCGTAGCGAGCATCTGCGGGGCGATGTCGTAGGCCACGACTTCACGCACGTGCGGCGCCACGGCAAAGCTCGCGTGGCCTGCGCCACAGCCCATGTCCAGCACCGTCGCATTGCCGCAGGTGGCCGCGAAGGTCGCGGCGAGGTTCTCCAGATCCGCGCCGCTCGCGTGGACCTGGCTCGTGAGGTAGGCGGCGGCGGTCGAGCCGAATGCGTCGGCGACCTGATCGTGATGCTTCATCGCATGCTCCTTTTGCGGGTTCTTATGCGGTGCTTTATGTAGGGCGCGAAGCGTCGAGCGCTGCGCGTAGCGGGTTCTGCAATCTCCGGGCGGTCTGACGTGGCGGCCCGTCGCCGCGTCAGACGCTACAATAGAGGCCGTTTTGTACCAGTACAAGTTAAGCGATTATTCTGGTATCACCGCCACCTGTCCCACACCTCATGAGCCTCGACACGCCCGCCGCCGCCAGCGGCTCCGCCAAAACCCTCGACGCGACGCCCGCCCGCGCGCTGGGCGAATTCATCCGCGCCCATCGCGAGCGTCTCTCGCCTGCGGAGGTCGGCCTGCCGCCGGGCCCGCGCCGCCGCACGCCTGGCCTGCGCCGCGAAGAAGTCGCGCAGTTGTGCGGCGTGAGCCCGACCTGGTACACGTGGATCGAGCAGGGCCGCCCGGTTTCGGCTTCGGCAGACGCGCTCGCGCGCATCGCCGTCGCGCTGCGGCTCTCGCGCGCCGAACGCGCCTATCTGTTCGAACTGGCCGCGCAGCGCGACCCCGCCGAGCCCGACCCGGCCACCGCCGCGGACGCCCCCGCCACGCTCTTGCAGACCGTGAAGCTCGTGGACGCCCCCGCCTACGTGCTCGACCGCCAGTGGACCGCGCTCGCGTGGAACGCCCATGCGGCGGACCTCTTCACAGGCTGGCTCGACGGCGAGCACGACCGCAATCTGCTGCGCTTCACCTTCACCGAGCCGCTCGGGCGCGAGCTGATCGTGGACTGGGAAACGCGCGCGCGCCGCCTCGCCGCCGAGTTCCGCGCCGACTCGATCCGCCATCTGAACGATGCGCCCACGCGCGCGCTGATCGATTCGCTGATCGCCGCGAGCGACGAGTTCGCACGCTTCTGGGCCTCGCAGGACGTGTTCGAGCGCGAAGGCGGCCGCCGCGAGTTCAACCATCCGCGGCACGGCCGCATCGCCTACGACCAGATCACCTTCAAGCCCGCTCACCGCGAGGATCTCAAGCTCGTGGTGCTGGTGCGGCTCTGAACGCCGCCCGGCGACGGTCCAGCAGGCGGCCAATGTTAAAATTGTGGTCTTTCATGCCGTGCGAGACGTAACGCGCCGCGCGGCCCGCGCTTTTTCACGCTCATCACGCTCGTTCACGCCCCATCACCATGACGTCCCAACTGCACAAAAAAGGCGAAGCCTGGTCGGCTCGCTTCTCCGAACCCATGTCGGAGCTGGTCAAGCGCTACACGTCGTCGGTCTTCTTCGACAAGCGTCTCGCGCTGGTCGACATCGAGGGCTCGCTCGCGCACGCGTCGATGCTGGCCGCGCAGAAGATCATCTCCGCCGACGACCTCGCCGCCATCCAGGGCGGCATGGCGAAGATCAAGGGCGAGATCGAGCGCGGCGAATTCGAGTGGCTGCTCGACCTCGAAGACGTGCACCTGAACATCGAAGCGCGCCTGACCGCCCTGATCGGCGATGCAGGCAAGCGTCTGCACACGGGCCGCTCGCGCAACGACCAGGTCGCGACCGACATCCGCCTGTGGCTGCGCGGCGAGATCGACCGCATCGGCGGCCTGCTCGGCGACCTGCGCGGCGCGCTGCTCGATCTCGCCGAACAGCACTCGGGCACGATCATGCCCGGCTTCACGCACCTGCAGGTGGCGCAGCCGGTCACGTTCGGCCATCACCTGCTCGCCTACGTGGAAATGTTCACGCGCGACGCCGAACGCATGGTGGACTGCCGCAAGCGCGTGAACCGTCTGCCGCTCGGCGCGGCGGCACTCGCGGGCACGAGCTACCCGATCGACCGCTTCGCCGTGGCGAAGACGCTGGGCTTCGACGGCATCTGCGCGAACTCGCTCGACGCCGTCTCCGACCGCGACTTCGCGATCGAATTCACGGCAGCCGCCGCGCTCGTGATGACGCACGTCTCGCGCTTCTCGGAAGAACTGGTGCTGTGGATGAGCCCGCGCGTGGGCTTCATCGACCTGGCCGACCGCTTCTGCACGGGCTCGTCGATCATGCCGCAGAAGAAGAACCCGGACGTGCCGGAACTCGCGCGCGGCAAGACTGGCCGCGTGAACGGCCACCTCATGGCGCTCCTCACGCTCATGAAGGGCCAGCCGCTCGCGTACAACAAGGACAACCAGGAAGACAAGGAGCCCCTGTTCGACACCGTCGATACGGTGGCGGACACGCTGCGCATTTTCGCGGAGATGGTGGCGGGCATCACGGTCAAGGAGCAGGCCATGCGCGCGGCAGCGCTGCAAGGCTTCTCCACGGCCACGGATCTGGCTGACTACCTCGTGAAGAAGGGCCTGCCGTTCCGCGACGCGCACGAAGCGGTGGCGCACGCCGTTCGCATCTGCGTGGACCGCAACTGCGATCTCGCCGACCTCACGCTCGACGAGATGCGCCGCGAACTGCCGGCCGTTTCGCACCTGCTGGCCGAAGACGTGTTCGAAGTGCTGACGCTCGAAGGCTCGGTCTCGGCGCGCAACCATGCGGGCGGCACCGCGCCCGAGCAGGTGCGTGCGGCCATCGCGGCGGCGCGCGCGGCACTCAAGTAAGCGCAGCCTGGCGGGCGCAATGCGCCCGCACTCGCAGGCCAACCGGGCGCGCGACGGACCCCGTCGCGCGCCCGGTTTGTTTTTGCGGCGGCGCATCGCATGACGAGGCGGATGACGAGACGGATAACAGCGCGCATGACAACGCGCTGTACCCGCAGCAAAATGCCGGAAGTGTGCGCCCGGCAGTCGCACGCCATGGCCTACGATCCCGCGCCATACTGACGTATTGCTCCGTCAGGTTTGTCTTCGCTTCCACTACCTGCTCCATGATCGTCCGCCCTCACCTCCACTGGTTCCGCATGCTGCTCGCGTGGCGCGGCTCCGTGTTGCCGCAGCTTTTGCCGCGCCTGTTCATCGTGCTGGTCCTCTCGATCATCGCGGTGGCCGCACACGATCACATCCTCAAGCTCACGGTGAACCTGAGCACGGTGCCGTTTTCGCTGATCGGCATCGCGCTTGCGGTGTTTCTCGGCTTTCGCAACAGCGCGAGCTACGACCGCTACTGGGAAGGCCGCAAGCTCTGGGGGCAAATGCTCAACGAAACGCGTTCGCTGGTGCGCGAGGCGCTCACGCTGCCTCGCAACAGCGACGAAGCCGCCACGCGCGAGCGAGCGCGTGAATTGGCCGGAATGCTTGCCGCGCTGCCGCATGCGCTGCGCCATCAATTGCGCAACACCGACCCGCGCGCCGATCTCGAAGCACGCTTGCCGCTCGCACTGTTCGAGCGCGTGATGGCCTCGCGCTACCGGCCGGCCACGCTCATGCTGTGCGCCTCGGAATGGGTCCGGCGCGAGACGCGCGAAGGGCGCCTCGACGGCTACGCGGTGCTCGCGTTCGAGCACAATCTCAATGGAATTTCAGACGTGATCGGCGGTTGCGAGCGCATCGTCTCCACGCCGCTGCCGTTCGCCTATACGGTGATGATTCATCGCACCGTGTACTTCTTCTGCGCGATGCTGCCGTTCGGCCTCGTCGACAGCATTGGCGGTTTGACGCCGATCTTCGCCGTGTTCGTGGCCTACGCGTTCATGGCCCACGAGGCGATCGCCTCGCAGCTCGAAGACCCGTTCGGCACCGAGGACAACGACCTCGCGCTCAACATGATGTCGTCCGGCATCGAGGTCGCGTTGCACGACCTGATGGGCGAGCCCACGTCGCTGCCGACGCGTGCGCCGGAGCAGTTCATCATCGACTGAACAACCGCGGCCTCAGTGGTTGTTCACCGTCTCGGCCAGACGCTTCAAGGTCGCAAGACGCCCGCCTAGCAGATCGAGCCGCGCATGCTCGTCGATGAGCGGCGTGGTCGCGTCGCGATACGCGCGCCAATCGCTTTGTGCGCGCGCGAGCGTCGGCCGCGCGTGCTTCGGCATGCGCGCATACAGCTGACGGTAGTAGCGATTGAGGTCGTAGCTCACGTGCTCGCAGCGCGCGTCGGCGCTGCAGGCGCGCGCCTGCGGCGTGTCGCCGCTGTATGTGGCCGCCTGGTTGCGCAGCGCGAGCGCGCGCTCGCGCACCGGTTGCAGGCGCATGTCCGCCTCGTAGAGCGGGTAGGTGCTGCCGCTCGTGGTCGCGAACGCGGCGCCGAGCATGGTGTCCTCGGCGTCGCGCCAGGCCACCCACTTCTGCTGGCTCAGCTGCCAGCGCTTTTGCTGCGCGGGCGGCAACTTCGCGAGCAGTTGCGTGAGGGCAGTGCCGGCGGCCGTGCGCCACGCGCTGCGCGCGTCGTCCATGCACTGGATCTGCCCGGCCGTCGACGACCGGTCCGCGCGCGCGAGGCACGTGCGCATGGCCGTGTCGATCGGGTCGGCCGCCGCGACCTCGGCATGCGCCGCCGGCGCCACGGCGAACAGCACCGTGGCCACCGAGACCAACGACAGCGCCGAGCCCGTCGCAGCAAAGAAACGCGTTAGCCGCGCCGATGAACCACCTAACATTGCCCTGCCCTCGCGCGTTCAGTCGCGCACGCAATCCACGAAATACTCGATGCGGCCGTTGATGGTCTCGCCCACGAGCCCGTGGATGTCGGTGTGGAAGCCCGGGAAGCGCTCGTTGAACTCGCGCGCGAACTTCAGGTAATTCACGATCGTCTTGTTGAAGCGCTCGCCCGGAATCAGAAGCGGAATGCCCGGCGGATACGGCGTGAGCAGGATCGACGTGACGCGGCCTTCGAGTTCGTCCACGGGCACGCGGTCGATCTCGCGGTGCGCGAGCTTCGCAAAGGCGTCCGAAGGCTTCATCGCAGGCTCCATGCTCGAGAGGTACATCTCGGTCGTGAGGCGCGCGATGTCGTTGGCACGGTAGACGCTGTGGATCTGCTGGCACAGATCGCGCAGGCCCACGCGCTCGTACATCGGATGCTGCGCGACGAACTCGGGCAACACGCGCCACAGCGGCTGGTTGTTGTCGTAGTCGTCCTTGAACTGCTGAAGCTCGGTGACCATCGAGTTCCAGCGGCCCTTCGTAATGCCGATCGTGAACATGATGAAGAACGAGTAGAGACCCGTCTTCTCGACGATGATGCCGTGCTCGGCCAGGTACTTCGTGACGATCGCGGCCGGAATGCCCGTGTCGCCGAATTCGCCGTCCACGTCCAGGCCCGGCGTGACGATGGTCGCCTTGATCGGGTCGAGCATGTTGAAGTTTTCGGCGAGCGCGCCGAAGCCGTGCCAGTGGTCGTTCGGGCGCAGCATCCAGTCTTCGCGCGAGCCGATGCCTTCCTCCGCCAGCTCGTCCGGACCCCAGACCTGGAAGAACCAGTCGTCGCCGTATTCGGCGTCGACCTTGCGCATGGCGCGGCGGAAGTCGAGCGCTTCGGCGATCGACTCTTCCACGAGTGCCGGGCCGCCCGGCGCTTCCATCATCGCCGCGGCCACGTCGCACGACGCGATGATGGCGTACTGCGGGCTCGTGGACGTATGCATGAGATACGCCTCGTTGAAGCGGTGGCGGTCGAATGCGCTGTCTTCCGAGTCCTGCACCACGATCTGCGAAGCCTGCGAGATGCCGGCGAGCAGCTTGTGCGTGGAGTGCGTGGCGAACACGAGCGCCTTCGTGCGCGGACGGCCCGCGCCGATCGCGTGCATGTCCTGGTAGAACTCGTGGAACTCGGCGTGCGGCAGCCAGGCTTCGTCGAAGTGCAGCGTGTCGAGCATGTCGCCGAGCAGATCCTTGATCATCTCGACGTTGTAGATCACGCCGTCGTACGTGCTCTGCGTGATCGTGAGGATGCGCGGCTTGATGTTCGGGTTCTTCTCGAGCGCCTCGCGCGCGAACGGATTCGCGAGGATCTTCTTGCGGATGTTTTCCGGCTTGAACTCGTCGCGCGGAATCGGGCCGATGATGCCGAAATTGTTGCGCGTGGGCGTGAGGAACACGGGAATCGCGCCCGTCATCGTGATCGCGTGCAGGATCGACTTGTGGCAGTTGCGATCCACCAGCACGATGTCGCCCGGCGCCACCGTGGCGTGCCAGACGATCTTGTTGGACGTGGACGTGCCGTTGGTCACGAAGAACACGTGGTCGGCGCTGAAGATGCGCGCCGCGTTGCGCTCCGAGGCCGCGACCGGGCCCGTGTGATCGAGCAACTGGCCGAGTTCCTCGACCGCGTTGCAGACGTCGGCGCGCAGCATGTTCTCACCGAAGAACTGGTGGAACATCTGGCCAAGCGGGTTCTTCAGGAACGCCACGCCCCCCGAGTGACCCGGGCAGTGCCACGAGTACGAACCTTCGTCGGCGTACTTCACGAGTTCCTTGAAGAACGGCGGCGAGAGCGCGTCGAGATACACCTTCGCCTCGCGAATCACGTGGCGCGCGACGAACTCCGGCGTGTCCTCGAACATGTGAATGAAGCCGTGCAGCTCACGCAGGATGTCGTTGGGCAAATGGCGCGAGGTGCGCGTTTCGCCGTACAGGAAGATGGGGATGTCGGCGTTGCGCTTGCGCACCGCCTCCATGAACGCGCGCAGCGCGACGATCGCGGGCGCGTGCTCCGGCGCTTCGCCATCCGAGCCTTCCACGTAGGGCAGCAGCTCGTCGTCGTCGATCGAGAGAATGAAGCAGGCCGCGCGGCTCGATTGCTGCGCGAACGACGTGAGGTCGCCGTAGCTCGTCAGCCCGAGGACTTCCGCGCCCTCTTTCTCGATGGCTTCGGCCAGTGCCCGGATGCCGGAACCCGAGATGTTCTCGGAGCGAAAGTCTTCGTCGATGATGACGACGGGAAAACGAAACTTCATGGGCGATTCTCCAAAAGAAACGACCGCTGCATATAACGCGCAGCGGTCCCCGTATGTCGTTGTGTCCGGTGGTTGTGTGCGTCAGGTCTTCGGCAGGGTGACGCCGTGCTGGCCTTGATACTTGCCGCCGCGATCCGCGTACGAGACCTCGCAGATCTCATCGCTTTCGAAGAACAGCACTTGAGCCACACCCTCGTTCGCGTAGATTTTCGCAGGCAAAGGTGTCGTATTTGAGAATTCGAGCGTCACGTAGCCCTCCCACTCGGGCTCGAACGGCGTGACGTTCACGATGATCCCGCAGCGCGCATAGGTGGACTTGCCCAGACACACGGTCAGGACGTTGCGCGGAATGCGGAAATACTCGACCGTGCGCGCGAGCGCGAACGAATTGGGCGGAATGATGCAGACGTCGCCCTTGAAGTCCACGAACGACTTTTCGTCGAAGTTCTTCGGATCGACGATCGTCGAGTTGATGTTCGTGAAGATCTTGAATTCGTCGGCGCAACGGATGTCGTAGCCGTAGCTCGAGGTGCCATAGCTCACGATCTTGCGGCCGTCTTCCGACATCCGGACCTGATCGCGCACGAACGGCTCGATCATCTTCTGCTCTTCGGCCATGCGCCGGATCCACTTGTCGGACTTGATTGCCATGTTCGCTACTTAACGAGAAATCGGGTCGGGAATGCATGCGGACGGACCCACCGGGCGGGCGCCGCGTGCGAAAGGCGCCTATTTTACGCGATGTGGATCGGCGTGCCTGGAACTACGCTTCGCGCGGCCGCAAATGTCGCATTCAGCCACGCTCAGCCACATTCGGCCGCGCTCACTCGGCGCGGATCAGGCCGCAGGCGAGCGCCGGGCCCGTGCCGCGCTGCGGGTAGGCATAGGGGTCGATGGCGTCCCGATGCACGATCACCGCGCGTTGCAGCACGGAGCGCACGCCGTCGAGCGAGACGTCGGGTGCGACGATAAAGCCCGTCGCCACGCCATTCGAATCCGCGTGGATGTTGCCGAGGTCCCCTTCCACGCGCGCGCCGGGCTTCAGGTGCTCCGCGGCCGGAGCGAACACGGCGCCGGCGCTCGAGGCGTCGGTGGCGTTGCAGTCGCCGCGCTCGTGCACCTGCAATGCGTGATCGCTGTCGGGCGGCAGGCCCGCGAGGTTGTAGCTCACCTGCACGCCGTCCGAGTGCTCGACGAACGAAACCGTGCCGCGCACCTGGCTGCCGACGGTGGGCAGCAGCTGCGCGTTCGCACGCTTGTCCTGCTGGCCCATGAAGCTCGTGCAGCCCGCAAGCAGCGCGCTGCTGCACAGCGCGACGAGCGCGATCCTCCAGACGACGTGCGCATTCCCCGCTTGCCTGTCGTGTCCTTTATCCATGCGATCCTCTTGCCGGGCGGCGGCAGCCCCGTTGCTGCCGCCATACCGGACCCGATGAAGCCCACATGATACCGCGCACGCGGCGCGCCGCGCGCCTATCTGTCCCCATGCGCGGGGCGCCGCACAAGCGCCGCGGCGCACACCGGGCCTCAGGTGTTCTGCACGACGATGGTCGGGAACTTCGAGGTCATGTCGCGGGCGCGCTCGGCAATCTGGATCGCCACGCGGCGCGCAATGGCGCGATAGATTTCCGCCACCTGCCCGTGCGGCGCGGCCACGACGGTCGGGTTGCCCGAATCGGCCTGCTCGCGAATGGCGATGTCGAGCGGCAGGCTGCCGAGCACTTCCACGCCGTATTCCTTCGCCATGCGCTCGCCGCCGCCCGCGCCGAAGACATGCTCGGCGTGGCCGCAGTTCGAGCAAATGTGCACGGCCATGTTCTCGACAATGCCGAGAATCGGAATGCCCACCTTTTCGAACATCTTGAGGCCCTTCTTCGCGTCGAGCAGCGCGATGTCCTGCGGCGTCGTGACGATCACGGCGCCCGTGACGGGCACGCGCTGCGAGAGCGTGAGCTGGATGTCGCCGGTGCCCGGCGGCATGTCGACCACGAGATAGTCGAGTTCGCGCCAGTTCGTCTGACGCAGCAATTGCTCGAGTGCCGAAGTCGCCATCGGGCCGCGCCAGACCATGGGGTTGTCCTGCTCGACGAGAAAGCCGATCGAGTTGGCCTGCACGCCGTGGCCTTCGAGCGGATTCATCGACTGGCCGTCGGGCGACTCGGGGCGGCCTTCGATGCCGAGCATCATCGGCAGCGAGGGGCCGTAGATGTCCGCGTCGAGCACGCCCACCGAAGCGCCTTCGGCCGCGAGCGCCAGCGCGAGATTCACGGCGGTCGTGCTCTTGCCCACGCCGCCCTTGCCCGAGGCGACGGCGACAATGTTTTTCACATTGGGGAGCAGCTTCACGCCGCGTTGGACCGTATGCGCGGCAATCTCGCTTCTGACCGCGACGCGGCTCGCCTGCACGCCCGGCACCGCGGCGAGCGCCGCCTCGACTTGCTTGCGCACGCCTTCGAACTGGCTCTTCGCCGGATAGCCGAGCACGACCTCGACGCCGACCGTATCGCCTTCGACGGTGACGTTGCGCACGCCCTTGGCCACCGTGTAGGGATGGCCCGTGTTCGGATCCGTCAAGGCCGCGAGCGCGGCGTCGACCAAAGCCCGATCTATGCTCATTGAAACTCCGTGGGGAGAATGCCGGTCTGCGTTTTCGCCTGTCCGAGTGAGGACTGATCGCCTACGCGCCGGAAATCGAAAGAAATTGTTAAGCTGCATTGCGCAAAATTGCCCGAAAGGGCACGCTTCGCGGCAGCATCGATTTCGTATGCCGGCCAGGTGCTTTCGAAGCTGCAATCCAGCGGCTTTTCGCCTGGCGGCGCTAACCTCAAGGCGTCATTGTAGTAGCTGCCGCCGCGCGCCGTTCGAAGACCCTGTTCGCATGCGGGGCCGCGAACGCCGCAGGCAGCGTCCGTTCCACTCAAGAAAGGAAAGCAAATGAACACAAGAATCCTGACTCGCCTGTCCGTCTTCGCCATTGCCGGCGCGCTCGTCGCCGGCTGCGCGACGCAACAGGGCACCAACACGGCGATCGGCACCGGTGTCGGCGCAGGCACGGGCGCGGCCATCGGCGCGATCTTCGGCGGCGGCAAGGGCGCGGCGATCGGCGCGGGCGCGGGCGCGCTGGTCGGCGGCGTCACCGGTTACAACTGGCAGAACATCAAGAACAAGCTGTCGGGCTCGACCAAGGGCACGGGCACGCAGATCACCGAGCAGCCGGACGGCTCGCTCAAGCTCAACATTCCGAGCAACGTGACCTTCGACACCAGCAGCTTCGCGATCAAGCCCTCGTTCGCGCCGGTGCTCGACGAGGTCGCGCAAACGCTCCAGCAGAACCCGGAAGTCGTGGCGCAAGTCGTGGGTCATACGGATAGCACCGGCCAACCCGCGTACAACCAGACGCTGTCGGCCAACCGCGCGCAGAGCGTGGTGAACTACCTCGCCTCGCGCGGCATCCAGATGCAGCGCATGTCGGCCGAGGGCCGCGGCGACACCCAGCCGATCGCCGACAACAGCACGGAAGCCGGCCGCGCCGCGAACCGCCGCGTGGAAATCTACCTGCGCGCAACGGCGCAGCACCAGGGCGGCTAAGCCGGCCGACGCAGTTGCCGGGCGCGGAGTTGCCGGCAACTGTGCAGGAGAAAACAGCGACACATCAACGGGACGGCAGCGATGCCGTCCCGTTTGCATTTCGAGCGCTCCGAAACCCGTGTTAGACGGCCATCGAACGCCGGCTTCCAAGCGCTGGCAGAGAAACGAAAAAAATTTTCGAACTCTCGGGAAATCGTGCTGTCTGTCTTTACGGTACGTGTGCGGCAGTGCCGCCGCGTCACCATTCTCCTCTTGTCGTTGTTGCTCCGGGGCCATTCTTGCCCCGGTTTTTTTTGGCCCTGATTTGTGCAGCGCAACATAGCCGTTGCTCGCGTGGCCCGCGTTCGCACGAGGCATGGCGCATACGAGCGCGCACCTGCTGGCCGAACGGTGCTGCGTCCGCCCTGCTAAAATCGCCCTTTCCCCCCGCAACATCGGACTTCCCCTCACTTATGTCAGCACCCGCCACCGACCTCGCAGCAGCCGGCGCGCATGCCAATCAAAGCGGCCGCCGCCAGATTCTCGTTACGTCTGCTCTGCCGTACGCCAACGGTCAGATCCATATCGGCCACCTGGTCGAGTACATCCAGACGGACATCTGGGTTCGCGCGCTGCGAATGCATGGCCACGAGGTCTACTACGTCGGTGCCGACGACACGCACGGCACGCCCGTCATGCTGCGCGCAGAGAAGGAAGGCCTCACGCCGCAGCAGTTGATCGCGCGCGTCTGGCAAGAGCACAAGCGCGACTTCGACAGCTTCGGCGTGTCGTTCGACAACTACTACTCCACGGACTCCGAAGAGAACCGCGTGCTCTCCGAGTCGGTGTACCTGGCGCTCAAGGAAGCGGGTTTCATCGAGACGCGCGACATCGAGCAGGCCTACGATCCGGTCAAGAACATGTTCCTGCCGGACCGCTTCATCAAGGGCGAGTGCCCGAAGTGCGGCGCGAAGGATCAATACGGCGACAGCTGCGAAGTGTGCGGCTCCACCTACGCGCCTACCGACCTGAAGAATCCGTACTCGGTGGTCTCGGGCGCGACGCCCATCCGCAAGACTTCGACGCACTACTTCTTCCGCCTCTCGGACCCGCGCTGCGAAGACTTCCTGCGCGGCTGGGTGAGCGGACTCGCTCAGCCGGAAGCGACCAACAAGATGCGCGAGTGGCTCGGCGACTCGGGCGAATCGAAGCTCGCCGACTGGGACATCTCGCGCGACGCGCCCTACTTCGGCTTTGAGATTCCGGGCGCGCCCGGCAAGTACTTCTACGTGTGGCTCGACGCGCCGGTGGGCTATTACGCTAGCTTCAAGAACCTGTGCGAGCAGCGCGGCATCGACTTTGAAGCCTGGGTGAAGGCCGGTTCGAAAACAGAGCAGTACCACTTCATCGGCAAGGACATCCTGTATTTCCACACGCTGTTCTGGCCGGCCATGCTCCAGTTCTCGGGCCACCGCACGCCGACCAACGTGTTCGCGCACGGCTTCCTGACCGTGGACGGCGCGAAGATGTCGAAGTCGCGCGGCACGTTCATCACGGCGGAAAGCTATGTGACCACGGGCCTGAACCCCGAGTGGCTGCGCTACTACTTCGCCGCGAAGCTCAACAGCACGATGGAAGACCTCGACCTGAACCTCGAAGACTTCCAGGCGCGCGTGAACAGCGACCTCGTCGGCAAGTACATCAACATCGCGAGCCGCGCGGCGGGCTTCCTGATCAAACGCTTCGAAGGCCGCGTGCAAGATAGCGCGATGAATCATCCGCTGCTCGAACAGCTGCGCGCGGCGATTCCGCAAATCGCTGCGCACTACGAAGCACGCGAATACAGCCGCGCGCTGCGCCAGACGATGGAACTCGCCGACGCCGTGAACGGTTACGTCGACACGGCCAAGCCGTGGGAGCAGGCCAAGGATCCGGCCAACGCGGTGGCGCTGCACGAAAGCTGCAGCGTGAGCCTCGAAGCGTTCCGCCTGCTTTCACTCGCGCTCAAGCCGGTGCTGCCGCAACTCGCTCAAGGCGTGGAGCAGTTCCTCGGCATCGAGCCGCTCACGTGGGCCGATGCAGGCAAGGCGCTGTCGTCGCGACAGCCGATCAACGCGTACAAGCACCTGATGACGCGCGTCGATCCGAAGCAGATCGAAGCGCTGCTCGCTGCCAACCGCGATTCGCTGCAGGCAACCGATGCGCCCGCCGCAGCGGCTGCGGACGCCAGCAAGAAGTCGAAGGCTGCCAAGGAAGCGAAGAAGCCTGCCGCCGATGAAACGCCCGAAGTCATCTCCATCGACGACTTCGCGAAGATCGACCTGCGCGTGGCGCTGATCGTCGACTGCAATATCGTCGAAGGCTCGGACAAGCTGCTGCAACTCACGCTCGACGTGGGCGAAGAAAAGACGCGCAACGTGTTCTCGGGCATCCGTTCCGCGTACAAGCCGGAAGACCTCAAGGGCAAGCTCACCGTGATGGTCGCGAACCTCGCGCCGCGCAAGATGAAGTTCGGCATGTCCGAAGGCATGGTGCTCGCGGCCTCCGCGGCCGACGAGAAGGCCGAACCGGGGCTGTATATTCTCGAACCGCATTCGGGTGCCAAGCCGGGCATGCGCGTGCGTTAAGGCGACACCAGCGCACACGCCGCGGCGTTGCGCTACACGCGAAAAAAAGCACACCTCCCAGGTGTGCTTTTTTTTTGCTGTTGATTGGTAATCTCGCTACCAGCGAATTCGATCGAAACGCCGCGTATAGAGAATATCGGCGCCATTGAACGTCCCGCCATACACCACCAGCGACCAGTAGCGCGAGAGGTTGATCGTGGCCTTCACCGCGTTCGAAGCCGACTGCAGGCCCTGCTCATAGCCGATCACGAGCCGCTGGTTGATGACCTTCGCGATCATCACGACTTCGGGGTCGGTCAGGCCCACCTCGCTGCGCCCGATCGAAAATTCGTCGAGGCCGATACTTTGCGCAATGCGTTTGCCCTGTGCGCTGCCAAGCAACGCGAGCGCCGTCGTCATGGCGTTCTGCTGGCCCAGGTTGTTGCCCTGGTCGGTGCCGTGCCCGAACAGCAGCCAGGAGAGCTTTTCGTTGTCGGGCACGTTCGGCTCGGAAACGAGCTTGACCACCGGCGCCTGAACCGTGCCCGTCACCTGCACGCCCGCCTCGACCTGCTGGTTGCGGCGCATGGCCAGAATGTTGATGCCCGGATTGCCGACTGGCCCGTTGAACGTGAAGAAGCCGTTCTCGATGTTGAGCTTGGTGCCGAACGCGGTGTACGAGGAGCCTTCGGTCACGCGCACGTTGCCGACCGCGCGCAGCGGCACGTCCGGCGCGCTGTTCACCGAGATCAGGCCCGCAAGGCCCAGATCCGCGCCCTGGCCGCGGAAGCGGAAGTCGTGGCCAAGGTCGATCTCGACGTTCGCGCGCGGCGCAAAGCGCGGCGCGGGCTTGGTCGACGCCGTTTCTTCGATGGGCGGCCTGCCGCCTACCGTCGTGCCGTCGGGGCGCACGATCACGACGTCGTCGCCGAGCGAAGGTGCGGGCAACTCGGGCATGTCGAATAGCGCGTGATCGACGGTGAACTTGCCGTCGATCTGCATGCCGCCGAGATGGCCGCCGTTGGCGATGCTCGCGCTGCCGGAGAGCGACATCTTGCGGTCGGGCGAAGCGAACAGTTCGAGCTTGTCCGCGACGATGCTCGCCGTCAGATCGGGTTCGGCATTGTCCAGACGCACGCGGCCCGTTGCGCGCAGCGTGCCGCTCGTCGCGCCGTGGAACTCCACCTGCTGGAAGTCGACGAGGTTCTGCGAAAGCGCGATGCGGATCACACCGTCCTTCAACTCCACGCCCTGATCGACCACGGTGGCCGAAAGCCCGTCGCCGACCAGCGAGCCCGTGAGATTCGGCTTCGCGACCGTACCGCCGAGCGCGAGTTGCAAAGCGAGATGGCCATCGAGCAGATAGGTCGGGCCTAACATGCCGCCCGTGTTCCTGAGCGAGGGCACGTTCGCGTTGATGGTGCCGCCAATCGGCGCTTCGTCCGTGACGGTGAGGATGCCGTCGCGCGGCGCGAGCGTCGTGTAGGCGTCGATGTCGAGCGTGCCCACGCGGCTCGCCAGCGCATGCGCCGTGAGCGTGAGGCGGTTGCCGCCGCTGAAGGCGGCGCGCACGTTGAGGTCGCCCACGCCGAGCGAGGCAAAGCCGCGGCCGACTTCGGTCGTGATGTCGCCCGAGCGGCGCTTGATCTGCACATAGCCCGTGGCTGTCTGGCCGAGCGAGAAGTCCCAGTCGCCGTCGAAGATCAGGTCGGTCCTGAGCGTGGACGGCACGCCCGTGAACTGCTGCCGGATCTGCATGATGCGTGCAAGCGACACGCCGGTGAGCGTACCCGCCGAGCGAATGCGGCCATGATCGAGGTCGAAGCCTTTCAGTTCGAGCGTCGCGCCTTCGCCCACGAGGCGTGTCGCGCCGAGCGTGACCTTGCCGGGGCCCGCGCTCACCGTCAGCGGCGATTGCAGCTTCACACCTGGCACGCCGCGGTTCTCGAGCTGCGTGAGCGTGCCGTTCCAGCGCGAGCCCTCGCGCGTGTCCTGAAGGCCGCCGTTTGCCGCCACCACGAAGTCGATCGGCTGGCCCTGCACCTTGCCCTTCGCGCTCGCGGTAAGCGTGTGCTTCGCGCGCGTACCGTCGAGGCGCGCGGTGAGCGTCGTGATATCGACGCCGGCCACGGCAATCTCGCTCGCGTCGGTGCTGAAGGCGAGCGCACCGTTCGCGCCGTCGCGCGCGAGCGCATGGCCCTCCGCATGGCCGACGCGGTTGTCGCCGAACACCACGTGGTCGGCCTTGTAGTCGAGCGAGACGTCGGGATGCGCGAAGGTGCCGGTCACGTCGCCGTTCGCCGCGAGCTGGCCCGCTATGCCGAAGCCGAGCCGGTCGAGTTGCGGCGCATCCACGCGAAAGCGCAGGCGGTCGCCGCGCGCGCCGAAGCTACCTTGCAGATCGACGGTATTGCCCGCAATAGAAAGGTTCGCGCGGCTTGGCAGAATGCGCGAGCCCGCGAGCTGAATGAGGCCCTCGCCCGTGAGCGGCAGGTCGTCGTAGACGCTCGGGCCGAGCTTGAACTCGGCCCTCGTCGTGAAAGTAGGCGCGAGCGTGCCGCTCGCGTTGAGTGTGCCGTTCACGCGCGCCTCGATCGGCCGGCCGGCGGGACGCGCGGCGGGTCTGGGTCGCGCTTCGGGTGGGGCCGCCCCGCCCGGCTGGGTCTCTTTCGCGTTCTCCACGCGCTTTTGCTCGGCGGCCTGCTCGCCGGACTGCGCAGGATTGAGCGAGGGGTTCAGCGCCGGATTGAGCGCGAGATTGCGTTGCGGGTTGAGGGCGTCGGCAGCGGGCTGGGTCGCGGGTTGAGCCCCAGGCGTGGGGCGCGCCCGCGCGGCCGGGGCGGGTGACTTCGCGGCCGTGCGCGCCGGTGTTTGCGACGTGAGCGACAACGGATCGAAATTGGTCAGCACCGCCTTGAGTTGATACGTGGAGCTGGCGTCGTGCTTGAGCGCGCCCGAGAGGTCGATGCGCCCCGCTCCCGAAGTCAGCCGCACGTCGTTGAGCGACAGGCGCGCGGGGTCCTGCGTGACCTTGCCCTGCACGCGCAGCGCCGCTCTCGGATCGGCGAGATCGAGCGTGACGCTCTGCACGTCGCCGCTCAGCCGCACGCCAATCGGCCCCGCGAATTGCGTGGCGCGCACGCTCGACTCGATCGCGTTGAGGTCGAGCCCGGCCACCTTCAGATCGAAACGTCCGTCGCGCCCGCTGATCGTGCCGCCGCCGGTGATCGTCGCGTTCTTCACGAGACGCACGGCGAGCTTCGGGATGCGCTGCGTCTTTGCATCGAGCACGACATCGGCGTGCGCGTCGATGAGCGGCAACAGCTTTTCGTCGATGGCGCCCGGCTTCGCGTTGACGATCGAGACCGCCCCCGCCACCGTGAAGCCGGCCGCATCGGACTCCACGGCGTGGTGCTTCGCTCGGCCTTTTGGCGCCGATGCCGACGCCGGAACGGATGCCGGCGTCACCGCCGAGGCCGACGCTGTGCCCGATGCCGCCGCCGCGAGCGCCGCCGGCACGCCCGCCGCGCCACCCGGCACCGGCTGCAACTGCGCACGCACCGCGAGGTCGGCGAACGGCGCGCCCGGCGCGAACGCCTGCGGATTGACGTGATCGAATGCGAGCGTTGCGCGTTGCAGCGGCACGGAAGCGAACGGCGTTGCCTCCACATGTGCGCGGCCCGTGAGCTTCATGCCGCTTGCCTCGACGTCGGCCGTGAGCGCTTCGAGCGAGCCGGCGAGATTGGCGCTGACCTGCACGTCCTCGCCGTTCACCTTGCCCGCGTAGCCCAGGTCGCCCGTGAGCGCGAACGGCCGCACGCCGTCGAGCTTCGCCCGCGCGTTCACCGCGCCAAAAGGCGTGTCGAGGCGCTCGATGGCGGCCTCGTGATGGCGGCCGTCACTGCGTCCATGGAACTGGAACCGCGAGAACTCGTTGGTGGAGGTGCCTTCGTGGATCGTGAGCTTGTCCACCTGCAAATCGCGGATCTCGAGCCCGAGCGGCAGTTGCAGATTCTCAGGCAGCTTCATGGGCGAAGAAGGCTCGTGCGACGGCACGATGCGCATCTCGATGTCGCCAGCGTGCAGATAGTCCACCACGAAGCGCCAGGGCTTCTGGCCGAAGCCATGCAGCTCCCATTGGCCGCCAATGCGGTCGACCTTGAGCGTGGTGCCGTCCGTGCCGCGCCAGCTCACGTTGGAAAAGCGCACACCACTCGCGAGCGTGCCGCCTTCGAGCGTGCCCGCCAGCTTGCCGTCGAGCAGCTTGACGGCCGCGCGCCACGCGTAGGCCGTGCCGCGCTCGGTGGTCAGCACGCCATAGAGCAAGCCGGCGACCAGCCCGACCAGCAGCACCGGCACGACGATCGCCCAGGCGAGCGCCTTCCAGAGCCGCGGCCCGCGGTGCGGCGGCGGCGCACCGGCGTCCCCGCCCGCGCCCGCGCCACGCCCGCCGTCGCCACCGTCGCCACTGGGCTGAGCGCGCGCATCATCATCCGGGCTGCGCCCCGCCTCCTCCGGCGGCACCGCGAATGTGGCGGGCAGCCACGCCGAAGCCGCGAAACGACGCGCGCTCATGCGGCCACCTCGCCGTGCGGCGCAGGGGTCGTGGCGAAACGGAGCAGCGAGCGCGTCATCATCAGAAGGCGATCCCGAGTGTCAGGTAAGGCCGCACGCTGTGAGTGCGAAAACCATAGGCGAGATCGAGATTGACCGGCCCGACGGGACTGCGCCAGCGCGCGCCGATACCCGCGCCCGGGTCGAAATCCTTTTCGCCCCAGGTGTCGGTGGCGGTGCCGACGTCGAAGAACGCCGCGCCGCCCCAGTCGTGGCTGAACCAGTGCTGGTACTCCGCCGACCCGGTGACGAGATACTTGGTTGGCAGGATCGAGCCCGACTGGTCGTTGCCGATGCTCTGGAACGAGTAGCCGCGCACCGAGTTCGAGCCGCCCGCACGGAACAGCAGCGACGCGGGGATGCCGCTCGACGGGCCGCTCGTGAACACGCCGCCCAGTTCCGCGCGGAACACCATGATGTCGCTGTGGCCGATCGGCAGGTATTGCTGGCCGCGCATGTAGGCGCGCAGGAAGCTTTGTTCGGCGCCCACGTTCTTGAGCGCGAGGCCCGCCTCCATGCGGATGATGTTGCCCGAGCGCGGAAAGAGCGGGTCGTCGACGTTGCGGCGCGTCCAGCCCCAGGTCGGCACGAGCGCATAGGCCCGCGACGACGGCCCCACGTTCTGTGTCAGGCGATCGTCGTAGAACATCAGCGCGTAGGCGTAGTCGATGTTCTGCGACGTGCGCGTGCGCTGCACCCCGACCCGCGCGCTATAGATGTTCGTGTCCGAGACATCGGTGGTCGTGTAGGAAGCGACGAGGCTGTTGGTCCAGGCGCGCGGGCCCGGCGGCATCGAAAGCTGGACCTGGCCGAACTTCTGGATCTGGTCGAGCCGCCCCTGCACCTGGAACGGCCACGCCGCCCCGAACGTATTCAGGTACGTATAGGAGCCCTGGACGTGCGCGCCGGTGTCAGTCGAATAACCTACGCCACCGCGAAAGTTGTTGTACGGGAACTCGCTCACCTTTACGTGCACGGTCGTATCGACCGGTTTTTGCGGGTTGGCGTCGACGTCGATCGCCACGCTCGCGTAGTAAGGCGTGTTCTGCACCTGGCGCTGCAGTTCGGCCACGCGGTTCAGGTCGTAGATTTCGCCTGGCGAGAGCGGATTCACGTTGTCGATGATGTAGCCCGGATACCGCTGCGGGCCCGAAACGTCGAGCTTGCCCAGCGTGAAGGTCGGCCCGCTGTCGAAGGTTACGGAAAGTTGCGCGTCATGCCGCAGCGGATCGACGCGCGCCTCCGAAAAGACGATCTTGGCGCCGAGGTAGCGGCGCGCCTGCAGCGCCTTGAGCGAGGCGTTCTTGGCATCGTCCCAGCCTGACTGCGTAAAGGCGTCGCCGTCGTGCAGCGAGAACGCGAAACGCGCCGTATTCTCCTGTGCCGGGTCTTCCGTGAGCACGGGACCGCGAAAGACGAGCTTCACCGACGAAATCGTCGTGCGCGGCCCCGGGTCGACGCTCACCCGCACGTGCCGCCTGCCGTCGATCGTGCGCACGTCGGTACGCACGACCGGCGTGAAATAGCCCGCGGTCGAGGCAAGGTCGCGTGCCTGCTGCGGCGTCGCGGTCACGAGGAACTCGAACTGGTCCTCGTTCACGTCGGCGCGCGTGGCAAAGCGCGCGATGTCGAGGTGCGTCTCGAGGAGCTTGCGCAGATCGCGCGGAGTGGCCTGGATGTCGACATCGTAGTAGGTGCGCGGGCGCATCCACGGCAGGAGGGTAGTCAGGATGTCGGCCCGGGCGGGCGGCGCGACGGCAGAGAACACGGCGAGGCACATGAACAGGCATGCGGCGAGCCGTGGCCGCGCCGCCCGCGAGGGGCGCCGCCGTGCGCACAATGCTTGGATCACCCATCCCGCCAAACGCCACCTCCGGCCGTCGTAGAACTGGTTGGCACCGGTTGCGCCGCTCGCGCGCAGGGCACGGGGGGCGGCAACGGGGCGCAAACGCGTTATTTCACCACATCGGCGCGTAAAAACCCCAGGAGGCGGCGCAAAGGGGCCGCAAGACAGCTGCAAAGGTCGAGGCGCACGAAAGTCGGCGCGGATGTTCCGCGGCGTTGGCTTGCGGTAAAATTGCCGCCGACAGAATTAGCGGCGCGGCGCAATCAGGCGCCCCGCCTTACTGGACGGACGCAAGCCATGTATCAGTCGGACATCACGCAGTTCATCAACCAGCTCAAGCAGCAAAAGCCGCAGCTCGAAGAACAGCAACGCAAGGGCCGCGCGCTCCTGTGGGACAAGCAGCCGATCGACCTCGACGAGCGCGAGCGCCAGCAGGCTTCGCGCGTGAAGCAAACGTCCTACGTCTACTACCAGAACTTCTGATGGCCGAGGCCGACGGGGCCAGCGCGCCGCCAGCGGGCGAGCACGCGGCCAGTCACGCGGGCCATGCGCCCGGGCAAACGCCCGGTGAGGCGCTGACCACGCCCGCGACCGACTCGACGCCCGACACGGTCGACGGCGTCGCGTTCGCACGCCTTTACGGCGAGCCGCTCTTCAAGCTCCCGCAGGACCTCTACATCCCGCCGGACGCGCTCGAAGTTTTCCTCGAAACCTTCGAAGGCCCGCTCGACCTGCTGCTGTACCTGATCCGCAAGCAGAACTTCAACGTCCTCGATATTCCGATGGCGGAGGTCACGACCCAGTACCTCGGCTACGTCGAGCAACTGCGCAAGACCAACCTCGAGCTCGCGGCCGAATATCTGCTGATGGCGGCCATGCTCATCGAGATCAAGTCGCGCATGCTGCTGCCGGTCAAGAAGGCCGACACCGGCGAGGAAGCCGAGGACCCGCGCGCCGAACTCGTGCGCCGCCTGCTCGAATACGAGCAGATGAAGCTCGCCGCCCAGCGCCTCGACCAGTTGCCGCAACTCGGCCGCGACTTCCTGCGCGCCGAGGTCTATATCGAGCAGAGCATCACGCCGCGCTTTCCCGACGTGGACAGCAACGACCTGCGCGCCGCGTGGGCCGACGTCATCAAGCGCGCGAAGCTCGTCCAGCATCACAAGATCTCGCGCGAGGAACTGTCGGTGCGCGAGCACATGAGCATCATCCTGCGCAAACTCCAGGGCGAGCGTTTCATGGAGTTCTCCGAGCTTTTCGACACCACGCGCGGCGTGCCCGTCGTGATCGTGAACTTCATCGCCATGCTGGAGCTTTCGCGCGAGTCGCTCATCGAGATCACCCAGCCCGAGCCGTTCGCGCCGATTTACGTGCGGCTCGCGTATTTGCCCGCCTGATCTTTGTCCGGGCACACGCTGGGTCAATAAATAGGTTCGCATCGCATGGGGCGGCTGCGAAGGGCCGCACAGCGGAACGCCAGGAGAACCCCCTATCCGAGGCGGGTGCGCGGCATTCACAAATCCACTACAATCGCCCGCGCCTGCCCGGTCTCGTCCCATATACGGGGCACACGTCATACTTGCCGCGCCACCTGCGCGGACCGGGCGCGCGACGTCCGCTCGCGGCCCTTCGTCCGGGTCTCTGGCTTGCGGCCGTGCCACCCAAGTCTTGCCCCGCGCGAGGCATAAAGCATCCGATCAT
Organism: Paraburkholderia sp. J7; assembly: GCF_905220155.1. NCBI lineage: Bacteria > Pseudomonadati > Pseudomonadota > Betaproteobacteria > Burkholderiales > Burkholderiaceae > Paraburkholderia > Paraburkholderia sp. J7. The sequence continues at coordinate 382,126 of NZ_CAJMYZ010000004.1, read as the reverse complement.
GAAAGTCATTAGCTCGATTCAGGAATTGCGCGACCAGTTGCGCGGCCAAAACCGCACCGCGTTCGTGCCGACCATGGGCAACCTGCACGAAGGCCATCTCTCGCTGATGCGCCTCGCGCGCCAGCACGGCGACCCGGTCGTGGCGAGCATCTTCGTCAACCGGCTGCAGTTCGGCCCGAACGAGGACTTCGACAAGTATCCGCGCACGCTCCAGGACGACATCGAGAAGCTGCAGAAGGAAAACGTCTACGTGCTGTTCGCGCCCACCGAGCGCGACATGTATCCGCAGCCGCAGGAATACCGCGTCCGCCCGCCGCACGACCTCGGCGATATTCTGGAAGGCGAATTCCGCCCCGGATTCTTCGAGGGCGTGTGCACGGTCGTCATGAAGCTGATGTCGTGCGTGCAGCCGCGCGTGGCCGTGTTCGGGAAGAAGGACTACCAGCAGCTCATGATCGTGCGCGCGATGTGCAACCAGTTCGCGTTACCGACCGAAGTGATCGCCGCCGAAACGGTGCGCGACGCCGACGGCCTCGCCCTCAGCTCGCGCAATCGCTACCTGACCGAGGCCGAACGCGCCGAGGCGCCGCAACTGGCGGGCGTGTTGCGCGCGATCCGCGAGTCGGTGCTGTCGGGCCGCCGCGACTTCCAGCAGCTCGAACTCGACGCCATGGCCACGCTCGCCGCGCGCGGCTGGAAGCCCGACTACATTGCGATCCGCAAGCGCGCGAACCTGCTGCCGCCCGCGCCGGGCGTAGCCGGCGACGCGGAGTCGCCGCTCGTCGTGCTGGCCGCGGCGAAGCTGGGCGCCACGCGCCTCATCGACAACCTCGAAATCTGACGACGCGCGCGCGACGGCCGCGCCGCCCCGCGCTCACCCGATTCCGCCAGATTCCGCTTACCCGCGGCGGGCCGCGCGCCCGCTCGCCTGAGGAGACCCTCCATGCAACGCCATATGCTGAAGTCGAAGATCCACCGCGTCGCGGTCACGCACTGCGAACTGCACTACGAAGGCTCGTGCGCCATCGACGAAAACCTGCTCGAAGCGGCCAACATCGTCGAAAACGAGCGCATCGACATCTGGAACATCAACAACGGCGAGCGCTTCACGACCTACGCGATCAAGGGCGAACGCGGCAGCGGCATGATCTCGCTGAACGGGTCGGCCGCGCGCCGCGCGCAACTGGGCGACCTCGTGATCATCGCGGCCTTCGCGAATGTGGAAGAGGAAGAACTGAAGGCCGGCTGGAAGCCGGACCTCGTGTTCGTGGACGAGAACAACCGCATCAAGGGCAGCCGCGACCACGTGCCCACGCAAAGCTGGAGCTGACACGCGAGTGCGGCCGGCGCGGCGCACGCGGCCCGCGCCGCCGTCGTTGCGCACTGGGTTGCCCGCTCATTTGCCCGCTGGTTTGCCGTCCACCCAGCCGATAATCGACTGCCACTGGTCGAGGTCCTTCTCGACCCGGCTCTTCGCGACGTCCCAGAGCGTGAGGCCGTGCGCGGCGAGCTGCACGTAGTTCTGCGTGTCGCGCAGATAGCCGAGCACCGGCAACTCCAGCCCCTCGACAAAGCGCTGCAGCTGCTCGGCCGAGCGCGTGCGCGCATCGACCCGCATGCCCACCACGCCCACCTGGATCGCGCCCTTGCGCACGGCCTTTTCCTTGGCAAGGCGGTTCAGGAAGTCCTGGGTGGCGAGAATGTCGAACATCGAAGGCTGCAGCGGCACGATCACCTTGTCCGCCAGTTCGATGATCGCCTGGAGCCGGTTGCCGTGCAGGCCCGCGGGCGTGTCGATGACCGCGTGCTCGAGTCCCTTGGGCGGCTTCGCCGGGTTGTCCAGATCGACCTGCCAGCTTTCGATGGCTGGCAGCGTCGCGGGCCGCAGATCGAGCCAGGCGTGCGAAGACTGCTGCCGGTCGAGGTCCGCGAGCGCGACCCACTCACCTTGTGCGGCGAAATAGCCGGCCAGATTGGTGGACAGCGTGCTCTTCCCCACGCCGCCCTTGGGATTCGCCACCACGATTACCGTCATGAATGCTCCCGTCAGGATGGCTGGCGCCTCGCCAGCCGGATTGCCGTGATTTTTGCCTGATGCCTTGTTCGATACCTGGCGAGGCGACTTGCGAACGAGCGAGCGCCCCGAATCAACCGTCCGATAATATCGGCAAATTGCGCGCCGCCGAAGTCCCCCACGTGCGCGCACCCGCATTGTTCACCGCATTGTTCATATCAAATACGGAGACTGACCGACCATGAGTACGCTACGCCACGACGTCACGATCGAAACCCTGCTCGAACGGCAGCGCGGCCGCCTGCCCGATCTGCTGGGCTTTCGCCCGATCGCCCTCGAGCAAGGCCTGCTGCGCGCCGAACTCGATGTGCGCAGCGACCTGCTCGCCCCGAACGGCTTCCTGCACGCCGCCACGGTGATCGGGCTCGCCGATACAGCCTGCGGCTACGCCTGCCTCGCCCACCTGCCGCCCAACGCGAAAAACTTCACGACCATCGAGATCAAGAGCAACCATCTCGGCACCGCGCGCGAAGGCACGATCTCGGCGGTGGCGACGGGCGTGCACCTCGGGCGCAGCACGCAGGTCTGGGACGCTACGGTGAAGGGCCCGGACGGCAAGACCATCGCGCTGTTCCGCTGTACGCAGATGGTGCTTTACTGAGCCGGTCGGCCGAGCTTTTAGCTGCGCATTTAGCCGCGCCTTTAGCCGATCACGCCGAACACCCTCTCCAGATCGAGGCTCGCCGCGAGCGTATCCGCCAACCGCTCCAGCGACGCCTCGCGCAGCGCCGGGTAGTCCACCGTGCGCGCCTGCGCAAGCCCCGCCCAGCGCACGAGCGCCGCACACGCCTCGGGCGTGTCGAAGAGACCGTGCACGTAGGTGGCGAGAATCTGGCCGTCCGCCGAACGCGCGCCGTCCGGGCGCGTCGTCCCCTCGTCGCCCGCGGTAAGCCTCAGCGCCGGGAAATCGAGCGCCGGCCCGTGCGTCTCGCCCATATGAATTTCGTAGCCCGCCACGCGGGCAAGCGCCGCGTGCGCGCCTTCCAGCGCGAGCGCGCCTGTCACGTTCTTCAGCGTCTTCTCGCGCGTGAGCACGGTCTCGTAATCGAGCCAGCCGAAGCCCTCGACCGCGCCTGGCTCGCCCTCCACGCCATGCGGATCGGCAATCGCCCGGCCGAGCATCTGCATGCCGCCGCAAATGCCGATGACGCGCCCGCCATACCGCAGATGCCGCGCGAGCGCCGTCTCCCAGCCCTGGGCGCGCAGCCACGCGAGGTCGTCGCGCACGTTCTTCGAGCCCGGCAGGATCACGAGATCGGCGGCGGGCGGCGCTTCGCCCGTGCGCACATACGTGAAATCGACCTGCGGGTGGGCGCGCAGCGCGTCGAAGTCGGTGTGATTGCTGATGTGCGGCAGCGCCGGCACGACGACGCGCAGCGTCTCACCCTCGGCCTGCGCGCCGCTGTGGGCCGCGCCCGGCAACATGTCCTCGGCGTCGAGCGTGAGGCCGTGCAGATACGGCACGACGCCCAGCACCGGCTTGCCCGTCTGCTGCTCGAGCCAGGCGAGGCCGGGTTCCAGCAGTGTGCGGTCGCCGCGAAAGCGGTTGATGACGAAGCCTTTGACGCGTGCGCGCTCGCTCTCCGAAAGACAGGCCAGCGTGCCGATCAGATGCGCGAACACGCCGCCACGGTCAATGTCGGCCACGAGCACGACCGGGCAATCGACCGCCTCGGCGAAACCCATGTTCGCGATGTCGTTGGCGCGCAGGTTGACTTCGGCGGGACTGCCCGCGCCTTCCACGAACACCGTGTCATAGCGCGCGCGCAGACGCCCATACGACTCGAGCACGGCCTCGCGCGCGAGCGGCTTGTAGTCCTGGTACGCGCGCGCGTTGAGATTCATGCGCGCCTTGCCGTGGATAATGACCTGCGAGCCAAGATCGCTATTCGGCTTGAGCAGCACCGGATTCAGGTCGGTGTGCGCCTCGATGCCGGCAGCGACAGCCTGCAGCGCCTGGGCGCGGCCGATCTCGCCGCCATCCACGGTCACGGCGCTGTTGAGCGCCATGTTCTGTGGCTTGAACGGCGCAACGCGCGCGCCCGCGCGGCGCGCGAGGCGGCACAAACCGGCGACGAGCGTGCTCTTGCCGGCGTCGGAGGTCGTGCCCTGGATCATCAGCGTGCCGGTGGGTACACGAGGCACGGCGGGTAGCGTGGCGGTCATGAAGCGGATGCGTGGGCCTGGGTTGGTCCTTCGGTGGGCCTGAAAGACACGGGAAAGCGAACGCGCATTATCCCATCGCCCCGCCGCACCCTGCAGAACCCCAGCGCGACGTTGGCCGAACGGATGACGGTGCGTCCGACTTCAGCCGTTACAATCACGCGATGAATTCGCGCGATCTCACCTTCATCGTCGGCGGCGCGCGCTCGGGCAAGAGCGCGCACGCCGAACGCCTCGCCACCGCAAGCGGCCTGCCGGTCACCTATATCGCCACCGCGCGCGTGACGGACGACATCGAATTCACCGAGCGCATCGGCCACCATCGCGCGCGCCGGCCCGCGCACTGGGCGCTCGCCGAAGCGCCGCTCGATCTCGCGCTCGCGCTCGACACAACGGCCGCGCCCGGCCAATGCGTGCTGATCGACTGCCTCACGCTGTGGCTCGCGAACCTGCTGTGCCCCTCCGACTCCGACTCGCCGCTGCCCGACTGGCGCGAGCGCCTCGACGCTTTCGCTGCCGCCTGCGAGCGCGCGCAAGGCACGGTGCTCGTGGTGAGCAACGAGATCGGCATGGGCGTCGTGCCGATGGGCGCGGCCACGCGCCTTTACGTGGACGAACTCGGCCGCCTCAATCAGCGCATCGCGGCGCTTGCCGACCGCGCCACGCTCGTCGTCGCGGGTCTGCCTCTCGCGCTCAAGGCGCCGCACGGGGCCTCATGATGCTCACGCTACCCGTTACCGCCGCGCTCGCCGTGGCCGGCGTCGCTGTGGACCGCTGGCTCGGCGAGCCGCGCCGCGCACATCCGCTCGTCGCCTTCGGCCGCTACGCGAACCGCATCGAAGCGCGCCTGAACACCGGCCGCCGCGGCCGTCCGCTCGGCCTGCTCGCATGGCTCGCCGCCGTCGCGCCGCCCGTCATCGTCGCCGCGCTGTTTTGCGCGCTGCTGCCCTGGCCGCTCGCCTGGGCGTTGCATGTCGCGCTGCTATGGTTCGCGCTCGGCGCACGTAGTCTTACCGAACACATCGCGCCGATCGGCGCCGCTTTGGCGCGGCGCGACCTCGCCGCCGCGCGCGAGCTGACGGGCCGCATCGTCTCGCGTGACACAGCGGGCGCGGACGCCACAGCGCTTTCGCGCGCCGCCGTCGAATCGGCGCTCGAAAACGGCAACGACGCGATCTTCGGCGCGCTGTTCTGGTTCGCGATCGCGGGCGGCCCCGGTGCGCTCGCGTTCCGTCTCGCCAACACACTGGACGCCATGTGGGGTTACCGCACGCCGCGCTTCCTGCGCTTTGGCTGGGCGGCCGCACGCATCGACGACGTGCTCAACTGGATTCCCGCGCGCCTCACTGCCGCGAGCTACGCGCTGCTCGGCGACACGCGCATGGCGCTGCGCTGCTGGCGCGAGCAGGCGCATCGCTGGGAGAGCCCGAACGCGGGCCCGGTGATGGCGGCGGGCGCGGGCAGCCTGAACGTACTGCTGGGCGGCGCGGCCGTCTATCACGGCACGCTTGAGGAGCGCCCGGCGCTCGGCGCGGGCTCGCCGCCGCACGCGCAGCACGTGGATGCGGCGCTGCGGCTCGTCGAGCGCACCACCATCCTCTGGCTCGCGGCGCTGCTCGCACTGGCCTTCGTGAGCGTGGCGACCCATGTCTGAGCATCCCGCCGCTCTCGTCGCACACGGCGGCAATCTGCACGAAGCCGCCGAGCGTTACGGCATCGCGTGGGACGCCTGGATCGATCTCTCCACCGGCATCAACCCGCATGGCTATCCGGTGCCGCCCGTGCCGCCAACAGCATGGCGGCGTCTGCCGGACGACGGCGACGGCTTCGCCGCGTGCGCCGCGCGCTATTACGGCGCGCCAGACGCTCACCATGTGCTGCCCGTGGCGGGCAGCCAGGCCGCAATCCGCGCGCTGCCCGCGTTGCTGCCGCTTGCGCGTGTAGCGATCGCGCCGCTCACCTACGGCGAATACGCGCCGGCGTTCGCGCGCGCGGGCCATGAAATCGTGCCGCTCGACGTCATGCAGGACATGCTGCCCGATACCGTCACGCATGCCGTCGTGGTGAACCCCAACAATCCGACGGCCACGCATCTTGCTGCCGCGCGCCTGCTGCATTGGCATGCGCAACTCGCATCGCGCGGCGGTACGTTGATCGTCGACGAAGCGTTTGGCGATGCGCTTGGCTATGCGTTTGCCGATGCCACCGGCAGCGAGCGATTCGAAACGCTTGCGCACGCAACCAATCGCGATGGACTCGTCGTGCTGCGCTCGCCAGGCAAATTCTTCGGGCTCGCCGGCGTGCGCTGTGGCTTCGCACTCGGCGCACCCGCGCTGCTGGCCGCGCTGGGGGCGCATCTGGGCGCATGGACCGTGAGCGGACCCGCACGCCACGCCGTCACCCATGCGTTCGAAGACAGTGCGTGGCAAAACGCAATGCGCGTGTGGCTCGCCGCCGAGAGCGCGCGCCTCGTTGCGCTGTTGCGCGCTCACGGCTTCGCGCCGCACGCCACGCCGCTTTTCGCGTGGATCACAGACTCGCGCGCGGCAGCGCTGCAAGACGCGCTCGCGCGACGCGCGGTGTGGACGCGCCGTTTTGACGCGCCGGCCAGCTTGCGCTTTGGCCTGCCCGCGTCCGAAGACGAGTGGCAACGCTTCGAAAGCGCGCTCGAGCAAGCCGTACGGGCGATCGGCTGATGCGCGCGGCGATCCTCGCGTTATCGCTTGCCGTCGCGGCGCTCGGACCCTGCATCGCAAATGCAACCGTCACCGCCATCGACGACGCAGGCAACACCGTCACCCTTGCGGCTCCCGCGCAACGCGTGGTGAGTCTCGCGCCTCACGTGACCGAGTTGCTCTATGCCGCGGGCGGCGGCGCGAAACTGGTCGGCGCCGTGGCTTACAGCGATTACCCGCCCGAAGCACAAAAGGTGCCGCGCGTAGGCGACAATCGAGCGCTCGACCTCGAACGCATCGCCGCGCTCAAGCCGGATCTCATCGTGGTCTGGCGTCACGGCAACGCGCAGCAACAGCTCGATCGTCTGCGCGATCTGCACATCCCGCTCTTTTTCAGCGAGCCGCATAAGCTCGACGATGTCGCGGCCTCGCTCACGCGCCTTGGCGTGTTGCTCGGCACCGAATCCACGGCGCAGGCTGCGGCAAGCACCTACCGGCGCGATATTGCGCAGCTACGCGCACGCTATGCACAGCGCGCACCCGTGAGTGTCTTCTACGAAGTCTGGGATCAGCCGCTGATGACGATCAACGGTTCGCACATGATCAGCGACGTGATCGCGCTGTGCGGCGGCCGCAACGTGTTCGCGACACTCGATCCGCTCGTGCCGACGGTTTCCACGGAAGCCGTGCTCGCCGCCAATCCGGAGGCAATCGTCACCGCTTCGCAAGGCGCGACTTCGCCGGACCGCCCGCTGCCGGGCCTCGAGCGCTGGCGCGCCTGGCCCGCGCTTGCCGCCGTTGCACGCGGCAATCTCTTCGCCGTCGACGGCGATCTGCTCACACGCCCCGCGCCGCGCATCGCCCAGGGCGCGGCGCAACTGTGCAAGGATCTCGACCTCGCCCGCTCGCGCAACGCCACGGCGCATTGATTCGATCTCCGAAGCGATTTGCTACGCGTTCCAGCGCGAAAGCAGCCACTGCGAGCTAGAAGCGTCGTAGCGCAGGCAGACGATGGCGCCCATCTCCAGCGGCCAGCGCACGCAGCGCGCGAGCGGCGTGCCGAGCGCGCGCGCCGTGACCGCGCGTATCACGCCCGCATGCGTCACGGCCCAGACGGTGGACTTCTCGTGCGCCTCGAGCGTGCCGAACCACTCGCTCACGCGCGCATCGAACTGCGCAACGCTCTCCCCGCCGTGTTCGCGCGCGTGCTCGAAATTCGCGGCCCATGCATCGATTTGCGCGCGTTCGATTGCGTCCCAGCGCTGCATCTCCCACGCGCCGAAATCCATTTCAGCCAGGCGTGCTTCGGCTTGCGGCGTGTGGCCGCGCACGCCGGCAAGCGACGCCGCCACGCTCGCGCAGCGCGTGAGCGGGCTCGTTTCAATCCGTTGCGGTTCGCGCACGCCGAGCGCAGCAAGCCGCTCGGCCAGCAGCGCGGCCTGTTGCGTTGCGTCGCCCGCGAGCGGCACGTCGCTCGCGCCGTAGCACACGCCCGCATCCACGGCCACGGCGGGATGGCGGATCAGAACGAGATCCATGCGAGCCCCACGAGGTAGATGGCGATCTCGAACACCTGCTGTGCGAAGCCGAGACAGTCGCCCGTATAGCCGCCAATGCGGCGCACGAAGTAGCGCGCGAGCGCGTAGCGCAGCACGGCAAGTACGACGAGCGTCGCAACGCCCGCGCGCCAGTCAGGCGCACCGGACCACACCGGCCAGAACAGCCAAGGCAAGCCGAACACACACGCGCACAGCCACGCGGCCACACTCATGCGCTGCGCAACGGGCTTGGCCTTGCCCTCGGGGCGCACGTACTCGAGCGAGACGAGATAGCTGATCGCGCACGCACGGCTCGCCGCGTGACCGGCGATCATCAGCATCGCGGCGCGCGCGGGGGGCAGCGCGGCAAGCGTCTGCCACTTGAGCGCCAGCGCCACCACAAGCCCAATCGCACCGAACGCGCCGATGCGTGAATCGTGCATGATGCGCAGCACGTCCTCACGGGTGTACGCGCCGCCGAATGCGTCAAGGCAGTCGGCGAGGCCGTCCTCGTGGAAGGCGCCCGTCGCGAGGAGCGTGAGCGCCATCGACAGCAGCACGGCCACGCTCGCGGGAAACACGCGCAAGGCGGCGAGATAGACGAGCGCCCCGAGCGCGCCGATCAACGCGCCGACGAGCGGAAAGTAGCGCGCCGCCGCATTGAGCCACGCAGGCTCGAAGCCGACCCAGCGCGGCACCGGCACGCGCGTGAAATAGCCCAACGCCGTGAAGAAATAGCGCAGTTCCGCAAGCGGGTTCATCGCGCGGCGCTCAGGCGTGTCGGTCACTGCGATCGTCGACGCCGGCCGACTCGAAGCTCGCCATTTCGTTCAGGAACGCCACCGCCGCGCGCAGCAGCGGCACGGCGAGCGCCGCGCCGGTGCCCTCGCCCAGACGCAGATCGAGCGTCAGCAGTTCGCGCGCGCCGAAGTGATCGAGCATGCGGCGGTGCCCCGCTTCGTTCGATGCATGCGCAAACACGCAGTAGTCGCGCACGTTTGGCGCAAGCGAGTCGGCCACGAGCAGCGCCGAGGTCGCGATAAAGCCGTCCACGAGAATCGCCATGCGCGAGCGTGCCGCTTCGAGGTACGCACCCGCCATCATCGCGATCTCGAAGCCGCCGAACGCGGCGAGCACGTCGAGCGGCTCGCGCGCGTCAGCATGATGCGCGAGCGCCGCCGCGAGCACGTTGCGCTTTTTCGCGAGGCCCGCATTGTCGAGGCCCGTGCCGCGCCCGACGCATTCATCGATCGGCACGCCGCACAGCCGGCTCATCAGACATGCTGCCGACGACGTGTTCGCAATGCCCATCTCGCCAAAGCCGATCACGTTCGTGCCGAGCGCCGCGTGGTGGCGAACGCGCTCAGCGCCCGCCGCGAGCGCGGCGAGGGCTTCGTCGCGTGTCATGGCGCGCTCGCGCGCGAAGTTGCGTGTGCCTTGCGCGATGGGCACATTGACGAGCGTGGGCGACGGCGGCAGCGGCGTCGCCACGCCTGCGTTGACGACTTCGAGCGTGAGCCCTGCCACGCCGCTGAACGCGTTGATGGCTGCGCCCCCCGCCACGAAGTTCGCGACCATCTGCGCGGTCACGGCCTGCGGGTACGGGCTCACGCCTTCGGCAGCAATGCCGTGGTCGCCCGCGAACACGATCATCACGGGACGCGCGACGCTCGGGCGCGTCGTGCCCTGGATCATGCCAAGCTGGCGCGCCAGCGTTTCGAGGCGGCCAAGACTGCCGGGGGGTTTGGTCTTCGTGTCGATAAGGCGTTGCAGTTCGTCGCGCAACGCGATGTCGAGCGGTTCGACGGCGAGCAGTTCGGTAAGCGATGACGTCATGGTGTGTTTCGTTTCGAAGTGATGCGGGCGCGAACGGCGCGTTAGTGCGCGCCGTTCGATCCCGGCGAATGCAATAGGGAAGAAGTCGATCCGAGAGTTGGCGAAAGCGCGGGCACAAGCGCCTCGTGCTCGCCCTCGCGTATCAGCACGAGCGGATGGCCAAATGCAGCGCTCGCGCGCTGCGGCGTGAGCACCTCGCGCACGGGGCCTGCGTGAAAGCCGCCGCGGCCGTCGAGCAGGAGCGCGTGCGTCGCGAAACGCCGCGCAAGATTGAGATCGTGGCAGGAAAACAGTACGGCGCGCGCCTCACTTTGCACCCAGCGCGAGAGCGCTTCAAGGCACGCAATCTGATGATGCAGGTCGAGATGAGCAAGCGGTTCGTCGAGCAGCAGAAGCGGCGCGCCCTGACACAACGCGGCCGCAAGCGCGGCGCGCTGGCGCTCACCGCCCGAGAGAGACAGCACATCGCGCGCGGCGAACGCTTCGAGGCCGAGCATGGCGAGCGCGGCGTGCGCGGCGGCACGATCGGCGTCGCCTTCCCAGCCCCAGCCCGAAAGATGCGGATAGCGATTGAGCAGCACGGTGTCGAGCACGCTCGCACTGAATGCGTCGCGCTGGTCCTGGGGCATCAACGCGCGGCGCTGCGCGAGGCGCACCGGTTGCCAGTGTGCGAGCGCGATGCCCTCCACTTCCACGCTTCCCGCCGAAGGCTCGCGCAGGCCCGCGAGCGCGCCGATGAGCGTAGTCTTGCCCGCGCCATTCGCGCCCGCGATGCACCAGATTTCGCCGGCGGCAAACCTTTGCGTGAGCGATTCGACAAGCGTACGCGCGCCGGCTCGCAACGTGAGCGCGTGGACCGCGAGAAGAGGTGGAAGTGTGCCGCTCATCGTGCGCGCCTCGCGAGTAGCATCCACAGGAAAACGGGCACGCCCGCGAGCGCAGTCACAACGCCCACCGGCAACTGCGCGGGCGCAGCCACCGTACGCGCGACGAGATCCGCGCCCATCACGGCAACACCGCCGGCGAGCGCGGCGGCGGGCACGAGCATGCGCTGGTCGTTGCCGAACGCGAGGCGCAGCATGTGGGGCACGACGAGCCCAACGAAGCCGATGGTGCCGCCCGTCGTCACGGCAGCGGCCGCCGCGAGCGAGGCGGCAAGATAAATGCCCACGCGCAGACGCAGCACCGGCACGCCGAGCGCCTGCGCAGCGGCGTCGCCGCGCAGCAGCACGTTGAGCATCGGCGCGGCCGGCACGATGCACGCAAGGACCACGCCAAGCATAACGAGCGCAGGCCACGGCGCGCCCACGCCATTGAGGTCGCCCGTGAGCCAGAACAGCATGCCGCGCAGCCGCGTGTCGGGCGCGAGTGTGAGCAGCAGCGTGATCAATGCGCCCCAGCCTGCCGCCGTCACCGCACCGGTCAACAGGAGCCGCGGCGAGCTGTCCTGCGGCTCGCCACGCCACAACTCGCGGCGCGCGAAGCCGAGCACGAGCAGGATCGAAACGAACGCGCCCGCACATGCGCTCGCCTGCACGCCCCACCATGCCACGCCCGCGATCATCGCCACCAGTGCGAACGCGGCAGCGCCGCCCGAAACACCGAGCACGTAGGGCTCCGCAAGCGGATTGCGCAGCAGCACCTGCAACAGCGCACCCGCGAGCGCCAGCAGCGCGCCACAAGCAAAGCCCGCCAGCGCGCGCGGCAAGCGCAGCGTGCGCACGATTTCAATCGCCATGTCGGGTGCGCCGTGCGCGGGGGTGAGCGCCGCGAGCGCCTGTGCAAACGTCACGCTCACGCTACCTGTTGCAAGCGATGCGACGAACACCGCGAGCGCGGCCGCAGCGAGCGCGCCCCAGATCACGCACGCGCGGCGTGCGCTCATCGCGCGGCGCGGCAGCGCGTGCAACGGCGGCACAGCATGGGACTCATCGCGGCTCATGGAACGCATCGAGGAACTCAGCAGCGGGTTTCAATCAAGCTCACACAGAAAGACAGCAGGGATATCGCAGGCCACGACAGCGTGCAGTATTTTTGTCGCTAAGGATTCTGCATGATGTGTGGCAGAGCGTGGCAAAAGCGGCATGGCAAATGCCGTTCACAAAAGCACTGGCAATGGATCATGAATCCGTGATGTTATAACGCGCGGACCCTGAGCGAGACGACGCGCTGCGCGCGGCCGTGGCAAATTGCGTTCCCGCCCGGCCTATGCAGCACACGTAGCGAGGGATTCGTGCCTGATTCGGGTAAGAAGCCGGGTTGTTACGTCTGGAAACGACACAATCATCAAAATACGCGTTAATCCGCGCTAGAATGCCTGTCTTTAGAGGACGCAGCACATGCTCAACGAACTCGAAACACTCTCACAAAACATCGGGCGGCTGATCGAGATTAATCAGCGCCAACACGAAGCACGCCTCGCACTCGAAGAGCAACTCGCGCAGCTGCGTGCGCAATGCGACGAAACACGCGCCGAACTCGAACAGGTCCGCGAGGAGCGCGCCACGCTGCAAGCAGAGCGCGACGCACTCTCGGCCAAGATCGACGATGCGCAGGTGCGTCTGAACGCGATCCTCGAAAAGCTGCCGCGCGCACGCGCTGGTAACGAGCGCGACAACCAGCTCGATCTGCTCGAACCGTCGCAGAGCAACGACGACGACAGCAACGCGGCCCGCCACGGAGAAAATGCATGACCACCAAGCAGATCGAAGCGACGATACTCGGCCAAACCTATCGCCTCGTCTGTTCGCCGGAAACGGAACAGGCGCTGCTCGAAGCCGTGGCGCGCGTGGACGCCGAAATGTCGAAGATCCGCAATCACAGCAACGTGCGCGGCACCGATCGCATTGCCGTCATGGCAGCGCTCTCGCTCGCTTCGGAACTGCTGCGCCTGCAAACCAGCGTGCGTCACGGAGAAGCATTCCCAGCCGAAGAAATCCGTCGTACAATGCGCCAAATGAATGAACAACTGGGCGCGGTGATTCACCAGTACGGTGTGCAATAAGCGCTGCAGTACGCTGCGGTTGTAAGAGCTAACGTGCGGTATGATGTTGTTCATCGGTGGCGTTGATTTGTTTAGAAACGCGCGTTTCTAGACACGCCGCCAAACGGCTTAGTTAAAGTTTGTCAGCTTCCCTGCCTGGTTCGCCAAGGTCATATATTCCTTGAACCAATGCCATGTGCACGGTTGCGGAAATTTGTAGCACGGGCGTGCGCGTCACACAGTCTGATGTACCCGAAGTGCTGCTAACTGCGACCAATTCTGAACCCTCGGTTCAGGATGCCGGCCTAGCGGCTATGGCGGGGACCTATTCAAACGGCATCGGACCACAGTCCGATGCCGTTTTCCATTGTGCGGCGCGAATTGCGCGTGCATGCCTGCCCCTCTCCCCTTTCGACGTGAACTTCGACTCATGCGCTACTGGCTGATGAAGTCCGAACCCGACGAAGCAAGCATCGACGACCTCGCAAACGCGCCGCAGCGCACGCTGCCCTGGACCGGTGTACGAAACTACCAGGCGCGCAATTTCATGCGCGACACCATGGAGCAAGGCGACGGCGTGCTGTTCTATCACTCGAGCTGCCCCGAGCCGGGCATTGCGGGCATCGCGCAGGTGTCGTCCACGGCCTACCCCGACCCCACGCAGTTCGATCCGAAAAGCCCTTACTACGACGCGAAATCGACGCAGGAGAATCCGCGCTGGATGCTCGTCGACGTCGTGTTCAAGAAGAAGTGTCCGCTGATCGCTCTGGCCGCGTTGCGCGAGCACGAGGCACTCGCGGACATGCGCGTGCTCGCCAAAGGCAATCGCCTGTCGATTACACCGGTCACCACGGCCGAGTGGAACTTCATCACGAAACATCTGATGTGATGCGGTTTTGACGCAGACCGGGCACGCACACAGCACCCGCGCGCGACTTCAAGCACAATCGCGCACAGTCGCGCGCAGTTACGTTGCTGTTACGTTGCCATTGCGGCGGCGTTACGATGCCGCACGAGCACCTCGCGCGCGACGCAAGTTCTGCAAGGAGCCTCAATGAACCGAAAAACCGCCGTCACGCTCGCCGCCGCATTCGCAGCCGCCCTCCCCCTCGCCATGACGCTCGCGCCGGGCGCCGCGTTCGCACAGAGCGACGCGCGTTTCCAGCAACCCTCGGGCGTGCTGTCGCTTTCCGCGCAGGCCAGCGCCGAAGTGCCTCAAGACGTCGTCAACATTACGCTGTTCTATGAACAGGAAGCGAGCGATCCCGCCTCGCTCACGGCCACGCTCAATCAGCGCGCCGACGCCGCGCTGCAACGCGCGAGAGGCGTCACGGGCGTGACCGCGCACTCGGGCCAGTTCTCGATCTTCCCTTCCACCGATCGCGACGGGCGCATCTCTGCCTGGCGCGGCCGCACGGAAGTCGTGCTCGAATCGCATGATTTCGCGGCTGCGTCGAAGCTCGCCGGCGATCTCTCGTCGATCATGCAGGTCGGCAACGTGCAGTTCTCGCTGTCGCCCGAAGCGCAGCGTGCCGCCGAGCAAAAGCTTCAAGGCCAGGCCATCGCCTCGTTTCGCGACCAGGCCCTCTCTGCCACGCGCGCGTTCGGCTACAGCAGCTACACGATTCGCGACGTGAACGTGGGGCACTCGGGCGTGATGCCGCGCCCCATGATGATGATGAGCGCGCGCGCCGCTTCGGCTGACGCGAAGATGTCGTCGCCCGTGCCGCTCGAAGGCGGCACATCCACGGTGACAGTCAATGTCTCCGGCTCGGTGCAGATGAAGTAAGGCGCGCCATACAAGCAGCACGCAAGTAAAAAAGGCCACGGTGAAAACCGTGGCCTTTTTCATGGGCTAAAACGCGTGGTGCGTATGCGCGTGTCAGCTCTTCGCGCCCGCGACCTGCGCGCTGTCGTTGCCGTTCTTGTTTCGATTGGCGCGGCGATACGCCCACACCATCAAGCCGATGCCCGCGATGATCATCGGCAGCGAGAGCCATTGGCCCATCGAAAGGCCGAGCGCAAGCAGGCCGAGGAAGTCGTCGGGTTCGCGGGCGAATTCGACCGTGAAGCGCGCGAGACCATAGCCGATCAGGAACATGGCCGAAATCGCGCCAACGGGGCGCGGCTTGCGCGCGAAAAGAATCAGCACGATGAAAAGCGCGATGCCTTCCAGCGCGATTTCATACAGCTCTGAAGGATGGCGCGGCAGCAAGTGGTACTGCGCGAACACTTCGTTCAAATGCCACTGCGCGGCCAGTTGCGGATGCGCGACAAGCCACGCGGCGTCGTCGTTCGCGGCGCCCGGAAACAGCATGGCCCACGGCGAGTCGGGCGACGTCACGCGGCCCCACAATTCGCCGTTGATGAAGTTGCCGAGCCGGCCAAAGGCGAGCCCCGTGGGCACCATCGGCGCGACGAAGTCCGTGACCTGCAGCCAGGTGCGGCCGCGTTGCCACGCGAACAGAACCATCGCGAACGTCACGCCGAGGAAGCCGCCGTGAAACGACATGCCGCCTTCCCACACCTTGAAGATGTCGAGCGGATGCGCGAAATACCAGCTCGCCTTGTAGAACAGCACGTAGCCCAGGCGCCCGCCCAGAATCGTGCCGAGCACACCGTAGAACAGCATGTCGTCGATGTCTTTCGCGGTCCAGCCCTGGGCGGCCACGTAAGGCAGACGCAGGCGCAGACGGCCGATCACGATCGCCAGAATGAAGCCGACGAGATACATGAGGCCGTACCAGCGCACGGCGAGCGGCCCCAGATGAATGGCGACGGGGTCGAAGTTCGGGTGGATGAGCATCGTGGATGAAGTCTTGTCGGCGATATCAGTTGAAATCGGGTTGTAAGCAGTTACGCGCCACTGGCTAAACAGGCAAAGGGCGTTGGACGTTTGCAAAGCGGCGAGGTTCGCCGCCAGCGTGTCATGGCGTGACATTATCGCCGACGCGAGTAGGCGCGAACCAAAATGCACGTTGGGCGATGCGCCGCGAGTGTAACGGTGACAGATGACGTAGCTTGCATGCTCTCCTTCGCGCTAGCCCTCGCGCCTGTGCAAACCCGCCGTCGCTGCATGGGCCCGCACAATCTCGATAAACGCCGCGAGCACCGGGCTCACCTCGGCCGAGCGCCAGACGAGCCCCGTTTCGATGGCCGGCAGCGCCCCGGCAAGCGGCCGGTACACGACGCCCGTGCGCCGCAGATGGCGCAGCGACTGCGGCACGAGCGCCACGCCCATGCCGGCCGAGACGAGGCTCACGATTGTCTGCATCTGGATCGCTTCCTGCCCGATGAGCGGCGCGAGGCCCGCCGCGCCGTAGCAGTCCATGATGGTGTCGTAAAAACCAGGGGCCAGATGGCGCGGAAAGACCACGAGCGGCGCGTCGGCGAAATCGCGCAGACTCACGGGCTCGTCATGCCAGTCGTCGCCGGACGGGCCACCAAGGCGCGCCGATAGCGCCGACGGCATCGCGACCACGAGCGGCTCACGTGCGATCGGCTGGTAAGCAAGCTGAGCCGCGTAGCGCGGCGGCACGGGTGCGATCACGAGGCCCGCGTCGATGCGTCCCGCCACCAGCTCTTCCACCTGCACGTCGCTCGTCGCTTCGGCGAGCTGCAAGCGCACGCGCGGATAACGCGCGCCGAAATCGCGCAGCAAAAGCGGCAGCAAGCCGTAGTCGGCGGTCGACACGAAGGCCAACGCGAGCACGCCCGCCTCGCCGCGCGCGAGGCTCTGCGCGAGCGGGCGCAGCGCCTCGGCGCTCGCCAGCAGGCGCCTCACCTCAGGCAACAGATCGGCGCCCACGGCCGTCAACTCCACCGACCGGCGCGTACGCGCGAACAACTCCACGCCCAGCGTCTCCTCCAGCGCGCGAATGGCCTGCGAGAGCGGCGGCTGCGTCATTGAAAGGCGTGCCGCCGCGCGGCCGAAATGCTGCTCTTCGGCCACGGCAACGAAATAGCGAAGCTGACGCAGATCGGGGATAGTCGGGTTCATCGGCAGCGGTCTCGCGCGGTTATCTTGTTGATTCTTTTTTCGACTCAATAGACCACGAATAATATATTGGACAGCGTTCTCGCGAAATCGCATGCTTCGACAGACGTGCCGGCGCACCCCGAACCAGAACACACACCCGGCATCCGAGACGAAAACCACCGGAGGTCCCCATGTCCTATAACCGTCGTTCGAAGCACATCACGCAAGGCGTTGCCCGCTCGCCCAACCGTTCGATGTATTACGCGCTCGGCTACGAGAAGGCCGACTTCGACAAGCCGATGATCGGCGTCGCGAACGGCCACTCGACCATCACGCCGTGCAACGCCGGCCTGCAGCGCCTCGCCGACGCGGCCGTTGAAGCCATCAAGCGCGCCGACGCGAACCCGCAGACTTTCGGCACGCCCACGATCTCGGACGGCATGTCGATGGGCACGGAGGGCATGAAGTACTCGCTCGTCTCGCGCGAAGTCATCGCCGATTGCATCGAGACCTGCGTGCAGGGCCAGTGGATGGACGGCGTGGTCGTGATCGGCGGCTGCGACAAGAACATGCCCGGCGGCATGATCGCGCTCGCGCGCATCAACGTGCCCGGCATTTACGTGTACGGCGGCACGATCCGCCCGGGCAACTGGAAGGGCAAAGCGCTGACCATCGTCTCGGCCTTCGAGGCCGTTGGCGAATTCACGGCGGGCCGCATGACCGAAGAGGATTTCGAAGGCGTCGAGAAAAACGCCTGCCCCTCCACGGGTTCGTGCGGCGGCATGTACACCGCGAACACGATGAGCTCGTCGTTCGAGGCGCTTGGCATGTCGCTCATGTACTCATCGACGATGGCCAACCCCGACGAGGAGAAAGTCGACTCGGCGGCGGAATCGGCGCGTGTGCTCGTCGAAGCCGTGAAGCAGGACCTCAAGCCGCGCGACATCATCACGAAGCAGTCGATCGAGAACGCGGTGGCGCTCATCATGGCGACGGGCGGCTCGACCAACGCCGTGCTGCACTATCTCGCCATCGCACATGCCGCGGAAATCGAATGGACCATCGACGACTTCGAGCGCATGCGCAAGAAGGTGCCGGTGATTTGCGACCTGAAGCCCTCGGGCCAATACGTCGCGACCGACCTGCACGCGGCAGGCGGCATTCCGCAGGTGCTCAAGATCCTGCTCGATGCGGGCCTGCTGCATGGCGACTGCATCACCATCACCGGCAAGACCATTGCCGAAGAGCTCAAGGACGTGCCGTCCACGCCGCGCGCCGACCAGAAGGTGATCTTTCCCATCAGCCAGGCGCTGTACAAGGAAGGCCACCTGGCGATCCTCAAGGGCAACCTCGCGACAGAAGGCGCGGTCGCCAAGATCACCGGCCTGAAGAATCCGGTCATCACGGGCCCCGCACGCGTTTTCGACGACGAGCAGAGCGCGATGGACGCGATTCTCGCCGACAAGATCCAGGCGGGCGACGTGGTCGTGCTGCGCTACCTCGGCCCCAAGGGCGGGCCCGGCATGCCGGAGATGCTCGCGCCGACTTCGGCGATCATCGGCAAGGGGCTCGGGGAGTCGGTTGGGCTCATCACCGATGGGCGCTTCTCGGGCGGCACCTGGGGCATGGTGGTGGGACACGTCGCGCCGGAAGCGTTTGAGGGCGGCACGATCGCGCTGGTGCAGGAAGGCGACTCGATCACCATCGACGCGCACAAGCTCCTGCTGCAACTGAATGTGGACGACGCCGAACTCGCGCGCCGCCGCGCGGCGTGGAAGCAACCCGCGCCACGTTACACGCGCGGTGTGATGGCGAAGTACGCAGCGCTCGCGCGCCCGGCGAACCAAGGCGCGGTAACCGGCTAAAGGCGCGGCTAACGGCGCGGCCGAGCGCGGCTAGACGCCGCTCAAACCTTCGCCTGCGATAAAGCAAAGGGCGCACGTCCGGAACGTGCGCCCTTTGCTTTTATAATGCGACGACACAGCCGGCGCACACGCGGGCGGAGA
Organism: Paraburkholderia sp. J7; assembly: GCF_905220155.1. Classification (NCBI taxonomy): domain Bacteria; kingdom Pseudomonadati; phylum Pseudomonadota; class Betaproteobacteria; order Burkholderiales; family Burkholderiaceae; genus Paraburkholderia; species Paraburkholderia sp. J7. The sequence goes on along the minus strand of NZ_CAJMYZ010000004.1, from coordinate 362,872 downwards.
CCTGTATGAACAGTAAGTCGCAAGCCAGGAACAAGACAGCGACGCTCGCCGCCGCGCTCGCCATCGGCATTGCCGGCGCACTCGGGGCAGCCCCGGCCCGCGCGCAGCATGGACCCACCGGCCTCGCGCTCGCTCAGCAGCAGAACTGCATGAGCTGCCATTCGGTCACGCGCAATTTCATGGGTCCGGCCCTGCGCGACGTCGCCGCAAAATATGCAGGCAAGCCCGACGCGCAGACCTATCTCTCGCACAAGATTCTCGAAGGCAGCACCGGCGTGTGGGGCACGGTGCCGATGCCGGCCAACACGCAGCTAAACCCCGGTCAGGCGGCCCAGCTTGCGAACTGGATCCTCACGCTCAAATGAGGCGAACGGTGTGACGGCGCGCGGCGCCGGGTGACCTCCGAGCGCCGCGCCCACCGCGGAATCAGGCCGAAGGCGGGTGTCCCGCGCGCGCAGCCAGTTCCTCACGCACGGCGGCCTTCACCCAGTTGTTGAGTTCCGTTTCGAGCGCGAGACCGATCTCGCGCGACACCTGTCCCACGAGCCAGTTCGAATGTTCCTGCATCGCCGCGCTGCAGCGCGCCTCGATCACGGCGCGGCCTTCGCCGGTGAGCCATGTGAGGCAGCGCCCGCGCAGGCGCTCGACGAGCGCGTCGGCGTCGTGCGCAAAGAGGCCTTCCTCGCGTTCGGCCACGGCCGCCTTCACGGCGGCGGCCGTCGCGCTCTTCGCCTCTTCGACGTTGTGCGCGCGCAGCGGATTGCCGGCCACCATCACCTCGCTCAAGAGCGGGATCGCCTCTTCCGGATCGTGCATGCCGGACATGTTTACCTCCATCGATCGGGGCAGTCGGCCTCGCGCCGGTACGCCTCGCGCGTCCGGCCTCAGCCGCCCTGCTTGTAGTTGTTGAGCGCGTAACCGCGGTCGCGGTAGAAACGATAGCGCTCGCGGCCCGACGCGAGTTCGTCGGGCGCATCGCCAATCACTTCGAGCAGGCGCTCGAAGCGTGCGAATTGAGGCGGGACCTGCGCGCCGAGATTGAGCAGCACACGATGATGCGGCGCACGCTCGAGATCCGTTGCCAGCACGATGGGCGATTCGCCCGCATGCGGGCTCTCCGCCATGCAGTGCGGCACGAAGTCGAGCGGCGAAAAGGTCCACAACATTTCGTCGAACGCGCGCAGGCGCGCGGGCTCGGCCAGCACCACCGCCTGCTGGCCCGCCTGATACGCCTTGCGCACGAGGCGGCACGCATACAGCAGCGAGTCGCCGACGTTCGTGTGGAAATCAATGCGCGTCATGCCCACACCACTCTAAACGCCGCCTGGCATGCAGCAATCGTCATGCCTGCCTTCATTGCGCCGCGCGGTCGATGAGGAACTGGGCGAGCAGCGGCACCGGACGGCCCGTTGCGCCCTTCGCCGCCCCGCTCTTCCACGCCGTGCCCGCGATGTCCAGGTGCGCCCACGGGTAATTTTCGGTGAAGCGCGAAAGGAAGCACGCCGCCGTCACGCTGCCCGCCGGACGCCCGCCGATGTTGGCGAGGTCGGCGAAGTTCGACTTGAGCTGGTCCTGATACTCGTCGTCGAGCGGCAGGCGCCAGGCCGGGTCGCCCGCTTCGCGCGAAGCGTCGAGCAGCTCGCCCGCGAGCGCGTCGTCCTTCGAGAACAGGCCGCTGTTGTGATGACCGAGCGCGATGATGCACGCGCCTGTGAGCGTGGCGATGTCGACCACGGCGGCCGGCTTGAAGCGCTCGGCGTAGGTGAGCGCGTCGCACAGGATGAGGCGGCCTTCGGCGTCGGTGTTGAGCACTTCGACCGTGAGGCCCGCCATCGTCGTGACGATGTCGCCCGGCTTCGTGGCGTTGCCCGCGGGCATGTTCTCGCAGGTCGGGATGATGCCGATCACATTGAGCTTGAGCCCCATTTCTGCGACCGCGCGGATCGTGCCGAGCACCGAGCCCGCGCCGCACATGTCGTACTTCATCTCGTCCATGCCCTCGCCCGGCTTGAGCGAGATGCCGCCCGTGTCGAACGTGATGCCCTTGCCGACCAGCACGATCGGCGCGGCCTTGGCGCTTGCGCCCTGATAGTGCAGCACGATGAACTGCGGCGGCTCGACCGAGCCCTTTGTTACTGAAAGAAACGAGCCCATCTTGAGCGTCTCGATCTGACGCTGGCCGAGCACCTCGACCTTGAGCTTCCAGTCGCGCGCGAGCTTCTTGGCCGTGGCGGCGAGATAGGTGGGCGTGCACACGTTGCCCGGCAGATTGCCGAGGTCGCGCGTGAGGTCCATGCCGTTGGCGAGCGCGACGGCCTGCTTCGCCGCGACCTTCGCGGCCTTCTCTTCAGTGGCGTCGATGCTGAAGACCACGCGCTTGAGCGCCCGCTGCGCGACGTCGGGCTTGCTCTTCATCTGCGTGAAGCGGTAGGTCTCGTTGCGCAGCGCGAGAATGGCGGCGCGCACACCCCATTCGCCCGTGCGCTCCTTCACCGGCAGTTGCGCGAGCGTGAACGTGACCTGTGCGATCTTCGTGCCGAGGATCGCGCGCCAGGCGGCCTTGACCGCGTCGCCGTAGGCCTTCTGGCTAAACGAGTCCTGCTTGCCGAGACCCACGAGCAGCACGCGCGAGGCGCCGATGCCGCTCACTTCCGGCAGAAACAACGTGGAGCCGGCCTTGCCGTCGATGTCGCCGGCCTTGACGACGCGCGCGATTGCGCCGCCAATGGCGCTGTCGATCGCGAACGCCGGGCCCGAGAGGGTTTGCGCCTCGAACACGCCGACTACGACACAATCCGACTTGCCGGTCAGGAAGGAGCCTTCCCCGCCTTTGCTCCAGTCACAGGCTTTTATGCTAAAGTCCATCGCGCTTGTCCTCGGATAAAATCAGGGCTTAGGATGAAAGCCGCAATTATCCGCTATTTTTCCCGCGGCGGCTCCTGGGCGGTTGCGCGAGCTGCGCGCCTCCCGGCACGGGCCGCCCGCCCTGCCCATCAAGAATGATCTTCGAACGTTCCCTGCAGCGCGAACTCGCGTACACGGCCGGCGCCGTGTTCATGGTTCTGCTCACGATCATGCTGACGACGATGATGATCCGCATCGTCGGCTTCGCCGCGTCCGGTCAGATCGACCCGCGCGACGTGCTGGTGCTGATCGGACTGACCGTGATCGGCTACATGGCCGTCATGCTCATCGTCACGCTCTTCGTGTCGATCCTGTTCGTCCTCACGCGCTGGTACAAGGATTCGGAAATGGTCGTATGGCTCGCCTCCGGGGTGAGCCTCACGCGCCTGATCAAGCCGGTCGCCACCTTCTCCGCGCCGATCATCCTGCTTATCGTGTTCTTCGCGTTCATCGGCTGGCCGTGGTCGAACGCGCAAAGCAAGCTCATTCGCGCGCGCTTTCAGCAGCGCGATGAAGTGTCGCTGCTCGCGCCTGGCCAGTTTCGCGAATCGCCCACCACGCACCGCGTGTTCTTCATCGAGCGCATGAGCCCAGACCAGGCGCGCGTGGAGAACGTGTTCGTCACGAGCACGGAAAACGGCAAGGTCAGCGTAATCGTCTCGAAGACGGGCCACACCGAAACCATGCAGAGCGGCGACCGCTTCGTCGTGCTCGAAAACGGCCGCCGCTACGACGGCGAGCCGGGTCACCCGGACTTTCGCATTAGCGAGTTCCAGCGCTACGGCGTGAAGATCACGAGCCAGCCGCTCGTCAACACGCCTTCGGCGAGCACCACGTCCACGCCGGGCCTGTTGCGCCATCCCACCAACGACAACCTGGGCGAGCTCGCCTGGCGCGCCGGCTTGCCGCTCATCGCAATCAACCTGATGCTGCTCGGCATTCCGCTGGCGTACCAGAACCCGCGCCGCAGCCGCACGATCAACCTCGTGATGGCGGTGCTGATCTACCTCACCTATTCGAACCTGCTCAACGTCGTGCAGTCGCAGATCGAACAAGGCAAGATGCCGTTCGGCGTCGGCCTCGTCCTGCTGCACGCCGTGGTGCTCGCGCTCGTCGTGTTCATCTTCTGGATACGCGTGCGCAACCGGCCGCTCTTCACACGTGCGATGTTCCGGCGCGCCTCTTCAGGAAACTGAGAGGAAAACTGACCGATGCGCATCTACGAAAAATACTTCGCTCGCCAGGTTTACCTGACGTTCATCTTCATTCTGTTTGCCTTCTCCGGCCTGTTCTTCTTCTTCGACCTCATCAACGAGCTGAATTCGGTCGGGCACGGCAACTACAAGTTCCAGTACGCGGTGCTGCGCGTGGCGCTCCAGGCGCCCTCGCGGCTTTACGAGATCATCCCGGTCGCAGCGCTCATCGCCGCGATCTACGTGTTCGCGCAAATGGCGGCGAATTCCGAGTACACGATCTTTCGTGTGTCGGGCCTCGCCACGAACCAGGCGCTGCGCTCGCTGCTCAAGATCGGCGTGCCGCTCGTGCTGCTGACCTATCTGATCGGCGAAGTGGTCGGCCCTTACACCGACCAGCTTTCCGAGCGCGTGCGTCTCGAGGCGTTGGGCTCGGCGGTGTCGAGCAACTTCCAGTCGGGTGTGTGGGTGAAAGACACGCTCACCGCGCGCGCCGACGGCGAACAGGTCACGCGTTTCGTGAACGTCGGCGAGTTGCTGCCCAATGCGACCATCACGAACGTGCGCATCTACGAATTCGATTCGAAGTTCCGGCTCTCCAACGTGCGACTCGCGAAGAGCGGCACGTTCCAGCCGCCGGGTCACTGGCTGCTCAAGGACGTGACCGATACGCAGCTCATCAGCGTGCCGCCGCCGCAGAACCAGCCGGTCGATGCGCTCAATCCGGTCTATCGCGCAGAACAGACCTCGGCGCCCGAATACTCGCTGCGCTCGGAGCTCACGCCGAACATTCTCTCGGTGCTGCTCGTTTCGCCCGACCGGATGTCGATGTTCAACCTGTTCCGCTACATCCAGCATTTGACTGAGAACCATCAGGACGCGCAGCGCTACCAGATCGCGTTCTGGCGCAAGCTGCTGTACCCGTTCGCCGTGTTCGTGATGCTCGTGCTCTCGCTGCCGTTCGCGTATCTGCATACGCGCGCCGGTGTGGTGGGCATGAAGGTGTTCGGCGGGATCATGCTCGGCATGAGCTTCCAGCTCGTCAACACGCTGTTCTCGCACGTGGGTACACTGAACACCTGGCCCGCGCCGCTTACTGCGGCGACACCGGGGCTCATCTACCTCGCGGTCGGGCTGATCGGGCTCAAATGGGTCGACCGGCATTGATGCCGGGCGCCCTCGTCCGCTAGCTCGTCCAATTCGCTGATTCGCACAGGCTCGCAAGCATGGGCACGCACGGCATGATCCTCTTCGGCCACGGCGCGCGCGACGCGCGCTGGCAAGAGCCGTTTCAGCGCCTGGCCGCAAAGCTCGCCGCCGTGCGCGGCGATGCGGGTCCGGTCAGCCTCGCCTTCCTGGAACTCATGGCCCCGAGCCTGCCTGATGCCATCGCCTCACAGGTCACGGCGGGCTGCGACACGATCACGGTCATACCCGTGTTCTTCGGCCAGGGCGGCCACGTGCGGCGCGACCTGCCCGCGCTGATTGCGCAATGCCAGAGCGAACATCCGGGTGTGCGCCTGCGTTGCGCGGGCGCCGTCGGCGAGGACGACGCGGTGCTCGACGCGATCGTGCGCTTTTGCATCGACAACGAACACGACTAACAACGCTCACGCATAAAAAAACGGGCTCGCCTTTCAGCGAGCCCGTTTTGCTTTCCTGGCCTTGATCGCGTGACGCTCAGGCGGCGGCGCGGCGGTTTTGGCGATCGCCCTGTGCTTCATCTTCGCGCTGCGCCTGCCCTGCGCGTTCGGCGAACGCATCGCCGATCATCAGCAGGCTTGGCTGCGCCGGGTCGAGCCAGTCCTGCGCCTCGCCCGCTTCGAGGCCCGCGAGCGTCAGCGTGAGCGTGCGCTCGCGCGCGGTGCTGCAAGCTTCGACGATCGCCACCGGCGTGGCGCCCGCGCGGCCCGCCTCGATGAGCTGGCGCGCGATCTCGGGCGCGCTGTCGCGGCCCATGTAGAACACGAGCGAATCGGCGTTGACCTGCTCGCGAATCTCCTCGCTGCCCGCCGCGCGCGAATACGTGGCGAGCGCAACACTGCGGGCCACGCCGCGCAGCGTCAGCGAACGTTGCAGCGTCGCCGCGCTGGCGAGCGCCGCCGTGATGCCCGGCACGACTTCGAAGTCGATGCCGGCCGCTTCGAGCGCGCGCATTTCCTCGTCGGCACGGCCGAACAGCATCGGGTCGCCGCCCTTCAGGCGCACGACCACGCCATGCTCACGCGCGGCGTCGACGAGTTGCTTGTTGATGAAGTGCTGCGCCGTGGAACGCTGCCCGCAGCGCTTGCCGACCGCGATGAACTTCGCGGTTGGCGGCGCGTACTCGAGCATGGCCGGCTCGACGAGCGCGTCGTGCAGCACGACGTCGGCGCTCGCGAGCAGCCGCGCGCCGCGCACCGTGATGAGGTCCGCTGCGCCCGGTCCCGCGCCGATCAGATATACCTTACCCATTTGCTTCGAATCCATTATTGCGGCCGCGCGCGGCCGCAACGTCGCGCGACGCCTTAGGCCGAGAACGCGCGGATCATGCCCGCGGCCACCGTGTGATGCGTCGCCTCGTCGATCAGCACGAACGCGCCGGTGCCAGGATTCGCATCATACAGGTCGCAGACGAGCGGCTTCTGCAGCGAGAGCGCCACGCGGCCGATATCGTTCATCGCGAGTTCGTGGCGGTCGGTGGCATGCGAGAGCGTATGCACGTCGAGCACCTGCTTGACCGCGCCGATCTTCGCGAACACCGTGCTCGTGGTCTGCTTGAGCAGGTACTTGCGCTGCGGCGAGAGCGGCTCGTCGTCGAACCAGCAGAGGTCCGCTTCGAGCTTCTTCGCCGGCTGCGCGCTGTCCGACGCCGGCACGAAGGTGTCGCCGCGCGAGACGTCCACGTCTTCGGTCAGACGAATCGTGACGGTCTGGCCCGCGAACGCGCGGTCGACCTGCGCCGTGCCGCCCGGCACCGGCGCGATGATTTCGGCCACCGTTGCGCTGCGGCCAGCCGGCAGCACCGTGATGGCGTCGCCGAGCTTCACTTCGCCCGCTTCGACGCGGCCCATGTAACCGCGGAAGTCGTCGGCGCTGGAGCCGTCCTGGCGCGCGACCCACTGCACCGGGAAGCGCAGCGCTTCACCCGTGGCCTGCGCGACCGGCAGTTGCTCGAGCACGTCGAGCAGCGGCTCGCCCGCGTACCAGGGCATGCGCTCGCTCGCGGCCACGATGTTGTCGCCCTTGAGCGCCGAGACCGGCACGAAGCGCACGTCATTGAGGCCGAGCTGGCGCGCGAGCGCGACATACGCTTCGCGGATCAGATTGAACGTGGCTTCGCTGTATTCGACCAGATCCATCTTGTTGATCGCGACGATCACGTGCTGCAGGCCCAGCAGCTTGACGATGGCGCTGTGGCGCTTGGTTTGCGGCAGCAATTGCGTGACGCCGTTCTCGACCGTCACACGCGTGGGGTCGATCAGAATGATCGCGGCGTGCGCCGTGGAAGCGCCCGTGACCATGTTGCGCGTGTACTGCTCGTGGCCAGGGGTATCCGCGATGATGAACTTGCGCTTGGCCGTGGCGAAGTAACGGTACGCCACGTCGATCGTGATGCCCTGCTCGCGCTCGGCTTCGAGGCCGTCGGTGAGCAGCGACAGGTCGATCTCGTCGCCCACCGTGCGCTTGTTCTTCGCGCGCGAAAGCGCCGAGAGCTGATCCGAGAGAACCGCCTTGCTGTCGTACAGCAGTCGGCCGATCAGCGTGCTCTTGCCGTCGTCCACGCTGCCCGCCGTGATGAAGCGCAGCACGCCGAGGTCTTCAGGTTGATGCGTCGTAACCATGTCTAATCTTTCCTCTCGCGTGCTCTTTAGAAATAACCTTGCTTCTTGCGCTGTTCCATCGCCGCTTCCGACGCCTGGTCGTCCATGCGCGTCGCGCCGCGTTCCGTGATCTCGGTCACGGCCGTCTCGGCGATGATCTTCTCGACGTTGTCCGCGTCGCTCGCCACCGGGCACGTGCAGCTGATGTCGCCCACCGTGCGGAAGCGCACCTGCGCCATTTCGCTGACTTCGCCTTCCTTCATCGGCGTGAGCGGCGTGACCGGCACGAGCAGGCCGTTGCGGCGCACGATCTCGCGCTGGTGCGCGTAGTAGATCGACGGCAGCTCGAGCTTCTCGCGCTCGATGTACTGCCACACATCCAGTTCCGTCCAGTTCGAGATCGGGAACACGCGCAGGTGCTCGCCGTTGTGCAGGCGCGCGTTGTAGAGGCTCCACAGTTCCGGGCGCTGTGCCTTCGGGTCCCATTGGCCGAATTCGTCGCGGAACGAGAAGATGCGTTCTTTCGCGCGGGCCTTCTCTTCGTCGCGGCGCGCACCGCCGATCATCGCCGTGTAGCCGTATTGCTCGATCGTTTCGAGCAGCGTGACCGCTTGCGCGGCGTTGCGCGAATCGGTTTCGCGGCGCAGGCGGACGGTGCCCTTCTTGATCGAATCTTCCACATGGCCGACCACGAGTTCCGCGCCGATTTCGGCTGCGCGGCGATCGCGGAAGTCGATCACTTCCTCGTAGTTGTGACCCGTGTCGATGTGCACGAGCGGGAACGGCAGCGCGGTCTTGCGGTTCGCGCCAAGGCCGAACGCCTTCAGTGCGAGCGCCAGCACGACGACCGAATCCTTGCCGCCCGAGAACAGCAGCGCCGGCTTGCTGCATTCGGCGACGAGTTCACGCAGGATGTGGATCGACTCGGCTTCGAGCCAGTCGAGATGGTCCATGCGGTTCGCCGTGACCTGGAGCGGCGCGTTCACTGCTGAGTCGAGCGTGGTGCTCATGTTCGGATCCTTCCTTTATTCGCACCCCTTTTACGGGGCATGCGGTACTCGGTATACGGTAGCGCGCCGGTCTTCACGACGGCGCGGCAAAACTCAATCTTAGTTCGCCGGGCGGATCGACGACACTTCGACGACCGGAATGGCTGACACGGACGTGATGTGCAAGCCACATTCCTTCGTGTCGCGCGACTCCCACCACCAGCGGCCGGCGCGGCTGTCCTCGCCGGGACGGATGGCGCGCGTACAGGGCTCGCAGCCGATGCTCGGGTAGCCGCGTGCGTGCAGCGGGTTCACCGGCACCTCGAAGGCGCCCAGATAAGCCCAGACATCGGCTTCGGTCCAGTCCGCGAGCGGATTGAACTTGTCGATGTTGCGCGCTTCGTCGCGTTCTTCCTCGTGCAGTTCCGCGCGCGTGACCGACTGCTCGCGGCGCTGGCCCGTGACCCAGGCGGAGACGCCAGAAAGCGCGCGGTTCAGCGGCTCGACCTTGCGGATTTCGCAGCAGCGCTTGCGCAGGTCCACGCTCTCGTAGAACGCGTTCAGGCCGTGCTGGGCGACGTACTCGTCCACCGCGTCCTGTTGCGGATGAAACTGCTCGATCTCGTAGCCGTAGCGCTCGCGCACTGCGTCGAGCATGCCGAGCGTTTCCGCGTGCAAACGGCCCGTGTTCAGCGAGAAGATGCCGATTTTCACGCCGCGCGAAAGAATCGCGTGGGTGAGCAGCATGTCTTCGGCTGCGAGGCTGCTGGCCAGCTTCACGCTGGCGTGACGCGCGGCGATCGAATCGAGCAGCGCATCGAGGCGCTCGATTTTCGCCTGCAGGTCAGCCGTGATTTCGGTCGCTGGGGTTGTCAAAGCGGTGCTCATGCTGCTGCGCCTTGTTGTGCCAGACGGCGGCGGAACAGCGGCGACGGCTCGTCGAACGCGCCCTGGTATTGCACCGTGAACTCGGTGAACGCCTTGAGCGCGTCGTGGATGTCCTTGTCGGCGCGCACGGCGAACGCATCGAAGCCGCAGCGCTCGTGAAAGCGCAGCTGGTCGCGCAGCACGTCGCCGATCGCGCGCAGCTCGCCCTTGTAACCATAGCGCTCGCGCAGCAGACGGCCGATCGAAAACCCGCGGCCATCGCGGAACACGGGGAAATCCACGCCGATCAGCGCGAGCTTGTCGAAGTCGGCGGCGATATCGGCCGGTTCGCTGTCCGGCGCGAGCCACACGCCGAGTTCGTCCTTGCCGCGCGAGGCGACGAGCGCGTCGCGCTGCGCCTGCCAGTAAGCGAGCGGAACCAGCACCTTGCCTGCGGGCAGCGCCGACACCTCGGGCAGCGCGCCGTCTTCGGCCGCACGCACGACTTGCCAGTTGTCTTCAACGATCTCGCGGTTTTTGATGATCAATGCCATTGCTCGAATCTCGTCTCTCGTTGCGTGCGGTTAAGCGTGGGCCGGCTGGCGCGATGCGTACACGCGCTCCTTGAACGGCGTGATGCCGACGCGGTCGTACGTGTCGATGAAGCGCTCGCCGTCGATGCGCAGCTCGACGAACGTGTCGACCACCTTCTGGATCACGTCGGGCATTTCTTCCGCCGAGAACGACGGTCCGATCACACGGCCAAGGCGTGCGCCGTTGGCGCCGTTGCCCTGCTCGCCGCCGAGCGACACTTGATACCACTCCGAGCCGTCCTTATCCACGCCCAGAATGCCGATGTTGCCGACGTGGTGGTGACCGCACGAGTTCATGCAACCCGAGATATTGAGCGACAGGTCGCCGAGGTCGTAGACGAAGTCGAGGTTGTCGAAACGTTCCTGGATCGCCAGCGCGATGGGGATCGACTTCGCATTGGCGAGCGAGCAGAAGTCGCCGCCCGGGCACGCGATGATGTCGGTCAACAGGCCGATGTTCGCCGTCGCGAAACCTTGCGCCTTCGCCTTTTCCCACAGCGCGAAGAGGTCGCGCTTCTTCACGTCTGCGAGAATCAGGTTCTGCTCGTGCGAGACGCGGATCTGGCCGAACGAGTACTCGTCGGCCCAGTCGGCCACGGCTTGCATCTGTGCGTCGGTGGCGTCGCCCGGCGCGATGTCGCGCGGCTTGAGCGAGAGCGTGACCGACGCATAGCCCGTCACGCGGTGCGGACGCACGTTGCGCTCGACCCAGCGCGCGAAGGCGCGGTTTTCCAGCAGATGCTTTTCGTACGACGTGTCCGTGTCGGCGATCTTTTCATACGCCGGCGGCACGAAGTACTGCGAGACGCGGTCGACTTCTTCCTGCGTGAGCGTCGAAGGGCCGTCCTTCAGGTGCTGCCACTCTTCTTCGACCTGCTCGGCGAACTTCGCCGGCGAGAGCGCCTTCACGAGAATCTTGATGCGCGCCTTGTACATGTTGTCGCGGCGGCCGTAGCGGTTGTACACGCGCAGCACGGCTTCGCAGTAGGTCAGCAGGTGCTGCCACGGCAGGTCACGCTTGATGATGGCGCCGACGATCGGCGTGCGGCCAAGGCCGCCGCCCGCGAGGATGCTCGCGACGACTTCGCCCTGCTCGTTACGGTCGAGGTAGACGCCCAGGTCGTGGATCTGCACGGCGGCGCGGTCTTCCTTCGTGCCCGAGACAGCGATCTTGAACTTGCGCGGCAGCCACGCGAATTCGGGGTGGAACGTCGACCACTGACGCAGGATTTCGGACCACGGACGCGGATCGACGACTTCGTCGGGCGCGACGCCCGCGAACTGGTCGGCGGTGATGTTGCGGATGCAGTTGCCCGACGTCTGGATGCCATGCATCTGGACCGAGGCCAGCTTGCGCAGGATTTCCGGCGTTTCTTCGAGCTTGATCCAGTTGTACTGGATGTTCGAGCGCGTCGAGAAGTGGCCGTAGCCGCGGTCGTGCTCGCGCGCGATCGTGGCGAGCATGCGCAGCTGGTCGCTGCGCAGATTGCCGTACGGAATCGCGATGCGGTGCATGTAGGCATGGCGCTGGTAGTACAGGCCGTTCTGCAGGCGCAGCGGGCGGAACTCTTCTTCGCTCAATTCGCCCGACAGGCGGCGGCGAACCTGGTCGCTATATTGCGCGACGCGTTCGTCGACGATGGTCTGGTCGTACTGATCGTATTGGTACATTCGGGGACCCCAGGGTTGGTTCAATCGCGGCGTTCCGGTTACGCCGCGCTCCGACTTCTCGACTTCGTTCTTTCCGCACTGTTTTGCCTGCTCGAGGCGGCCGCGCCTTCAATCGCGCCGGTCATTTGCTAATGACCAAAACAGATATCCATATTGGAAAAGTTGGAGGAATGGTAATAAACTCGCTTTATATTTCAAACGACTCAAAAATCAGGTCGATATGCAATCAGGTTATAAGGGTTATCTATGAACCTGCACCAGTTCCGTTTCGTCCGCGAGGCCGTACGCCAGAACTTCAACCTCACGGAAGCGGCCAAGGCACTGTATACGAGCCAGCCGGGCGTCTCGAAGGCGATCATCGAGCTGGAGGACGAGCTTGGGGTCGAAATCTTTACACGACATGGCAAGCGCGTGCGCTCGCTCACGGAGCCGGGCCGGATCATCCTCGCCTCGGTGGAGCGCATTCTGCAGGAAGTGGAAAGCTTGAAGCGCGTCGGCAAGGACTACGCTGCACAGGACCAGGGCAACCTGACCATCGCCGCCACGCACACGCAAGCGCGCTACTCGCTGCCGGCCGCCATTGCCGAGTTCAAGCGGCGCTTCCCGAAGGTGCACCTTTCGATCCTGCAAGGCAGCCCCACGCAGGTCGCGGAAATGGTGCTCCATGACCAGGCCGATCTCTGTATCGCGACCGAGGCCATCTCGGGCTACAAGGAACTGGTGTCGCTGCCCTGCTTCACCTGGCACCACGTGGCGGTGATGCTGCCCGACCACCCGCTGCTCGAGCGCAAGCCGCTCTCGCTCGACGATCTGGCCCAATATCCGCTGATCACCTACGACAACGCGTTCGCCGGGCGCACCAAGATCAACGACGCGTTTCGCCTGCGCGGCCTCTCGCCCGACATCGTGCTGGAGGCCATCGACGCCGACGTGATCAAGACCTATGTCGAGCTGGGTCTCGGCGTGGGGATCATGGCCGACATCGCCTTCAATGCCGAGCGCGACCGGCACCTGCGCGCGGTGCCCGTGGGGCACCTTTTCGGCAGCAATGTCACGCGCGTGGCGCTCAAGCAGGGTGCTTACCTGCGCAGCTATGTGTATACGCTCGTCGAGCTGCTTTCGCCGAGCCTGAACCGCAAGCTGATCGAGCAGGCGCTCAAGGGCGAGCACGAGACTTACGAGCTGTAGCGGCCCGCCGCAGGATCGGTGCCGGAAGAAAGAACAGACAAAATCCGCAATACAACAACATCACTTCTCGCCTGGAGATTCAACGGATGAAGCCGCGCTTTACTTTCGTGCAGTCCCTGCGCCCGCTCGTCGTGGCCGCCGCCCTTGCTGCCGCCGCCTGCGCGTCTGTCGCGCATGCCGACATCAAGGTCGGTATCGACCTCTCGAGCACGGGTCCGGCAGCCGCCATCGGCATCACGAGCAAGAACGCCATGCTGATGTGGCCCGACACGATCGCGGGACAGAAGGCCGACTACATCGTGCTCGACGACGGCTCCGACCCGGGCGCCGCCGTGCGCAACATCCACAAGCTCATCAACGAAGATCACGTGGACGTGATCGTCGGGCCGAACATCACACCGGCGGCGCTCGCGGCGCTCGACCCGGTGGCGCAAAGCAAGACGCCGATGATCACGCTGGTCGGCTCGGGCTCGGTGGTCGAGCCGCAGCAGGGCGCGCGCGTGTGGGCGTTCAAGATGGCGCAGACCGACGCCGCCATGGCCGACGTCATGACGCGCTACATGGCCGCGCACGGCGTGAAGACGGTGGGCTTCATCGGCTTTGCCGACAGCTACGGCGACAGCTGGCTCAATGAATTCACGAAGTACGCGAAGGAACGCAACATCCAGATCGTGGCGACCGAGCGCTACAACCGCACCGACGCGAGCGTGACGGGCCAGATCCTCAAGCTGATGGCGGCCAAACCCGACGCCATGCTGATTGCCGGCGCAGGCACGCCGACCGTGCTGCCGCAACGCACGCTGATCGAGCGCGGCTACAAGGGGCCGATTTACCAGACGCACGGCATCGCCACGCCTGAATTCATCAAGCTCGGCGGCAAGGACGTGGAAGGCACCCTGTTCCCGACTCAGCCCGTGGTGGTGGCGCGCACGCTGCCCGCCGACCAGCCGGCGCAGAAGGCGGCGCTCGCCTTCGTCGATGCCTACGAGGCGAAGTACGGCCCGGGCACGGTCACGCAGTTCGCGGGCGACGCGGCAGGCGTGTATCCGCGCTTGCAAGACGCGGTCGCACGCGCGATCAAGACCGCGCAGCCGGGCACGGAAGCGTTCCGCGTGGCATTACGCAGCGAACTGGAGCACGCGCACGAAGTCGTCGTGCCCAATGGCATGGTCAACACGAGCCCGACAGACCACGTGGGCCTCGACCAGCGCGCGAGCGTGATGGGCACGGTACGCGGCGGCAAGTTCGTGTATCTGGGGCAATAAGTTGCGCGAGCGGCGGCGCCCTGCCGCCGCTCAGTCGACCGTGTCCGGCCAGCGGCGCGCGCTGTGCAGGACACGCAATATCGTGAGCGCTTCGTTTTCGTACCGGTAAGCGAGCACGAACGGCGTTGACTCGACCACCAGCTCGCGCGTGCCGCTCACGCGGCCGACCCGGCCAAGGTTGGGAAAAAGTCGTAACCGTCGGACGGATGCCGAAATCCGCTCGTCCCACACGACAGCCCGGCGCGGGCTGTTAATCACCGTAAAGTTGAATGTCGCCTCGCGGTCAGCCAGCGCGAACGGCGACCAGCATACCTTCAACTTTTCGCCTGGCGCTTGCGCGCACGCTCAGGCTCGCCGGCCACCGCCGCGCGCCGCTTCGCGAAGTGCGCCTCCACCGCTTCGTCTGCTACTGCCGGCCGCGGGTCCTCCAGCGCCTCGCGCACCTTGGCCCGGAACCACGCGTCGTGCGCCACCGGATCGACGGCGAAATCGAACGGCAACGCGCCCTCGTTCGCAATACGCGTGAGCAGAATGCGCACGGCGTCCGATACCGTGAGCCCCATGTTGTCGAGCACTTCGGCCGCGCGCTGTTTGAGCGCGTGATCGATGCGAACCTGTACCAATGCGTTTGCGTTCATCGACTCACTCCCTGGTTTGGCCGTTAGCCTTGAGGCCGGCCTCGTCGAATACGCAGTGTAATTCAATTGAATGACGTTAGACATGCGCTACCTTTGAAGCGGGTTAAACATGTCGCAAGTTTCGTTGCCTGGCCCTGCGCGCTCAATTCATCCGAATGGCCAATCACGGCCGCACGATGCTGCACCACGCGCCGCCGGCCTTATTGCTCGCCAGCACGGCCTCGATGAAGCGCAACCCTTCCACGCCGTCGTCGACCGTGGTCAGCAGCCGGCTCTCGGGCGGCGCCGCAACGCCCGCCTCGCGCGCGCGGATCTGCACGGCGGCGTCGCGATAGAGCTGCGCGAACGCCTCCAGATAGCCTTCCGGATGCCCCGGCGGCACACGCGTGGCGTGCAGCGCGGCCGCCCCCGTCACGCGGCCGCGCGTGAGGCGCTGCGCCTCGCCGCCCTGGGGCGTGAACCACAGCACGTTGGGCTCCTCCTGATCGAACGCGAGCCCCGCCTTCGTGCCATACACGCGCAGCCGCAACGCGTTTTCCGCACCACTCGCCACCTGGCTCGCCCACAACATGCCGCGCGCGCCGTTGGCATAGCGCAGCATGGCCTGAACGTGATCGTCCACGCGGCGGCCCGGCACGAAGGTATGCACTTCGGCAGCAAGTGATTCCGGCACGAGCGCGCTCACGAACGCCGCCAGCTGATACGCATGCGTGCCGATATCGCCCAGACACCCCGCCGGCCCCGCGAGCGCCGGATCGGTGCGCCACACCGCCTGGCGGTTCGCGCCGCCGCGCTCGACAGGGTTGGCGAGCCAGTCCTGCGCATACTCGACCTGCACGATGCGCACGTCGCCAATCTCGCCCGCCTCCACCAGCTCACGTGCATGCCGCGCGAGCGGATAACCCGAATACGTATGGGTGAGCGCGAACACGAGATTCGCGTCGCGCGCGTGCTGCGCGAGCGCTTCGCCCTCGGCGAGCGAGACCGCGAGCGGTTTGTCGCAGATCACGTGAATGCCCGCATCCATGAATGCATGCGCGACCGGCGCGTGCAGATGGTTCGGCGTGACGATGGCCACCGCGTCGATGCCATCCTCGCGCCCGGCTTCCACGCTCGCCATCTCGCGCCAGTGGTCATAGCTGCGCGCGAGGCCGAGCGCCTCGGCG
This sequence comes from Paraburkholderia sp. J7, assembly GCF_905220155.1. NCBI lineage: Bacteria > Pseudomonadati > Pseudomonadota > Betaproteobacteria > Burkholderiales > Burkholderiaceae > Paraburkholderia > Paraburkholderia sp. J7. The sequence goes on along the minus strand of NZ_CAJMYZ010000004.1, from coordinate 346,595 downwards.
CTCGCCTGCGCGCGCGCCGCATCGGACGACAGCGCGCCCGCTACAAGCTCCCAGCAATCGTCGAGACGGGCCGCGATGCGATGCACGGCGCCGATGAACGCGCCCTCGCCGCCGCCGACCATGCCGAGCCTGAGTCTTCGTGTCATTGCCTGGCTCCCGTGAGAAACGCGTTCAGAGGCCCAGCACGCCCTTCACCTGCGCCGCATCGACGCCGCTGCCCGCGAAGTCGTCGAACGCGTGCTCCGCCACGCGGATGATGTGCCGTTTGATGAATTCGGCGCCCTCGCGCGCGCCGTCGTGCGGATGCTTGAGCGCGCATTCCCATTCGAGCACGGCCCAGCCCGGATAGCCGTACTGCGTGAGCTTCGAGAAGATCGCGCCGAAGTCGATCTGCCCGTCGCCGAGCGAGCGAAAGCGCCCCGCACGCTCGACCCATCCGCTGTAGCCGCCGTACACCCCTTGCTTGCCCGTGGGGCGGAATTCGGCGTCCTTCACGTGAAAGGCCTTGATGCGCGTGTGATAGAGGTCGATGAACGCAAGGTAATCGAGCTGCTGCAGCACGAAGTGGCTCGGGTCGTAGAGGATGTTCGCGCGCGGATGATCGTCCACGGCCGCAAGAAAGCGCTCGAACGTCACGCCGTCGTGCAGGTCCTCGCCCGGATGCAGTTCGTAACAGACGTCCACGCCCGCCGCGTCGAACGCATCGAGGATCGGCCGCCAGCGGCGCGCGAGTTCGTCGAAGGCGGTTTCGACGAGACCCGCCGGCCGCTGCGGCCACGGATAGAAGTACGGCCACGCCAGCGCGCCCGAAAACGTCACGTGCGCGCTGAGCCCCAGATTCTTCGAGGCGCGCGCGGCCAGCATCAACTGCTCGATGGCCCACGCAGTGCGCGCTTCGCGATTGCCCCGCACCTGCGGCGGCGCGAAGCCGTCGAATAGCGTGTCGTAGGCGGGATGCACGGCCACGAGCTGTCCTTGCAGATGCGTGGAAAGCTCGGTGATCGTCACGCCCGCGTCGTCGGCCTGCTGGCGCAGGTCGTCGCAGTACGCGGTGCTCGACGCCGCCTGCGCGAGATCGACGAGGCGCGCGTCCGTGGGCACCTGGATGCCCTTGTAGCCGAGCTGGGCCGCCCAGCCGGCCATGTGCCCGAAGCTGTCGAACGGCGCGTCGTCGCCGAGAAACTGCGCGAGGAATATGGCCGGGCCTTTGATCGTCTTCATCGCACGCCCCGTCCTTAGAACGGCGAATCAGGGAAGTAGAACTGCTTCGCGTTCTCCTTGGTGATCAGCACGGAAGGGATGATCGTCGTGGGCGGCAGCGACTTGCCCTGCAAGCGCGCTTCGGCCGTAAGCTTGATCGCGTCGTAGATGAACTTCGGCGAATACGACACGTCGGCCTTGATGAGCGGATCGCCGTCCATCACGCGCTTGACCATCTCCTTCGATCCCGCGCCGCCGAACACGATCTTGATGTCGTTGCGTTTGGCCTGGTCGATGGCCTTGAGCACGCCCACGGCCATGTCGTCGTCGGCAGCCCAGACGGCGTCGATGTGCTTGAAGCGCGTGAGGTAGTCCTGCATCGTGCGGAACGCGTCGTCGCGGTTCCAGTTCGCGTACTTCGCGTCGAGGATCTTGATGTCCGGATAGTTCTTCAGCACCGACGTGAACGCGGTCCAGCGCTCGTTGTCGAGCGTGGTGGGAATGCCGCGCAGCGCGACGATATCGCCCTTGCCGCCCAGTTGCTTCGCGAGATATTCGGCGGGGATCTTGCCGAACGCCGTGTTGTCGCCGGCGACATAGGCGTCCTGCGCGCTCGTGTCGGTCAAGCCGCGATCGACCACCGTCACGTACACGCCCTGCTTCTTTACCTGTGCGACCGGCTGCGTGAGCGAAGCCGATTCATACGGGAAGATCACGAGTGCGTTGATCTTGTTGACGGTCACGAGGTCCTGCAACTGGTTCGCCTGATCGGGCGCGTTCGCCGCGGTCTTGACGATGACCTTGAGGTCCGGGTGCGCCTTCTCCAGATCCTTCTTCGCCTGATTCGCCCACCAGACGATGCCGCCCGTGAAGCCGTGGTCGGCGGTGGGAATGGCCACGCCCAGCGTGACCTTGTCGTCGGCGCGCGCCGCGCCCGCACCGACCGTCGCCGCCACGCCGAGCGCCAGCGCGCCCGCACACATCGTTCGAATCATCTTCTTCATGATGCCGTCTCCTTTTCGTGCGGGCCCGCGCCCGTTCTTGCGTTGAGTTTTCGCTGCCTCCTTCGACTTCCCGACTGCCTTGCCAGATCTGTTTCGTGATCCTTATCGTCTGCCGCGCTGCAGGAAGGCCACGGCGATGATCGCCACGCCCTGCACCGCCGCATTCAGATACACGCTGATGATGCTCGTGAGATTGAGAATATTCGCGATGACCGATAGCAACACCGCGCCGACCACGGTGCCCGCCACGCGGCCTTCGCCGCCCTTGAGCGCCGTGCCGCCCACCACCACGGCGGCGATCGCCTCCAGTTCCCACAGCAAACCCGTTGTCGGCGTGGCGGAGCCGAGGCGCGGCACATAGAGCACGGTCGCCACCCCCACGCACACGCCCAGCAGCACGTAGGTTGCGCACTTCACGCGGTCGACGCGGATCGCGGCATAGCGCGCGACCTGCTCGTTCGAGCCGATCGCCTGCACGTGCCGCCCGAACGCGGTGCGGTTCAGAATGAGCGCGCCGCCCGCTGCCGTGAGCGCGAACACCCACACGGGCACCGGAATGCCGAAGAGGCTCGCGTAATACACCGGGCCATACAGATCGACGAGATTGTTTTGCAGCGTGAGTGCACCGCCGTCGGCGAGCCACGTGAGCACCGAGCGGAAGATGCCGAGCGTGCCGAGCGTCACGATGAACGGCTCGATGCGCCCGCGCGTGATCAGCAAGCCATGCGCGAGCCCGAATACCGCGCCGAGCACGAGCGCGATCGCGATGCCGATCGCGACGATGGCCAAAGGGGCAAACGCGTGTTCGCTCGCGGCCAGCGTATTCATGACCCAGATCATCACGCCCGCGATGAGCGCCGCCATCGACCCGACCGAAAGATCGATGCCGCCCGAAATGATCACGAACGTCATGCCCACGGAAATGATGCCGATGAACGAGGTGCGCGTGAGCACGTTGAGCAGGTTGCCGGCGGTGGCGAAATCCCGGTTCAGCAGCGTGCCGAGCACGCACAGCAGGATCAGGCCGATGAGCGGCCCGACGCCCGCGAGCCGATGCACGAAACGCGCTGCGGCCGAGCGCGCGCCACGGCCTTCGGACGGTGCATCAGTGGGTGCCGGTTGCATGAGCGATCAGCTCCTCTTCGTTCAGATGTTCGCGCCCGAGCGTGGCGACGAGGCGGCCCGCGCGCATCACGGCCACGCGATGCGCCAGGCCGATCAGCTCGACCAGTTCGGACGAAATCACGACGACCGCGCGCCCCGAGGCCGCGAGCCGCTGGATCAGGAAATAGATGTCGCGTTTCGCGCCCACGTCCACGCCGCGCGTGGGCTCGTCGAGCACGATCACGCGCGGGTCGGGCTGCAGAAACTTGGCGAGCGCGAGCTTCTGCTGGTTGCCGCCCGAGAGCATGCGCGCGCGGCTGTCGAGGTCGCCGGTGCGGATGCCGAATTCGCGCACCGCTTTTTCCAGCGCGCGGCGGGCCGCCTTGAGGTCGAGCAGCGGATGGCCGTAGCGCTCGAGCGTCATGAGCGTGAGGTTGTCCTGCAGCGTGAGGTTCATGTGCAGGCCGCGTCCTTTTCTGTCTTCGCTCAGGTACGTGAGGCCGTGGAGCATTGCGTCGCGCGGGTGGCGCAACGTCACGGCGCGGCCGTCGATCTCGATCTCGCCCGCGTGCCGGTGGCGCAAGCCCACGATCGCCTCGAACGCCTCGCTGCGCCCCGCGCCCACGAGCCCCGCGAAGCCGAGAATCTCGCCCGCGCGCACCTCGAAGGAGAGATCCTCGACCCAGCCCGGCACGGCGAGATGCGTCACGCGCAGCGCGACGGGCGCATCCGCGCTGGTTGCGCTTTTCTCCGGAAACATGTCGGAGACGTCGCGGCCCACCATGAGGTTCGCCATCTGCTGGCGCGCGAGCCCCGCCGTCGCGCTCGCAGCCACGAAGCGGCCGTCGCGCATCACGACCACGTCGTCGGTGATGCGCTCGACTTCGTCGAGCTTGTGCGAGATGTAGACGAGCGTCGTGCCGGCGGCGCGCAGCTTCGTCATCAGCGCGAAAAGCCGTGCGGTTTCGGCGGGCGTGAGCGTGGCCGTGGGCTCGTCCATGATCAGCAGGCGCGCGTGGCGCGAGAGCGCCTTGGCGATCTCCACGAGCTGCTTTTCGGCGACGATCAGCTCGCGCACCTTCACGTCCGGGTCGCGCGCGAGCCCCACCTGCGCGAGCAGTTCGCGCGCTTCGCGGCGCATGGCGGCGTCGTCCACCAGCCAGCCTTTGCGCTTCTCGTGGCCGAGGAAAATGTTCTGCGCGATCGTCAGGTGCTCGGCAAGGTTGAACTCCTGGTGGATCAGCACGATGCCGGCGGCCTCGGCTTGCCGCGAGCCTTCGAAGCGGCGCGCCACGCCGTCCACCAGCATCTCGCCCGCACTCGCTTCTTCGTAGCCCGCGAGGATCTTCATGAGCGTGGACTTGCCCGCGCCGTTCTCGCCCAGCAGCCCGTGAATGCGCCCCGGCGCAAGCTCGAAGCTCACGCCGTGCAGCACGCGCACGGGACCGAAGTCCTTGCGGATGTCGTTGAACTTCACGGCGACGCTCATGCGCGTGCGCTCCTCCAGTGGCCTTGTCTGCGGGTTTTGGCTGACGGCTCGCGCCGTCAGCCTCTGCTCCGCTGGTCTCCCCTGCTATGTGTTCACTGACGTCTGCCGACTTCACCCGCTCTCGCGCACCACCAGCCTGTGCGGCAACAGCACGCCCGGCACGCTCGCGCGCGGGTCGGCGAAACGCCGCAGCAACAGCCGCGCAGCCGTCTCGCCCAGCTCCCGCATGGGCTGCGCGATCGTCGTGAGCGGCGGGTCGATCTGCGCGGCAAGCGCGATATCGTCGAAGCCGACCACGGCGACGTCTTGCGGCACGCGCTGCCCCGCGCCGCGCAAGCCGTTGACCACGCCCACCGCGAGCGTGTCCGACACCGCGAAAATCGCGTCGGGCGCCTCGCCTGCGGGCAACTGCATGAGCGCGGCGGCAGCCTGCGCGCCCGCGTCGTAGTCGAGGCAGTTCACGTTCACGCGCCAGGCGTCGCGCACTGCGATGCCCGCTTCGGCGAGCGCATCGCGCCAGCCGTCGCGGCGCTGCTGCGCGTACAGATAGTGCTCGTCGGAGTTGATGAGCGCGACACGCCGCCGCCCCCGCGCGATCAGATGCCGCACGGCGTCGTGTGCGGCCCGGTAGTTGTCGATGCCCACATACGGCACGCCCACGTCCGGATCGAACTCGCAGCAGGCCACCCACGGCAGCGCCGTCGATTCCGCCGCAAGCGCGTGCTGGACGGTGGCCGGGTCGAGGCAGATCGCCCCGTCCGCGCGGTGGCGGCGCAGCAGGTCGAAGTAGCTGCGCTCGCGGCCGGCGTCGGCGCCCGTGTCGCACAGCAGCAGGAAAAAGCCGTGCTGGCGCGCCACGCTGTCGATGCCGCGCACGATCTCCGCGTAAAACGGGTTGCCGAAGTCGGGCACCATCGTCAGCAGCAGGCGGCTTTCGGCGGTGCGCAGGTTGCGCGCGAGTTCGTTCACGCGATAGCCGCTCGTCTCGATTTCGGTGAGCACGCGCTCGCGCGTCGCGGCGCGCACGTTCGCGTGGCCGTTGAGCACGCGCGAGACCGTCGCGACCGACACGCCCGCGCGCTGCGCCACCGCCGCGATCGAGCCGCCGCGCTCGGCGGCGCTGGCGCTGGCGTCTTCGTGTTGCGCTTGCGGCGATCGGGACGAGCGAGCGGGCATGGGCGAGAAGCGATCGTGACCGGTTCGGAACGGCGCGGCGGCGCAGGCACGGGGCCTGCGGGCGCGGCCAGATGTAATCGATTACATTTTTGGTACGAGAACCGCAAAATCGCAAGGCTCACGAAGCCAGGACAAACACCGATCCGTTAGCGCCCCCGCAACGCCCGCCCGCTGCCGGCGGCGCGGCCGGGCCGGAAGCCGGTTTGCTACAATTCTCCGATTGCCCGACGCCTTTTTTGCCGGGCTTTGATACGAACCGATCCCGACCACAACGCCGAGTCACCATGAACATCGAACAAGCGCGTTTCAACATGATCGAACAGCAGATTCGCACCTGGGAAGTGCTCGACCAGGACGTGCTGAACCTGCTCGCGATCGTCAAGCGTGAGCATTTCGTCCCCGAGGCCTATACCGCCCTCGCGTTCGCCGACCTCGAACTGCCGCTGCCGAACGGCCAGCACATGCTGGCGCCGCGCGTCGAAGCGCGCGTGCTGCAGGAACTCGCGGTGAAGAAGCACGAGAGCGTGCTGGAAATCGGTGCGGGCTCCGGCTACATGGCGGCGCTGCTCGCGCACCGCGCGCAGAAGGTGCTGACCGTGGAAATCGATACGGAACTCGCCGAATTCGCGCGCGCGAACTTCGTCAAGAACGGCGTGCTGAACGCCGAAGTCGTGGTCGGCGACGGCGCGCGCGGCTGGGCCGCGAATGCGCCGTACGACGTGATCTGCGTCTCGGGCGGCCTGCCGGTCGTGCCGCAGGAACTGCTCGAGCAGCTCAAGGTGGGCGGGCGTCTCGCCGCTTTCGTGGGCGGCGCGCCGGTCATGGAAGCGCAGATCATCACGCGCATCGACGAGAAGCAGTTCCGCATTGCGGGCGTGTTCGAGACGTATGTCGAAGCGCTGCAGAACGCCGTGCATCCGCCGCGCTTCAAGTTCTGAGCGCAGCTAACCTGTTGTATCGCCGGGTGTCTTTCATGGTTGCCCGGCCTTTTACCCGATCGAGTCTTCCATGCAGAATCTGACCGCCCCCGCCCTCGCCGAATGGCTTGCCGACACCACCCGCGAGGCCCCCGTGCTGCTCGACGTGCGCGAGCCGTGGGAAATCGAAACGGCAAAGATCGCCGGCAGCACGTCGATCCCCATGCGCGAGATCCCCGCGCGCAGCGAGGAGCTGGACGACGAGGCGCAGATCGTCTGCATTTGCCACCACGGCGCGCGCAGCGCCCAGGTGGCGATGTTCCTCGAATCGCGCGGCCATACGAAGGTGTTCAACCTGCAAGGCGGCATCGACGCCTGGTCGCGTCAGGTCGACCCCAAGGTGCCCACGTACTAAGCCGGCGCACGCCAGCTTAAAGAAGGGGCGCGGCTGCTCAGGCCGCGCCCTTTGTCATTTCTGGGCCGCTCGCCCAGTTCCGACTCCGTTCCGACTCAGTTCTAACTCAGTTCCCCCTCCGTTCCATCGCGGTCCACCTCGCGCAGCACCAGCGTTGCGCTCATGCACAACGATGCAGCGTGCCCGGCGATCCCGGTCGGCCCGCTTCATGCAGGCGCGCACTGACACGATGCAGCGCGCCCGAACATGCATCTCGCTGCACCACAATCGCCCGCCCGCCGCACGTGCACCGATGCGCCTCGCATCGCCGCGTGCCTTATGGGGCAAGCCTCGCGCTTTCCCCTCGCGCTGGCACAACGCTTGCAGAAGGGTGTGCGCAAGACAGGCCACACACACCGGGCGGCGCGCACGACGACAAACCACCACGCGCCACGGCCCACGACTCACTCACGGACAAGAGGCACAAAAATGAAACGTCGCAGTCTGTTGAAACTCGGGACGATGTCGGGCGCACTCGCGGCAGCGGGGCGCATGCCGTTCGCGCACGCGGACACCGGCAGCGGGCCGATCAAGGTCGGCATCCTGCATTCGCTCTCGGGCACGATGGCCATTTCGGAGACCTCACTGAAAGACACCGCGTTGATGACGATTGCCGACATCAACAAGAACGGCGGCGTGATGGGGCGTCAGATCCAGCCCGTGGTGGTCGACCCCGCCTCCAACTGGCCGCTCTTCGCCGAAAAGGCGCGCCAGCTCCTCACGCAGGACAAGGTGGCGTGCGTGTTCGGCTGCTGGACCTCGGTGTCGCGCAAGTCGGTGCTGCCGGTGTTCGAGGAACTGAACGGCCTGCTCTACTACCCCGTGCAGTACGAAGGGGAAGAGATGTCGCGCAACGTGTTCTATACGGGCGCCGCGCCCAACCAGCAGGCCATTCCCGCTGTCGAATACCTGATGAGCGCGCAAGGCGGCGGCGCGAAGCGCTTCTTCCTGCTCGGTACGGACTATGTGTATCCGCGCACGACCAACAAGATCCTGCGCGCGTTCCTGCACTCGAAGGGCGTGAGCGACACCGATATTCAGGAGGTCTACACGCCGTTCGGCCATAGCGACTATCAGACCATCGTCGCGAACATCAAGACGTTCTCGCAAGGCGGCAAGACCACCGTCATTTCGACCATCAACGGCGACTCGAACGTGCCGTTCTACAAGGAGCTCGGCAATCAGGGCATCAAGGCGACCGACGTGCCCGTGGTCGCGTTCTCCGTGGGCGAGGAAGAACTGCGCGGCATCGACACGAAGCCGCTCGTGGGACACCTCGCGGCGTGGAATTACTTCATGTCGGTGAAAGGCGCAAGCAACACGAAGTTCAAGGAGCAGTTCGAAGCCTGGGTGCAGACGAACAACCTGCCCGGCGGCGCCAAGCGCGTGACCAACGACCCGATGGAAGCGACCTTCGTGGGCATCCATATGTGGAAGCAAGCCGTGGAAAAGGCGAAGAGCACCGACGTCGACAAGGTGCGCGTGGCGATGATCGGCCAGACCGTGGCGGCGCCCTCGGGCTTCACGCTCACGATGGACGGCAACCATCACCTGCACAAGCCGGTCATGATCGGCGAGATTCGCGGCGACGGTCAGTTCAATGTGGTGTGGAAAACGAAGACCGCCATCCGCGCGCAACCGTGGAGCCCGTTCATCGCCGGCAACGAAGGCAAGCCTGACGTGGTCACCTCGACCACATTGCCCGCCTTCCTGCGCCGCTCGCGCGTAGCCTGACGTTGCCCTTCGCAAGCGCCGCACCGCGGCGTGCGCTTGCGTGCTCTGTCTACGGACACGCGGCGTAACGGCCAGGCCGTTGCCGCGGTCCGCACCAAAAGAAAACATCATGGCTCTCTCACTCCCGAGGTACGCGCGCGCGGGCTTGCGCCACGCGCTCGCCGCGGCTGCGCTCTTTTCGGCGCTCTGCACTGGCGCACACGCACTCGATGCGGCCGACGTCGCGCCGCTTGGCGGCGACGACTTCGACGCGAAATCCGCGGCCATCGACAAGCTCATCGCCACGCATGACGCCGCCTCGCTTGCGCTCCTGAAAGCGCTCGCTGACGACAACGTCACGGCGACCGATTCCGGCGAAGTGCTCGTGCAGGATGGCGACACTGCGCGCGATGCCGCAACGGGCAAGCCGGTCGCCGCAAACGCCGCGTCGAGCGCCCAGCCCATCACGCTGAACAACCTCTTGCGCTCGAAGGTGGCGGGCGCGGTCTCGGGCCTGCAACTCGCCTCGCCTGACCTGGAAACGCGCCGCGCCGCCATCGCGGAACTGCTGAAGAACCCCGACCCGGCCATGAAGCCGATGATCGACGCCGCGCGCGCGAAGGAAACCGACCCCGCCCTCAAGCGCCGCCTCGACACGCTGTGGGCCATGACGGCGCTGCACGATCCGAACACGGCCACGCGTCTCGAAGCGGCGAAGCTCGTCGCGGCGCGGCACGATCTCGACATGTACGAACTGCTGCGCCCGCTCGTCGCGAAGAACGCGAGCGGCGCGTACAACGAGCCCGATGCCGACGTGCGCGCCGCCGCCCAGCAAGGCATCGACGCGCTCGATTCGATCCAGCGCCGCAGCGAGATCTTCGGCACGCTGTTCGCGGGCCTGTCGCTCGGCAGCGTGCTGCTGCTCGCGGCGCTCGGTCTTGCCATCACCTACGGGCTCATCGGCGTCATCAACATGGCGCACGGCGAGTTCCTCATGATCGGTGCGTACGCAACCTATGTCGTGCAAACGCTCGTGCAGCGCTATGCGCCCGGCGCGTTCGACTGGTATCCGCTCTTCGCGATTCCCGCTTCGTTCGTCGCCGCGGCGCTCGTCGGCGCCGTGATCGAGCGGCTCGTGATCCGCCATCTTTACGGCCGCCCGCTCGAAACGCTGCTCACCACGTTCGGCATCAGCCTCATTCTCATTCAGGCCACGCGCATGATCTTCGGCGCGCAGAACGTGCAGGTCGAAAACCCTTCGTGGATGAGCGGTGGCGTGACCGTCATGCCCAACCTCATCCTGCCTTACAACCGTCTCGCGATCCTCGCGTTCGCGCTGATCGTGGTGGGCATTGCGTGGACCGTGCTCACGAAAACGCGTCTTGGCCTCTTCGTGCGCGCCGTCACGCAAAACCGCCGCATGGCCGCGTGCGTGGGCGTGCGCACCGCGCGCGTGGATGCATGGGCCTTCGCGTTCGGCGCGGGCGTGGCGGGCCTCGGCGGCTGCGCGCTCTCGCAGATCGGCAACGTCGGTCCCGATCTGGGCCAGAGCTACATCATCGATTCGTTCATGGCCGTGGTGCTGGGCGGCGTCGGACAGATCGCGGGCACCGTGATCGGCGGCTTTGGTCTCGGGCTCGTCTCCAAGGCCATCGAGCCGTTCTGGGGCGCCGTGCTCGCGAAGATCGCCGTGCTAGTGCTGATCGTGCTCTTCATCCAGAAGCGTCCGCAGGGGCTTTTCGCCCTCAAGGGCCGCAGCGCGGAGGCATGACATGACGAGCGTCACTTCCTCTTCCGCGCGTCACACGCTGGGCGCATCGCATGGCCCTGGCGGCGACGCGGAAACGTTCGCCCTCGGCTTGCCCGCGCGCCCCGCCCTGCTCTCGCCGCGCGCATGGCTCGCGCTCATCGTGCTGATCCTCGCGATCGGCGTGGGCGTGCCGCTTTGCGCGCTGGTGCTGCCGCAATCGAGCGCGCTGCATCTTTCCGCCTATGCGATGACGCTGGGCGGCAAGCTCATGTGCTACGCGATCGCGGCGCTCGCGCTCGATCTCGTGTGGGGCTATTGCGGCATTCTGAGCCTCGGTCATGGCCTGTTCTTCGCGCTGGGCGGCTACGCCATCGGCATGTACCTCATGCGCGAAATCGGTCACGACGGCAAGTACGGCAGCGACCTGCCCGACTTCATGGTATTTCTCGACTGGCACGCGCTGCCGTGGTACTGGCAAGGCACGGAGCATCTCGGGTATGCGCTCCTGCTCGTCGTGCTCGTGCCCGCCGTGGTCGCGTGGGTGTTCGGCTTCTTCACGTTCCGCTCGCGCGTGAAAGGCGTCTACCTCTCGATCATCACGCAGGCCATGACGTTCGCCGCGATGCTGCTGTTCTACCGCAACGAAACGGGCTTTGGCGGCAACAACGGCTTCACCGACTTCAAGCGCATTGCGGGCATGCAGATCACGCATCCAGGCACACGCACCGTGCTGTTCCTGCTGACGTTCGCCGTGCTCGTACTCGCGTTTCTCGGCGCGCGGGCCATCGTCACCTCGAAGCTCGGGCGCGTGGTGACCGCCGTGCGCGACGGCGAGACGCGCCTCATGTTTCTCGGCTACAGCCCGCTCGGCTACAAGCTGTTCGTGTGGACCGTCTCGGCCGTGCTGTGCGGAATCGCGGGCGCGCTTTACGTGCCGCAGGTCGGCATCATCAACCCGAGCGAGATGTCGCCCGGCAATTCGATTGAAATGGCGATCTGGGTGGCCGTGGGCGGTCGCGGCACGCTAATCGGGCCGATCATCGGCGCCTTCGCCGTGAACGGCGCGAAGAGCTTCTTCACCGCGCATTTCGCCGAGTACTGGCTGTTCTTCCTCGGCCTGATGTTCGTGCTCGTGCCGCTGCTGCTGCCCAACGGCATCATGGGTCTCATCGAACTCATCCGGAACCGGATCACTGACCGGACCCATGCGCGAATCACGGCGCGGAGCGAACGCCCATGAACGGACATATCCTGCTCAACGACCCGCTCAACCACAACCCGTTCGACGACGCCCTCAAGCACGACGAACTCGCCCTCTCGGGCGTGGCGGCGCTCGGGCACGTGGTCGAACCCGGCGCCATCGATATCTCGCACGGCACGATCCTCTACCTGGAAGACGTGACCGTGAGCTTCGACGGTTTTCGCGCGCTCAACAAGCTTTCGCTCGTGATCGACGTGGGCGAGCTGCGCTGCGTGATCGGCCCGAACGGCGCGGGCAAGACCACGATGATGGATGTCATCACCGGCAAGACTTCGCCCGACTCGGGCAAGGTGTTCCTCGGCCAGACGCTCGACCTCACGCGTATGAACGAGCCCGCCATCGCGCGCACGGGCATTGGCCGCAAGTTCCAGAAGCCCACGGTGTTCGAGCAGCATCCTGTATGGGAGAACCTCGAACTCGCGATGAAAGCCGACAAGGGATGGTTCGCCACGCTACGCGCGCGCCTTGGGCGCGAGGCGCAGGCGAAGATCGAGGAAACGCTCGAAGTGATCCGGCTCGAGAGCGACGCGCGGCGCCTCGCGGGCGAGCTTTCGCACGGCCAGAAGCAGCGGCTCGAAATCGGCATGCTGCTCATGCAAAAGCCGCAACTGCTGCTGCTCGACGAGCCCGCCGCAGGCATGACCGACGACGAAACCATGGAACTCGCCACCCTGCTCAACCGCCTGCGCGGCACCTGCTCGATGATGGTGGTCGAACACGACATGGAGTTCGTCGCGGCGCTCGCGGGCGAAACGGGCCGCGTGACGGTGATGGCCGAAGGCAGCGTGCTCGCGCACGGCACGCTCGACGAAGTCAAGCGCGACGAAACGGTGATCGAATCGTATCTGGGCCGCTAGGCCGTATCGACAATATCAGCCATGCTAACTATCGAATCGCTGAATCAGTATTACGGCGGCAGCCACATCCTGCGCAATGTCTCGATGACGGTGCCCGAAGGCGAACTCACCGTGCTGCTCGGGCGCAACGGCGTGGGCAAGACCACGCTGCTGCGCTGCCTCATGGGCGTCGTGCCGACGAAAAACGGCGCGATCGCGTGGCGCGGCGAGGCGCTCACGAAGCTGCCCACACATGCGCGCGTGGCACAGGGCCTCGCTTACGTGCCGCAAGGGCGCGATATCTTTCCGCGCTTGAGCGTCGAAGAGAATCTGCTGGTGGGCGCGGCGAGCAAGAAACGCATGCCTTCCGCCGTGCCCGCGCATATCTACGAACTCTTTCCCGTGCTCAAGGACATGAAGGCGCGGCGTGGCGGCGACCTCTCAGGCGGCCAGCAGCAGCAGCTCGCCATCGGCCGCGCGCTGATGAGCGATCCGCAATTGCTCATTCTCGATGAGCCTACCGAAGGCATTCAGCCTTCGATCATCCAGGACATCGGCCGCACGCTGCGCAGGCTCGTGGAAGAGATGCACATGACGGTGCTGCTGGTCGAGCAGTACTACGACTTCGCCAAGGCCATTGCGGACCGCTACTGGGTGATGAGCCGCGGCGAAATCGTGGCGGGCGGTGCTGGCGCAAACATGGATGCGGATGGCGTGCGGGAGTTGATCGCCGTTTAAGGGACATCAAGGTTTGTGCTGCCATCCTGTCTTTTGCCCGGCAGACAGGATGGCACGCGCGAACGCGCTACCGCTTGGGTACGCCGTCGCGCCACTCGCCCCAATGCGTGACGATGTCCTGCACGAGCGGATTGCCCGCGAGGTACAGGTTGTCGATCGCGATCGTGAAGCCGCCCTGCGATGCGTAGTTGAGCAGATTGTCGGCGCTCGACTGGCCCGCATACGGCCGGTCGAAGTCCGAACCCGCACGCAGCACCGCGACGCGGCTCAGGTCGACGCGCTTCACGGTCGCCGCGCGCGTGAGCGCCTCGAACGTGGCGTTGTCTTCCTGCTGCGTCGTGCAATAGGTGCCCTTGCCGTCGGTCAGGATCTTCGTCCATTGCCGCGCGCGCTCGCCGAGGTCCGTGCCCGACCACCAGGTATCGCCCGCCAGCGTGTCGCACTGGAGGACGGTGGGCGGTCGGTTCGCGGGCGCATAGCCGTATTTGGCGCGGGCGGCTTGCGCCTGCGCGTCGTCGGAGAGCGTCACGCTGCGCGACAGCGCGTATGCCGCGTTCGAGAGCGCCGGATTGAGCTGGAACACTTCCGTGCGATAGTCGAGCGGCGGCTTTTGCGTCGGGTTCGTCGTGTTGATGCCGAGATAGCCGGTGTTCCAGCCCTGGGGAATTTCGCGCCCGTCGATCTCCCACTGAATGCCGAAGTCGACGAGCCAGTTCGCCCACGCAGCGGAACCGACGGTCCCCTGACCCGGATCGATACCGGCGATGCCCGCCACCATGAAGTACGTACGACGCAGGTCGAAACGCTGCGAGAACGTCAGCGCCATGATCGACGCGGCGGCATTCGCGTGCCCCATGCCCGTCGTCATCACGCATACATCCTGGCGATTGCAGTGCACGGCCGGGTAGTCAGGAGACAGACCGGCGACCGTAATGTCCTGCCACGGTCCGAGATGATCGAGCCATACCTGGCCTTCCGGTCCGAACATCGAAATGATCATCACCTTGACCGGACGGCCATGCGAGCCGCCGTCGTCCTGCGAGAAGCTGTCGTCGGCATGCGCGACGACCGGTGCAACGGCCGCGCTGGCCATGAACAACGACGAAAGCACCGCACCAAAAGCACGATTTAGCATAAGAGGCCCCACCTTGTTTAAGAACTGCGGTTGCGAGAAGTGAATCGCGTGCCGTGTTGTCGACGGATGTCATGCTTGTTTTTCGGCGTGCAGCGTGGGGCCTGGGCGTGAGCCGCGCAGGCGAAAGTGAGTATAGGCGGAGAAAAAAATGCCATCGTTTCCGGCGCGCAAGTGCCCTCGCAAGTGCCCTCGCGCGTGACCAGCGCGCGTGGGCGAGCGTGCTATCCTGCACGCCATTGTTCGCCTCTTCCCCTTCACTACGCATGACGCTCCACGTCGATCACGCCTCACTCGCCAACACCACGTTTCGCAGCACCGCGCATCAGGAATGGGCCGCGAAGCTCGAACTCGGCTTCGAGCGCCAGGGCGCGCGCACCGCGCTCACCCATCGCCTGCACGCGGGTCCGTTGCGCGTGCAACGGCCGCTCTACCCAGAAGGCGATGCGATCTGCCACGCGGTGATCGTGCATCCGCCCGCGGGGATTGCTGGCGGCGACCGGCTCGACATCGACGTGAACGTGGGCGATGGCGCTCACGCCGTACTCACCACGCCGGGCGCGACCAAGTGGTACAAGTCGAACGGCCGTGTGGCGCGCCAGCGCATCAATGTGCGCGTGGGCGCAGGCGCGAAGCTCGACTGGCTGCCGCAGAACAACCTCGTGTTCGATCACGCCCACGCTGAACTCGAATTCGCGCTCACGCTTGGCGCGGGGGCCACAGCCATTGGCTGGGATGCGACGCAGCTAGGCCGCCAGGCCGCGGGCGAGCGCTGGTCGGCGGGCATGGTGCGGGCGCTCACGCGCGTGACGCGCGCAGCGCCGGAAAGCGACGGCGACGATCAACTGCTCTGGCTCGAGCGCGCGCTCATCGACGCCAACGACCCGCTGCGCGACGCACCGCAAGGGCTCGCGGGCTACCCCGCGTTCGGCGTGCTGTGGGCGATCGGCCCGGCGTGCAACGACGCGCTCGCGCAAGACCTCGCCGCTATCCTGCCCTTCGACGACGCCCAGCGATCGGGCGCGACCTGCATCGTGCCGGGCGTCCTGCTCGTGCGCGTGGTCGCGCGGTCGATGGAACCGCTGCAGCACACGCTCACGCAGTGCTGGACGGCGCTGCGTCCGTTCGTGCATGGCGTGAAGGCCGCGCCGCTGCGCTTGTGGACGACCTGAGCGCGCACCGCAGCGGTGCTCGTTAGCACTTCCACGCACAGTAGCGCAGCGCAGCAACGCCAATACGGTGCAAATCCGTCATTAAATTGGTGCATCGACGCTATCCCCTTCATTGGCACACACCTTGCTGTGAGCTTGCATCGATTCGTGCGCGCCGCGCGCGAGGCCGCAAGCTGCGCGTAACCCGGCTCCCGTAAGCTGGGCCGACAGCCTTGCCCCAACCGACCCAGAACGATGAAGCTCACGCCACGCGAGAAAGACAAGCTCCTGATCTTCACCGCCGCGCTGCTCGCCGAAAGGCGCCGCGCCCGCGGCCTCAAACTCAACTACCCGGAAGCCGTCGCCTTCATCAGCGCGGCGCTCATGGAAGCGGCCCGCGACGGCAAGACCGTCGCCGAGGTCATGCACTACGGCACCACGCTGCTCACGCGCGACGACGTGATGGAAGGCGTGCCCGAGATGATCCCCGACATTCAGGTCGAAGCGACCTTCCCCGACGGCACCAAGCTCGTCACCGTTCACCATCCGATCCCTTGAGTCGGGAGGAGCCAGCCATGATCCCCGGCGAAATGCTGATCGACGACGGCGAAATTGAACTCAACGCAGGCCGCGAGACCGTCACCGTGAAGGTGGCGAACACGGGCGACCGCCCCGTGCAGATCGGCTCGCACTTCCACTTCTATGAGGTCAACGACGCACTCTCGTTCGACCGTGATGCCGCGCGCGGCTTTCGCCTGAACATTGCAGCGGGCACGGCCGTGCGCTTCGAGCCAGGACAGGAGCGCACCGTGGAGCTCGTGGCGCTCGCGGGAGAGCGCGCCGTGTACGGCTTCAACGGCCGCGTAATGGGCCCGCTCTGAGCGCGGCCAGCGAATTCAGGCGAATTCATCAGGAATCCGACATGACATTGAAGATCGGCCGCCGCGCCTACGCGGAGATGTTCGGCCCCACCACCGGCGACCGCGTGCGCCTCGCCGATACCGAACTCATCATCGAGATCGAGCGCGACTACACCGTCTACGGCGACGAAGTGAAGTTCGGCGGCGGCAAGGTGATCCGCGACGGCATGGGCCAGTCGCAGCGCACGCACGCGGAAGTTGCGGACACCGTCGTCACGAACGCCGTGATCATCGATCACTGGGGCATCGTGAAGGCCGACATCGGCATCAAGGACGGCCGCATCTGGAAAATCGGCAAGGCGGGCAACCCCGACGTGCAGCCGGGCGTGACGATTCCCATCGGCGCTTCGACCGAAGTGATCGCCGGTGAAGGCCAGATCGTCACCGCGGGCGGCATCGACACGCATATTCACTTCATCAGCCCGCAGCAGATCGACGAAGCGCTCGCCTCGGGCGTGACGACCATGCTCGGCGGCGGCACCGGCCCCGCCACGGGCACCAACGCGACCACCTGCACGCCGGGCCCGTGGCATATGGAGCGCATGCTCCAGGCCGCGGACGGCTGGCCAATCAACCTCGGCTTTCTCGGCAAGGGCAACGTGAGCTTGCCCAAACCCGCCGAAGAGCAGATCGCCGCGGGCGCGATTGGCCTGAAGCTGCACGAGGACTGGGGCTCGACGCCCGCCGCCATCGACAATTGCTTGAGCGTTGCGGATGCAACGGACACGCAGGTGGCCATTCACACCGACACGCTCAACGAGTCGGGCTTCGTGGAAGCGACCGTGGCCGCCTTCAAGGGCCGCACGATCCACACGTACCACACCGAAGGCGCGGGCGGCGGCCACGCGCCGGACATCATCAAGGTGTGCGGCGAAGCGAACGTCCTGCCCTCCTCGACGAATCCCACGCGCCCGTACACGATCAACACGCTCGACGAGCATCTCGACATGCTGATGGTGTGCCATCACCTCGATCCGTCGATTGCCGAAGACATTGCGTTTGCCGAGTCGCGCATCCGTCGCGAGACTATCGCCGCCGAGGACATCCTGCACGATCTCGGCGCACTGTCGATGCTCTCTTCGGATTCCCAGGCAATGGGCCGTGTGGGCGAGGTCATCATTCGTACGTGGCAGACCGCGCACAAGATGAAGGTGCAGCGCGGCGCGCTGCCCGGTGATAACGCGCGCCACGACAACTTCCGCGTGAAGCGCTACGTGGCGAAGTACACGATCAACCCTGCGCTCACGCATGGCATTGCGCATGAAGTAGGGTCGCTCGAGCCAGGCAAATGGGCCGACCTCGTGTTCTGGGAGCCGGCGTTCTTCGGCATCAAGCCTTCGCTCATCCTCAAGGGCGGCATGATCGCGCTCGCGCAGATGGGCGACCCGAACGCCTCGATTCCCACGCCGCAGCCCGTGCATTACCGCGAGATGTTCGCCACGCGCGGGCGGGCGCTCGCGCAAACGTCGCTCACCTTCGTTTCGCAGCTCTCGCTCGACAAGCGCATTCCCGAGCGCTATGGTCTGCAAAAGCGCGTGGTGGCGGTCCGCAACTGCCGCAGCGTGACGAAGGCCGACATGATTCACAATGCCTGGCAGCCCACGATCAGCGTCGATCCCGAAACGTACCAGGTCGTCGCCGACGGCCAGTTGCTCACCTGCGAGCCCGCCACGGTGCTGCCGATGGCTCAGCGTTACTTCCTGTTCTAAAGTTTTGGCCATGCGCACGATCGACAAACGACTCAACGCGAAGCTCGCGCCGGTGCTCAGGCAGCGCGCGCCCACGCTCACGCTGCCTTATGACGCGCGCTGCAAGAGCCGCTTCGCGGCCACGCTCGACACCGGCGAGGAAGTGGGCGTGGTCATGCCGCGCGGCACCGTGCTGCGCGACGGCGACATGCTCGTGGCCGACGACGGCGGCCTCGTGCGCGTGATCGCGGCAGCCGAGAGCGTGCTGCGTGTTCGCGCGCCCGATCGCCTCACGCTCACGCGCGCTGCGTATCACCTCGGCAATCGTCATACCCCGGTGGAAGTCGGCGCGGAGGAACTCAAGCTCGAAGCGGACCCCGTGCTCGAAGACATGCTCAAGCGCCTCGGCGCGCAAGTCGAGCGCGTGCAATTGCCGTTCCAGCCCGAATCGGGCGCGTACGGCGGCGGCCACCGACATGGCCACGACGAAACCTTCGCCGACGACTACGCACTTGCGCAACGCGTGTACGACGAACATCACGGACACGCGCATTCTGACGACCATTCGCAGGGTCACGCGCACCATCACGCTCATGGCGATGATCACGCGCACGACCACGAATGCGGACACGATCACGGTCATTGCGACGGCCACGCGCACGACCACAGCCATGAACATCGCTGAACTCACTGCCCTGCTGCATCTGGCTTCGCCAGCACTGCCCATTGGCGCGTTCAGTTACTCGCAGGGCCTCGAAGCCGCAATCGATGCACAACTCGTGAAGGACGGCGACGACGCCGCGCATTGGATAGCGGGTGGCCTCGCGAACGTGCTCGCTTGCGGCGAGCTACCCTTTTTGGCGCACCAGATGGAACGCTGGCGCACGCATGACGCGCACGCGCTCGTCGTGGCGAACGACGAACTCGTCGCGAGCCGCGAATCGTCGGAACTGCGGCGTGAAACCGCGCAGATGGGCTGGTCGCTGCGTCAGCTCTGCGCACAGCTCGAATGGGGCGATGCAGAGCGGCGCGCCACGCTGGAGCGGATGACGCCCATTGCGCAACCCACAGCCTTCGCATTCGCAGCGTGGGCGCACGAGGCCGCGCCCGACGCCGCGCTCGCCGCCTACGCGTTCAGCTGGATCGAAAATCAAACGGCCGCCGCCCTCAAGGCCGTGCCGCTCGGCCAGCTTGCGGGGCAGCGCATTATCGTCGCGCTGCGGCCCGAAATCGAAAAAGCCGTGGCGCGCGCGCTCGCCACGCCGCCCGAAGCGCTCAACACGTTTGCGCCGCAGCTCGGCGTGCTCTCCGCGCGCCATGAATCGCAATACTCGCGGCTTTTCCGCTCCTGAACCTGATACCAACCATGAATTCGCACGCATCCAGCAAACGAACGAAGAAACTGCCGCCGCTGCGCGTCGGCGTGGGCGGCCCCGTTGGCTCCGGCAAGACGACCTTGCTCGAAATGCTCTGCAAGGCCATGCGCGAGCGCTACGACCTCGTCGCCATTACGAACGACATCTACACGAAGGAAGACCAGCGCCTCCTGACCGTTGCTGGCGCGCTACCCGCGGAGCGCATCATGGGCGTCGAAACCGGCGGCTGCCCGCACACGGCGATCCGCGAAGACGCGTCGATCAACCTCGAAGCCGTCGACCAAATGCTCACGCGTTTTCCGGACGCGGACATCGTCTTCATCGAATCGGGCGGCGACAATCTCGCGGCGACCTTCAGCCCCGAGCTTTCGGACCTCACGATCTACGTGATCGACGTGGCGGGCGGCGAAAAGATCCCGCGCAAGGGCGGCCCCGGCATCACGAAGTCGGACCTGCTCGTCATCAACAAGACCGACCTCGCACCGCTCGTGGGCGCAAATCTCGACGTCATGGCCTCCGACGCGAAGAAAATGCGCGGCGAGCGGCCCTTCGTGATGTGCAATCTGAAGGCGCTCGATGGGCTCGATCAGGTCATTGCCTTCATCGAAAAGAAAGGATTGCTGATCGGCTGAGTCACCAGCACGCGCGCGTCGGTTTTCAATGACACGCACGCCGCTCGTACAGCGACCAGTTCGGCACCGACTTCACGAGCGCGACTTCGCACTCGTCGTTGCGCAGGAAGTTCGCTGGCAACGGCTCGGTGTGGCGCACGAAAAAGTAGCGATAGATCCGGCCGTCCACCTTGTGCCAGTCGAACGTGCCGGGCTGGTCCATCCAGGGACCGGGGCGAACCACCGGAATACGATCGTGCTTGAAGCGGACGACGTCCGGCAGGAAGAATGCGAAGTTGAAATCGACGAAGCCCTTGTTTTCCGCCTGATACCAAAGCGCATAGGTGTGATACGTCCACCGGTTGTTGACGATATCGCTCTCCGGCGAATAGATAAGGCCGAGCGCGCGCTGCTCCGGCTGCGCGAGCGCGAGTAGTGCCTCGAACGGCTCGTTCTCGGCGGCGAAACGATACTCGCGCACGGCGAGCGTGCCGAAGTAGCCCCAGCAGAAAAGCACGAGCAGCATTTCGACTACGCCGATGCGCGCTGCGGGCAGGGTCCACCGCTCGCCCGTGCTTTGGGAGCGAAACAGCAAGACATAGGCCGGCAGCAGGAAGATCGCGAAGCGCTGGTAAAGCAGGTCGATGCCGAGTGCGTTCGTTGGGGCGAGGAACCAGACGGCGAGAATCGCCGTCATGGGCACCCACGCTCCTGGAGCACGACGGTTGAGCTTCACACCCATTAACCACGGTGCGGCCAGCAGAAACACCTCGCCGAGCAGGAAGTACCAGTCGCGCGTTTCAGTAGCGAGCGTGTAGAGCACGAAATTGTACGCACGATGCCATCCATACGGCCCCGCCCAGTCCCAGACCGCTACCGGATCCGCGGCGCCCGGATCGTTAGGGATCACGAGTGCGTTGCGCTTGACGAACCACAGGTACCCAACGATCAGCAAACCGAGCAGCACATAAGGCAGCAGGGTTCGCGCAATCGCGCCTGCCCGGCGCGTGAAGCAAGGAATGAACGCGACGCCTACCGCGCATGCGAACAGAAACACGAGTCCATGCGCAAAGAACAGCGCGACGCCGGCGGCGAAAATGCCAAGCGCGTGCGCCACCGTGGGTGCAGCGGCATACCGGCGCGCGAGGATCACGAACAACAGGCCCAACGGCACCGCCACGATATATGGATAAAAGCCGTATTGCCAGGCGAGGCCAAAGAAACCTGGCATGAGAAGCCAGTCGAGGCGCTCGTCCGCTTCGAAGGTCTTGCGCAGCGCCACGCCCCCCGCCACGAAGCCAAAGTACGCGAGCATCATGACCAGTTTGACCGCCGCGAGCACCGGCATCACAAACGACAGCGCTAACGCGAATACATAGGGCAGCAGATAGGGCGTAAACCAGTTGACCCACACGATATCTGCCCAAGGCGAGGGGCCGGTCACGAGATCCTGGAGCAGCGCGATCTGCGCGACATGCTGCGCGATATCCCCCATCGGCGGACGCGGTGCGATCCAGAACAACGCGCCGCCCAAAAGCGTTGTCGTAACGAGCAAAATCAACCTCAATCGCGCGGCTCCGCTGACTGCATGGCTCGCGTCAAGTGGGAGATTGAGAATGGTATTCATGGGCAATCCAGCCTCCGGTCCGGCAGGTCATTTTGAACGCTTGAGCAACTCAGCCATGGGTCATGCCAGGCTGGTACAACAGTGCGCATCCCCGATACACGAAAGCTATTATTAATAGATATGAAAGTATGTTCGGCTGATCACGTTACTGATGCCTCCCACGTGTGCCGCCATAGATGTGATGGGTGAGTCCCTTTCGCAGGCGGTGTGCGCGTGCCGCCAGATCGCTTTCACGCGAAGCGACCTGGCACTGAATCATCAACCGAGGGACCGCCGCCCGAGCGCAAGCTCGAACGACTAAACAATGGAGACCGGCGCCTTTTGATCGGTGTGGGTGCGCAGGCCCCAGACGATCCCTTTCATCGAAAAGAGAGGCTTGCGGGCGAGCGCATGGAACGCTTCAGCGGCAAGCGCCGCGCTCGTAGAGCGACCAGTCCTGCACCGATTTCACGAGCCTCACGTCGCATTCGTCGTTGTCGAACAGATGCGCGGGCAACGGCTTCGTATGGCGCACGAAGAAGTAGCGATACAACCGCCCGTCGACCTTGTGCCAGTCGAACGCAGACGGTTCGCTCATCAAGGGCCCCGGCCGCAGCGGTGGAATATGGTCAGGCTTGAATCGCACGACCTCGGGCAGGAAGAACGCGAAGTTGAAGTCGACGAAGCCCTTGTCCTCCGCCTGATACCAGAGCGCGAAGGTGTGATAGGTCCACAGGTTGTGGACGATATCGCTCTCGGGCGAGTAGATGAGACCCAGCGCGCGCTGCCCCGGCTGCGCGAGCGCGAGCAGCGTCTCAAACGGCTCGTTCTCGACGGCGAAGCGATGCTCGCGCACCGCGAGCGTGCCGAAGTAGCCCCAACAGAACAGCACGAGCAGCGCTTCGGTGAGCCAGATACGCGGCGAGATCGCCGAAAACGCCGCCCGCTCGCTCGCCGAGTCATCGGCGCGGAACAGCAGCACGTACGCCGGCAGCAAGAACACGGCAAAGCGCGGATAGAGCAAAGCAATGCCGAGCCCTTCCTCGGGCGCGAGGAACCACACGGCGAGTATCGCGATCATGGGCAGCCATGCGCTGGGATCATGGCGGTTGAGCTTCGCACCCATGAGCCACGGCGCGGCCAGCATGAACACCGCACCGAGCATGAGGTACCAGTCCTTCATCTCGGTCGCGACCGTGTCGAGCACGAAGTTGTACGCGCGATGCCAGCCGTACGGCCCCGTCCAGTCCCACGACAGCGCCGACTGCGAGTTGCCGGGGTCCCCCGGTATCACGAGCGCACTGTGCTTGACGAACCATAGATACGCAACGATCAGCAGTCCCAGGAACACATACGGCAACGCTGTCCGCGCGATTGCGCCAATGCGCCGCGTAAAGCACGGGATAAAGGCTGCGCCCACGCCGCAAGCGAACACGAACACGAGCCCGTGCGAGAAGAACAACACGACGCCAGCGGCGAACACGCCGAATCCGCGCCCCGCGGTGGGCGACACCGCGTAACGGCGCGCGAGGATCAGAAACAGCAAGCCGAGCGGCACGGCCACGAGGAACGTGTAGAAGCCGTACTGCCAGGCAAAGCCGAAGAAGCCGGGCACGAGGAGCCAGTCGAGGCGGCCGTCGGCGCCAAACGTCTTGCGCAGCGCGACGCCCGCAGCCACCGTGCCGAAGTACGCGAGCATCATGAAGAGCTTGAGCGCGGCGAGCACGGGCATCACGAACGAAAACGCGAAGGCCAGTCCATAGCCAAGCAGATAGGGCGTGAACCAGTTGATCCACACGATATCGGTCCACGGCGAGGTGCCGGTCACGAGATCGTGCAGCAGCGCGATCTGCGCAGCATGCTGCGCGAGATCGCCCATCGGCGGGCGCGGCGCGATCCAGAACAGCACGCCGCCCAGCAGCGTGGTCGCCACCAGCAGCAATTGCCGGAGCCGCGCGGCGTCACGCGACGCGCGACGCTCCCCGGAGACCGGCAGGTCCATGCCATGCAGCGACGACGTGCTTTCGTGCCCGGCGGGGCGATTTGCGAGATCGACCGGATTACCCATGCTCGAACCTCGGCGAGTACAGGAGGAACATCGCGACGATAAGACAGCCGGCGCCCGTCACCGAACGCAAGGTGACCGCTTCGTTGCTAAAGATGCCGAAGAAGAAGATCTCGAGGATCGTGATGCCGACCATCAACGGATACGCGATGCCCAGTTCGATCTTCTTGAGCGAGACCGCGTAGCAGATGAAGCCGAGACCATATGCGCAAAGCGCGCCGAGCCGAAATAACATCGGGCGGTCGAAGAGTGCATTCGTCAGATGAGTGAAATCCTCGGTCGAGCGCCCTGCCACGCGCAGCAGGATGCTGGCGATCGCGCTAAACGTCCCACTTAGTAGGAGAAAGATAATGTACATGTCGGCTCTGCGTTGGCAACGTAATTATTGATAGGCAACGTTTCGTCCGGTGAAAGCTAAAGCGCATAGAAATGGAAGTATGTTCGGCGGCCAACGTTCGTGGAGACGCCCGTGTATGCGGTAATTTGCCGTAATGGAAACGCTTCCTCGCAAACGTTTGTGGCGCGCGTAGCCAACCGGATCGCTTGTGTGCGAAACGATCCGCTACGGAAAAATCAGAGGAAAGCCCAGAGGAACTCGCCTGGCCAAGTCGGCTGTGCGTTGCTGCAGGCGACGACGCCTGCTAAGCGAAATGACGTGTGTGCATCAGAACGATGACCGATCTGATTCGAGGCCGAAGGAATGACTGAAGACGCCCTGACGTCAGGGCTGCTGGACAGCGAGAGCGCAACCCGCACGGTGGCATAATAGCCCCTCGATCAAAGGATACGGATGTTGCGGGCAAGCTCATGCAGAGTGAAAAAAGGAAAGGCGAAACGGTCCGTGGTTTTATAAGCAAAAGCCTTCGCGTTCCTCATCCGGAAATTATCCAGGATGAGGTCGAGAATCTCTCTTTTTATAAGAAGATTCCGCTCCTGAAAAAGCAGCTGCATAAATGGTCGCTACTCGCACTTAACCGGCAACTCGGTCTCTACGCAGAAGCTGCGGACTTGCGTCCTGGCGCCCGGATTTTATTGATGTACAGCGGCGTCAACAACATCGGCGACGCGTTGATGGATCTTTCCGGGCGGGCGCTCATTGGCGGCACCCCGTACAAACTGGATGTGCTGCTCGATCCGTCCCTGGCTGAACTCTTTCGGCATGACCGGTACTTTTCGCGAATCTACACGGATTTTCGTGAGGTCGATTTCGGTGAATACGATTTCGTCATACTGAACAAGCTCGGAATTCGCGTAATTAAAGAGAAAGTCAAACATGCGAGTCAATCCAGATTTACGAGCCTGATCGGATGGTACGCAGGGCGCAATTACAATCACATACAGTTTAGCTACTACTCGTTCAACAAGATCCTGAAATGCGGAGTCGACGGCAGCGATCTCTATAAAAGTTCACGTCTGGTTCTCGACGCGCCCAGGTGTGATGCTTATGCATCGGAAAGCCGTGCCGGGAGGGTCGCCATCTCTGTCGGCGGCAGGGAGTCTCATCGCATCTACGGTAAGTGGGCGGATGTTCTAGCCCGGCTTGACAACGATGAGGGGTTGTCGCGTTTTGAGTATGTCCTGATCGGATCGGATAACGGACTCAAGGAAGCAAACGATCTGATCGGTATGCAATACAGGAATTTGAAGCTGACCTCGTTAGTGGGCAAACTGAAGATTCATGAATGCTTTTCCGTGATAGCGCAGAGCAGGCTATTTGTCGGGGCGGACGGCGGACTTTTGCATATTGCTCACGCTGCCGGCGCGCCGACCATCGCTTTGTTCAGCAATGACATCGACCCAAGAACCCGATACGTCGAGAATGATTTTTTCAAATGTTCTCCACTGATGGGGGCGAGTGATGTGACGAGCATCGAGCCCAAAGATGTGGTGAATGTCATAAGAAATGTTCTGCTGGGGTGAATCGTCCGATTCGCAGACATCGTTTCCAGGCGATGAACGCTCAACCTTGCCATTGGGGTGCGTGCGGCGAACGCGCTGAAACTGAGCGGGCTACGCGTAACCGCACGCGAAGTCAAACATCCGAGACGAGCGCCTGGATAACATCCACCGTGCGCGCCGTCGCGCCGCGGTGGCGCGACGCGAACGCGGCCGCAGCCGCGCCCATGGCGACCCGGCGCGGTTTGTCGCTGAAGAGTTCGCGCAAGGCGCGCGCGAGATCGGCGGGGTCCTGAACCTGCAGGGCTGCGCCCGCGGCCGTGGCGTCGGCGGTGGCCTGCGTGAAGTTGAACACGTGCGGCCCGATCAGCACCGGCACGCCCACGGCGCACGCTTCGATCAGGTTCTGCCCGCCGAGCGGCAACAGACTGCCGCCGATAAACGCGAGGTCGGCAGCCGCGTAGTACGCGCCCATCTCCCCCATCGAGTCGCCGAGCAGCACGCTCACGTCCTGCGGCAACACACGCACGCCCTCATGCGCCGCGGCCGCGGCAGCTGCGGCCGGCGCCCAGCGCGAGCGCCGCTCGAGCTTGAAGTTCTTGCGCTCCACGAGCGCCGCCACTTCATCGAAACGCTGCGGATGGCGCGGCACGAGGATCAGCAGCGCGTCCGGTACGTTCAGTCCAGCGAAAGCCTGCAGCACGAGTTCCTCTTCGCCTTCACGCGTGCTCGCCGCGACCCACACCGGCCGCTCGCCTATCGCGCGCCGCCATTCGCGGCCGCGCGCGATCAGCGCCGGCGGGCTCGCCATGTCGAACTTGAGGTTGCCGAGCACCGCCACATTGCGCGCGCCAAGTGCGGTGAGGCGCTCGGCGTCCGAGGGGCTTTGCGCGAGCACGCGCGTAAAGCCGCCGAACACCTCGCGCGCGCCCGCGCCGAACTTCGCCGCGCGTTTGAACGAGCGTGCCGACATGCGCGCATTGGTGAGCACGAGCGGCACATCGGCGCGCTTGCATTCGTCGATGAGCGTGGGCCAGACCTCGGTTTCCATCACGAGACCAAGCGACGGCCGCCATGCGCGCAGGAAGCGCCGCACCGCGTGCGGCATGTCGTACGGCAGATAGCAGCGCAGCACGTGATCACTGAAAAGCTGCTCGCCGGTGGCGCGTCCCCCCGGCGTCATGTGCGTAAGCAGGACACGCGCGTCGGGGCGTGCCGCCAGCAGCGCGTCGACGAGCGGCTGCGCCGCGCGGGTCTCGCCCACGGAGACGGCATGCACCCAGATGAGCGGCGCGTCGTCTTCGGGCAAGCGCCCCGCCGAATAGCCGAAACGCTCGCCGATATGCTCGCGATAGCCGCGCTCGCGGCGCGAGCGAATCAATAGCCGCAGCACCGCGAGCGGTGCGATGAGCCACCAGGCCGCGCGATAGATCGCTCTTAGCATCGGGCCTCCGCGACGGCCAGGGTCATGCAAAACGCCGCGGCCGCGCGGCTGGAAGCGTCGGTTGGCACGTTGGTCGGCACGTCGATCTGCAGGCTCATCGCGTGTGGATTCAAACCAGTTCCTTGCCCTTGAGGCGTTCGAGAATGCCGAGCGGCGCCCATTCGGGATGCACCATGTCCTTCACCGGCAGGAAGAAGGTCTGCTCCATCATGAATTGACCGGACATCACGGCATGCGAGGTGTGATCGGAGAAGCACACCCACACGCTGCCAGGTGGAAAGCCGATGGTCTCCTGGGGGCACGCCTTCTGATAGCCGAGATCGGCCTTCATGCCGTCGTGGAGGTTGAGCATCAGATGGTCGTACTCGCTGCGCGGCGACTTCGTGATGTGCAGCAGGTTCTGCAGCCACGCCGAACCCGGAAACTGCGGCTTGATGTTCGGCAGGAAGCGCTTTGCCATGTCCTCGAACGGCTCGCCCACGCGCCATACGCGCGGCACTCCGTTCGGGTTGACGTTGGTGAACACGCGCAGAATGCGCTCGCCGTAGTTCGGGCGCGAGGGAAACGCATCCACGTGCAGGCGCGAATCGTCCTTGCGCCACGAGGTCTCACGCGTTTCCACCTGGTGCAGGCGCAGGCTCGTGGGCGCCACGCGCAGCTTGCCCGTGTACTCGGGAAAGAGTCCGTCAACCAGCGTGCGGGCGCACGTCTGGTAACGCGCGATCAACGCGCGCACAGCCGACTGCGTGACGGCGTCGCCGAGCACGCCATGCAGCGCGCCGCCGTTGGGGTCGAGGCTGATGTTCTTGCGCTTCGGGTCGGCGATCGCGGGGTCGAGCAGCGCACGCTCGCCGCCTTCGATCGCAAAGGCCAGGTTCGGGAAATACAGCACCTTGCCCTGCTCGACGGCATCGAGCAGTGTCTCGCGCGGTTGCGAGAGCTGCTGGCCGTGCCAGTCGGCGGAAGTGATTTCGATGATCTGGGATTCGTTCATGGTCGCCCCTGGAAGCGATGGATCTGATTGCCTGCCGGTGTGGCGCGGTGCGCGCGTGGCGCGGCTTGTTGCACGCTTCGTTGCCCGCCTTTTGCGATCTCGCGCGGCTCATGCCGGACAAGCCCTGGCGCTCGCTTGTGCACATTCGTGCACCCTCGTGCGCGCCGATTCTTATACCCGCAGCCTCCCGGGTGCGCCTTGACGCGCCGCAGCCCCTCAGTCTGGCGAGCGCTCGCGCTGCGGCGGCGCGCCGCTACAGCAACCCGAAGCCCGCCAGCGCGCCCTTCACCTGCGCGAGCGTTGGCGGCTGGCCTGCCGTGCCCAGATTGACGACGTTCGGCGACCAGTAGCCGCCCGTGCGCCAGGCGGTCGCGAAATTGTACAACTCGACGGTCGGGCGCTTCAGCGCCGCCGCGATGTGCACGAGACCCGTGTCCACGCCTACCGTGGCCGCCGCGCCGTCGATCAGGCCGACCACGGCAGGCAGCGAGAGTTTGGGCGGCACGATCGCCGCTTCGCCGAATTCGCGCGCAAGGCGCTCGCTGGTGGCGCGCTCGGCCTCGCTGCCCCAAGGCAGCACGAGCGACGCGCCGCGCCGCACGAGCGCCTGGCCCAGCTCGATCCAGTTCTGGTCCGGCCACTGCTTGTCGGCGCGCGACGTGGCGTGCACGAACACCACATAGGGCACCGGCAGGTTGAGCCCCACACCCGCGAGCGCCTGAGCGGCGCGATAGGTGTCGAGGCCGAAGTCGATGTCGTCGGTGACAGAAGGCGGCGCGAGTTCGAGCGCGCCCGCAACCAGTTGGCGCGTGCGCTCGACCACGTGGGTGCGCGGCTCGATGCGGATCGAGCGGTCGTAGAAGAAACGCACGGGCCATTCGTAGCCCGCGCCATCGGTGCGGTTGCCGAGCCCGACGAGCGGCCCGCGCGCCCAGCTCGCGACCCATGCTGTCTTGATGAGCCCCTGGCAGTCGATCACGAGGTCGTACTTCTCGGCCGCGAGCGCGCGCCGGAACTCGCCGATCTCGCGCCAGTTGGCGCTCGACAAGAGGCCTTTGCGCCAGCGGCGCAGCGAGAACGGAATCGCGCGGCGCACGCCCTCCACGAGCTCGACGAGCGACTGGAAGCTCTCTTCGACGAGCCAGTCGATCTGCGCGTCGGGGTAGCGCCGACGGATATCGGCAATGGCGGGCATGTTATGGACGACGTCGCCAAGCGACGACACGCGCACGATGAGGATCTTTTGCACGCTCAAGGCTTTTGGGCCAGACAGATTAAAAAGGTGCGCAATTTTAGCGCGCCGCACGCAAATGCGAAGAAAAACCGGGGAAATGCGCGGAAAGGAATGCAAACGGCGCCGCGCCATGACTGGCGCGGCGCCATTGGGCGCGTCATCTGGCCGCAAGGGGCCGTAAGGGGCGCGAGGGGGCACAAACGGCCCCCGCGGCTTAGAACGGCAGCTTCGCGTCCGGCTTCTCGGCGAGAATCACGCGCTTGAAGTCGGCCTGGATGCGCGAAAGCGCCGCATCGTTGTCGGCTTCGAAGCGCATCACGACCACGGGCGTGGTGTTCGACGAGCGGGCAAGACCAAAGCCGTCCGGATATTCCACACGCAGGCCGTCGATGGTGATGACTTCGTCGGCGCCCGTGAACTTCGCGTTCTTCTGCAGCTTGGCGATCAGCTCGAAGTTCTCGCCTTCCTCGAGCTTCAGCTGCAGCTCGGGCGTGGCGTGCGAGTTCGGCAGGTCGTTGAGCAGCTTGCTCGGATCGGCCACGCGCGAGAGGATTTCGAGCAGACGCGCGCCCGTGTACAAGCCGTCGTCGAAACCGTACCAGCGGTCCTTGAAGAACACGTGGCCGCTCATTTCACCCGCGAGCGGCGCGCCGGTTTCGCGCAGCTTCGCCTTTACGAGCGAGTGGCCCGTTTTCCACATGAGCGGCTCGCCGCCCTTGGCCTTCACCCACTTCGCGAGATTACGCGTGCACTTCACGTCGTAGATGATCTGCTTGCCCGGATTGCGCGAGAGCACTTCCTCGGCGAACAGCATGAGCTGGCGATCGGGGTAAATGATCTGGCCGTCCTTGGTCACGACGCCCAGACGGTCGCCGTCGCCGTCGAACGCGAAGCCGATTTCCGCATCCGTTTCCTTGAGCGCGCGGATCACGTCCTGCAGATTTTCGGGGTGCGCCGGGTCCGGATGGTGGTTCGGGAAGTTGCCGTCGATTTGCGTGAACAGCTCGACCAGTTCGCAGCCCATCGCCTTGAACAGACGCGGTGCAAGCTCCCCCGCCACGCCGTTGCCGGTATCGACGACAATCTTCAGCGGACGCGCAAGCTTCACGTCGCTCACGATGCGCGCCACATATTCGTCGGCGATGTCGTACTGCGTGTAGCTGCCCTCGCCCGCGTCGAAACGCTCTGCAACGATGCGCTCGTAGAGGCCCTGGATCTGGTCGCCGTAGATCGCCTTGCCGCGCAGGACCATCTTGAAGCCGTTGTAGTCGGGCGGATTGTGGCTGCCCGTCACGACGATGCAGGAGTCCACGTTGCGCTCGCCGCCCACCAGCTTGAGCGGCACGCTCGCGGCGAAGTAGCCCACGGGCGTAGGCACCATGCCGACGTCGACCACGTCCACGCCGGCGTCGCACAGGCCGTCGGCGAGCGCTCGCGAGAGATCCGGACCCGAGAGCCGGCCATCGCGCGCGATCACCACGGCGTCGCCGCCCTGTGCACGCACTTCGCTGCCGAAGGCACGGCCGATGGCGCGCGCAGTGTCGGTGTCGAGCGTCTTGCCGATCACGCCGCGAATGTCATATGCCTTGAAAATCGATTTGGAAATCATGTTGAGGCTCACGTCCAGATGGGGATTCGGGTCTATTCGTAACACGGACAGGCAGTTGAAAGCCTCTGACGTTACGAAAAGTGGGATCCGTTACAAACTATAATTGCCGTTTTTCGGCAGTGGTATGCACCCATTTTAATGCTTCGCCGTTTCCTTTTATCGCCAAAATATTCGTCAAAAATGGCGGAGAGATCGCGCATGCCGCGTGCCTGCCCCTTTTTTAACGCCGCCCGCGATGGCGAGGCGCGATGCTGAGCCTCAAGCGCTTTGGCAACCCGGACGTCGCGCGCGCGTTTTCAAACATCGTGTGGCTCGGCCTCGAGCGCGTCACGCAGATCGCGGTGGCCATCGTCATCAGCGGCGTGCTCGCGCGCTATTTCGGCCCCGACGTATTCGGCAAGTGGCAGTACGCCAACACGCTCTTGCTCGTACTCGCGCCCATCACGTGGGTCTGCGGCGCCGAGATTCTCGTGCCCACCATCGTCAACAAACCTCCCGCGCAACTCGGCACCGTGCTCGGGAGCGCGTTCGCGCTGCGCATTGGCGTGTCGGCGGCGGCGCTCCTTGTCACGTGGGCCGGCATTGCGCTTGGCGTGACCGACTCGCTCGTCGGCGCCATGCTCGCCGGGCTCGCCGTGACGATGCTGTTTCGCGAGCCGTTCGTGGGCGTGATCAACGCCTGGCTGCAGAGCATGACGTACAGCAAGCCGCAGCTGCTCGCGAGCATGACGACGGCCGTGATCAAGGCGCTGCTCGTCTACCTGCTCGCGCGCGCGGCGTTCGCGCCCGCCACCTTCGGCTGGCTCTGGGCGCTCGAATCGGCGGCGATTGGCGCTGCGCTCGTGCTCTACTTCCGGCACCGCCACGGCGGCAAGCTCGGCTGGCACGTGGACCGCTCGCTCTTCAAGCATTTTGCGAGCGCGGGGACGGTGTTCTGGCTCGGCCTCATCTGCATGTATCTGTTCCTGAAGCTCGACCGCCTGATGCTCGAACGCACGATTTCGTTCGCCGATCTCGGCCGCTATTCGGCCGCGCAGCAGCTCAACGAGAACTGGATCACGCTCGCGCTCATGCTCTCGCAAACCATCGCACCCGCCTTCATCTACCGCGTGCAGCAGACCGCGCAACTGCGCCGCAACCTCGTGCGACTCTTCGCGATGACTGCCGTGCTGATGGTGGCGGGCGCGCTCGTGCTCGACGCGCTCGCGGGCTTCATCATCGGCCGCGTGTTCGGGCCGGACTACGAAGGCGCGATCGGCATCTTCCGCTGGGCCGTATGGCTTTCGGTGCCGGCGGGGCTCGAAGCCATCGGCAACCTCGTCGTGCTCAAATACCAGGCGAAGTTCGTGCTGCTCGCGAAATGGCTGCTCGCGCTCGCCGTGGCGTTCGCCGTGAATCTCGTTGCGATTCCGCGGCTTGGCTCGTATGGCGCGCTTTGCGGGCTCGCGGCGGGCTATCTCGCGGCCGCCTGCGTGAATCTCTATTACATCCGCTTCAAGCTAGCTTCATGATGAATTCCGCCGCGCTCCCAGCGAGCGATGCACGCGAAGGCGCCCTCGCCGACGTCGCCGTGCTCATGCCCGCGTACAACGGGCAAGACGACGTCGCGCGCACGCTCGCTTCGTTTGATGAGGACGCCACCATCTATGCGCTCGTCGTCGACGATGGCAGCACGCCGCCTATCGTCGTGCCCGCGGTGCCTGGCATGTGCGTGGAAGTCTTGCGTATGGCGAAAAACGGCGGCATCGAGCGCGCGCTGGAGGCGGGCGTCGACGCGCTTGCGGCGCGCGGTTTTCGCTATGCGGCGCGTATCGACGCGGGCGATCTCGCCGCGCCCCAGCGCCTCGCGAAGCAACGCGCGCGCATGCAGGCCGAGCCCGCGCTCGCAGCGCTCGGCACGTGGACCCAAGTGGTCAATCGCGCGGGCGAGCCGCTTTTCATGCTGCGCCCGAGCGCCGATGCGCGCACGCTGCGCCGCACGCGGCTCATGCGCTCGCCGCTCGTGCATCCGTCGGTGATGTTGCGCGTCGATGCTGTGCTTGCTGTGGGCAACTATCGTGTGCAGTATCCGGCCGCCGAGGACCTCGACTTGTTTCTGCGGCTGATGGAGCGTTACGAGTGCGCGAATCTGCCGGAACTTGGGCTGTACTATGAGCTGAATGAAGGCGGCATCAGCGCGACGAAGCGGCGGCGTCAGATCGTCTCCACGCTGCGCCTGCAACTGCGCTATCTGAACGTGCTGAACTGGCGCGACTGGGCAGGCATTGCGAAGAGCCTGCTGCACTTCGTGACGCCGTATCGCACGCTGCAGAAGATGAAACGGGCGCTGTTTGCGAACCGCTCGACCTAAATCCAGCGCAGCAGCACGGGCAACAGCACCGGCACAACGAAGGCGGTAAAAACACCGTTAAGGCCCATGCCGAGCCCGGAGAATGCACCCATCTCCTCGCTCACCTGAAACGCGCGCGCAGTACCGATGCCATGCGACGCCACGCCGATCGCAAAGCCACGTACCTCGGCCTCACGCACGCGAATGACGTTGAGAATCCAGCGCGCGGTCACCGCGCCAAACACGCCCGTCGATATCACGAGCACGGCAGTAAGCGACGGGATGCCGCCAATCTTGTCGGCGACGGCCATGGCAATCGGCGTGGTGACAGACTTCGGCGCGAGCGACGCAATGGTCTGATGCGAAGCGCCGAACAGCTTCGCAACGCCGACCGCGGACACGATCGCCGTGAGCGAGCCCGCAACGAGCCCGCCAAGCAATGGCAGCGCGCCGCGCTTGAGCTTGTCCCACTGGCGATAGAGCGGTAGTGCGAGCGCGACCGTGGCGGGGCCGAGCAGGAAGTGCACGAACTGAGCGCCTTCGAAATAGGTGCGATACGGCGTGTCCGTGACCTTGAGCGCGACAACGACGAGCGCGACGGCGATGAGCACTGGGTTCGCGAGCGGATTGTGCTTCGCACGCGCATAGATGTTGATGGCGATGAGATAGGCGACGAGCGTTACCGTTAAACCGAGCAGCGGCGTGGCGGCGAGATAAACCCAGATCGCGTCGAGCTTCGTCATGGGCAGGTGGCTGTTCACGATGCGCCCTCTCCAGCCGTCGTGCTTCGCAGCTGGCGACGCAACAATGCGCGCGTGACAATCGCGGTCACGGCGATGCCAAGCGTCGTGCTCACGAGAAGACTCGCGATCACGGCAAGCGCCTCGCCGCGCACCGCCTGCGCGGACACCATGATGCCCACGCCCGCCGGAATGAAAAGCAGAGAAAGATGCCGCAGCAATTCGAGTGCAGTAGGCTCTATGGCCACTACGGCGGCGGGCCTCATCAACGCGAAGGCGAAGAGGAGCAGCATGCCGATCACGGGACCGGGCACGGGTAGCGAGAACACGTAGGACACGCTCTCGCCGAGACACTGGAAGATCAGGAGGGCGGCAAGGGAACGAAGCATGGCTGAGGGTCGGGCGAAACTGGAAACATGCGCGGCGCGCGCAGTGTAGCCCAACGGGGCTCGAGGTGCAGCGAATCGTCATACCAACGGGCGATGCGCGCCCCTCCGCACGGACGCTGTAGACTACACACATCGCGTTTGCTCCCGATTTTTATCGGCCCGACGGTGATCACCAACATAGTGCGCCGATTACGGGGGCAACCGCGAGCAAGAAACATCTACGCGTACAATAGCGGGTTTCGCGTCATGCTCCTCGCCCACAAGGCTGCGCAGTGAGGACGTAACACGGGGACGTAGTGCAAATAACCCGCCCTTACAGACAACAGCAGTATAGCGATGCCCACAGCAGTTACGATTGATTCCCGACGCACCGTGCCCGGCGACTGGCTGACCGCGGCTTTCCTGCTCGCTTTTCCCTCCCTCGCCATGCTCGTGCAAGGCGCCTCGAGCGCCGTCTCCATCGGAGCGGGCGTCATTGCACTAGCGGCGCTGTGCTGGCGGCCCTCAGGCGCACCCTATGGGTATGCGCCACTTGAGCGTCACGAACTCGCGTTTTGCATTGCGTTGTGCGGTCCCGTTTGCGCCGTGGCCCTCAGTACGCTCTCGCATGGGCATCCTTTGTTCCGGACCTGGGATTCGCCGTCGCGGTTCCTGCTCGCGATCCCGATTTTTCTGGCACTGCGGCGCGCGCCGCAGCGAATTTTCGTCTGGGCGGACCTCTCCTTTACGCTGGGCGCCCTATCCGCGCTGGCGCTGGCCCTCTTCATGCCGCGCGATTGGGGCGATGGCCGCATCGGCAGTGCGTTCCTGAACCCGATCCATTTTGGCGATCTCGCGCTCGCGCTCGGCGTGCTGTCCGCAATTGCGATCAACTGGTGGCGCAAGGATTCGGCGCTCTGGCGCGCACTCAAGATCGCGGGACTGTTTGCAGGCCTCGCGGCTTCGCTGCTTTCAGGAGCGCGCGGCGGCTGGGCGGCAATTCCGCTGGTTGCCTTGCTGATTGTGTGGGAGCTCGGCCGCAACAAGGCGCTTCACTGGAAGGTGCTGATGCCGGTGACCGTTACGGTGTTGCTCGGGCTCGTGTACGGACTTTCGGGGACCGTGCGCGAGCGCGTCAACGGCGTGTCCTCCGACCTGACGCAGTACACGCAAGGCCACCGCGACACGTCGGTTGGCATCCGTCTGCAGCTCTATGAGGCAGCATCCACGCTGATCGCCGAACATCCGGTTCTTGGCCTCGGTGGCGACGGGTTTCGGGACAAGATGACATTGATGGCGAAGCAAGGCGCGCTCACACCCACGGCGGCGGCATTCGGCGAGGGCGAAGTGCACAACCAGCTGCTCGCCTACATGGCCAACTACGGCATTGTGGGCGGCCTCGCGCTGCTTGCGATCTACATCGTGCCGGCGGTCTTTTTCGCGGCGAAGCTCAAGTCCGCATCGAGGACGACGCGGCGCACGGCGCTCATGGGCCTGTCCTTTGCCCTGATGTTCTTCGTCTTCGGACTGACGGTCGAGACCTTCGACCTGAAGAGTACGGTTTCTTTCTACGCGACCATGCTGGCCGTTCTCGCGGCGATTGCCGAACGCACGGATACCAACGACTCTCCCGAACGCTGAGCTTCAAGGGCAGGGGTGAACGAGGGAGTCCAGGGCAGTCTCTCGGCGACGGCTATGGCATTCGGTGTGGCACCAGACTGAGCCGCGAGCAAGGCGATCGTTTGAAGCAAGGCACCGAAGAGTATGGCGACGCCGACCACCGAGACGTTGCCGTGAGCGAGCACGCAAAGAGGCGGCTGAGCACAAGCAGCGCACCGCGTTTGAGTTCGGCTCGCTGGCGATAGAGCAGTCGTGAGAGAGCGTGCTGGACGCAATTCGAATGTGACTGCTGCGGGGATGAGGACTGCACCTACGGCATAGACAACGCAACACCGAGCCTTCGCCTGCGATTGAAGCAACATGTCAGCCACCTTCTCGCACCTAACGCAACGCCGCGATATGCGAGAGGACCATCGCACCGGCGAGAGAGAGTCTGGCGTCGCCATGAGCAGTTCGCAGCGGAGAAAGCGGGCAACGGGATACAATGCCCCGGCGACACCGTTTGCCGGGACGCTTTTTCGCATCCCGGCACGCGACCGCGCTATCATTCTACAAGCCCTCACGACCCGATTATCTGTTTTGCGCCGAATACGACGTCTTCCAGACGGATGCCCTTAGTGCGTTGGCGCATGCGTCGCAACGCGGCGATGCCTATCACCCGCTCGATGACAGCTTCAGCGTTCTGGCGCCATCAATCCTTCTTGTTTTACTATCAACCGCGCTACCAGGGCGAGATGTCCCCGCCCCGGCTGCTCTAACCATGTCTGCCATCGCGCAGCACATCACCGCCCACGTGCAGCAACGCACGCTTTCCCGGTCGCCCATCGTCGCCACGAGAGTGTTGCCAGCGCAGCAAAACTAGATTCAGATCGCGCAAGCGCCCAGGCGCAGAAAGCGCGAAGAACACAACGCCACATGAAACGAGAGCCAGCGCAGATCGTCGTCGAAAGCCAGACGAGCATTCAGCCATCGGAACGCGCGCGGATCAAAGGGCAACGAGCATTCGTTGTCTGGATGACGGGGATATCCGGCGCAGGCAAATCCACCCTCGCTAATCTGCTTGAGCAGAGCTTACATGCGCGTGGCCTGCATACCGCACTGCTCGATGGCGACAGCCTCCGTCTCGGCCTGAACAGCGATCTCGGTTTCTCCGACTCCGATCGCGGTGAAAACATCCGCCGAGCCGCCGAGGTGGCAAAGCTCATGGTCAACGCCGGTCTGATTGCGATCGTCGCGACCATTTCGCCGATTCGCGCAGCACGTGAATCAGCACGCGCCCTCTTCAATGAGAACGAGTTCTTTGAAGTGTTCGTCGACACGCCCATCGAAGTTGCGGAAGCACGTGACGTAAAAGGCCTTTACGCACTAGCCCGCCAAGGTGCTATCCGCCAGTTCACCGGCATCGGCTCGGTTTATGAGCCGCCCGCGTTCCATGATGTCCATGTGCAGACGGCTCAGATGAGCAAGCAGGACTGCGTCGAAGCGATCCTGCAAAAACTGCCTGTCGGGGGCGCCTGAATTCCGACGTCTGTCGAACTGCGCGATGGACGCGAATTCCTTCAGGCAATCTAACGTGTCCGCGAGGACGGTCTGCGCTCGGTTAGAATGCTGCACACCGCACCAAACACGCCGGTTCCAGCGCGTATGTGCGCACCGCACGCATTCAGCCACGCTCCGGATCGCCCCGCCTGTGAACTTCCGCACCAACGACAACGCCCTGCAAACCGGCCGCGCCCGCCCTCCTCCACGTTGCTCTTGTCTGTAACACGGCCTGGGCGATCTACACCTACCGCCGCGGCCTCCTGCGCACGCTCACGCAGTCCGGCGCGCGAGTCTCCGTGATCGCACCACAAGACCGCACGTTCAGACCGCTCGAACAAATGAGCTGTCGTTGCATCGCGCTGCCAGTGACTTCGAAAGGTACGAACCCGCGCGACGACTTGCGCACGCTGCTCGCGCTGTTCAACCATTGCCGTGCTGCGTTATTTCAATCCGGTGGGGACACACGAGAGCGGCTTGATCGGCGAAGATCCGGCCGGTGTCCGCGACGGTTTAAGTAAGGTGGATTAGGCGCCTGCGCGCGGCTTAACAAATTTACATTCGCCCTATGTGAGGCACCGAAGAGCTCGCGACGCCCACCGCCGAGGCGATTTTCGTGAGTGAACGCGCAGCAAGCTACGAGTGTGAAAATTTTAGGGAACTTGGGCTGAACTGCGAACTGAATGGACGCGGCATCACCGCGACGAAGCCGCGGCGGCAGATCGTGTCCACGCTGCCTCTGCAACAGCGCTATCTGAACGTGCTGAACTGGCGGGATACTCTGTTGGACGTAATTCGCTGCGCGAGCTTGCACGATGATCTGAGGTAATATCCTCGCCATTCAGTTGTCTTTGTGAACCGCCATTCCAGATAGTAGAAATCATGAATTCTCATCTCGCGGCAATCTCGCTCGTCAGAAATCAATCGTACGGACCCGCGCTCGACCGCGCGCTTGCCAGGCTCCACATCAACACGTCGAAAAACATTGTCGCTGGCAGGAACGTAACCGCCGGGTATATTCGTTCCTGGGGGCTTTCCGAAGAAGACGGGTTCGCACGTGCAATCGCACAAGATCCCGTCTATCAGGAGAGTATGGAACTCGCGCGCGGCCTGACTCTGGTCGCCGAGCACAAGCTGATGAACCTCTTCCTGATCATGAAGTATGGTCTCGCCGGGGCTGACGGCGACATCGTCGAATTCGGAAGTTACAAGGGCGGTTCGGCAGTATTCATGGCGAACGTCGCACGCCGGCTCGGGATGAAAGCCCGAATCTATGCGCTCGATACCTTTGCGGGCATGCCCGAGACCGATCAGGAGCGTGACCTCCATATTGCGGGTGATTTCAATGACGCGTCGCTTGTCAAACTCCGCGCATTTGTGGAAGAGCATCAGCTGACGAATCTCACGCCCGTCCAAGGCTTGTTCGAAGACACGGCGCCCGCACTCCTGGAGAAGATCAGTGCGGTCACGCTGGCACATATCGATTGCGACATCTACCCCGCAGTGAAGTTTGCGGTCGCGGCCGTGCGGCCCAAGATGCATCCCGCCGGCGGTTACCTTGCCTTCGACGACCCTCTGCAGGCAACCTGCCTTGGCGCGCTCGAAGCAGTTGAGGACATGATTCAGACAATTGGATTACACGCAGAACAGGCCTACCCTCATCTCGTCTATCGCTACCCGGCGCCAATGGTCCGTTCGACGGACGAGTTCGACGAAGAGGCATTCGAGACGGCGATGTCGAAGGAGATCGAGCTGGCCGAGGCTCGCGCGCATATTGGCAAGATCGAATCAGACTTGCGCAGCAAGACCGAGATGCTAGGCGACGTCAACAAACAGTTAAAAGTTCTTGGTGGCCAGTTCGCCGAGACCAGCCAGCGGCTGCTTGCCATGGAAGAGCAACTCCACATTCGCGACATGCGAGTCGATGAGTTGCAGGAGAGGCTGTCGAAATTGCACGCTTCAACGAGTTGGCGCGTGACAGCTCCATTACGCAAATTGAAGACTGCGCTCACGGGCAGGTAAATCCGTCTCGACGGCGTCTTCTTCGTGCGATTGAAGCGTGAAGAGAGACATAGCCCCCTCCACGAGAGAGCCTGCCACATTTGCCGTCCCAACCCCGATCTGCGAGCCGGGTTTCGAGATTCCGCTGACTAACGAATTTGTCGCGACGATCCGCCGGTTCACCACAATCCAAAATCTCGCGATTCGACCGACCTATCATGTGTGCAGGCCCTGCGAACTGTGGGATTTCAAACTGGTCTCATCGAATCGCGTGCGTCCGAACGATCCGGGCCATGCCCTGAAAAAGGCAAACCGCCCCCCCGACGCCGCTGCCAATCCTGCAAAAGTTGCTTGGCAAATGACGCGCTATACTCCTGTTACCTCAAAATACCTAACAAAATACTTACATCGCACACGGTCTGGGCCGTGCTACCGGAGTTTGCGCGAGCGTTTGTTGAGCGGTTTGCTCGGTCTGCAGGCGGCTGCGACGCCGGGAGCACCTATGCTTACTAGCCTGGTTACGACGGCTCCTACCGGGAGGATAACTTCGATCCTTATAGGGCAGGAACGCAGCCTCAAGCAAACTGAACTGGCGAGACGGTCGCGAAACTGCAAGATCACTTGAGTCTTCATGGTAAATACACACTCGAAAAGCCCAATGACATTACCGTCCCTCGAGGGCAATAGCCATAGACAGCGCCTCGCATTCCTTGATGGACTTCGAGGCGTCTCGATCTTGCTCGTCCTTTTTCACCACGCTCTCGGACCGTGGTCCGTCATGTTCCACAATCCGGCCATCGTCTCGCCGTTTTCGGACCGCGTAGCATTTGCACCACCAATCCTGTACTCCTATCTGGCGGTCCAGCTCTTCTTCTTTATTTCCGGATACGTAATTCTTATCACGCTTGAGAAGTGCAAAGGCTTTTGGGAATTCATGCGTCGACGGTGGCTTCGACTGTTTCCAGCGATGTTGATCTGTTCATTGATCGTCTATTGCACAGCAGGTATTTTCCACGAACGTCCGCTCGGCACCCCGACGCTGGCGAGCCTCATCCCCGGTCTCACGTTCATCGAACCACAATGGATCGGCGACTTGTTGCAGCGTCCGCAACCGATCCTCGAGGGATCGTTTTGGTCCCTCTATGTGGAGATGCGTTTTTACGTCTTCTTTGGAATCGTCTACTTCCTTTTCGGTGCGCGAAAGGCAATCGGGGCATTGATCGCTTTCTATATCGTCGGCCTTTACATCCGATTCATGCACTCGGTGCCGTTCCTCGAAACGATCCCGGCGTGGCACTACGTCGCCTCGCGGGCTGACGTGGTCTATGCGAAGTTCATGTCTTACGGCCTGAGTGACTCCATTTATTACGGCATGTTTGCATGTGGTGCTGTATTTTCGCGCTATATGATTTCACGTAATCCATGGTTGTTCGCGTTGTCATTTTTCCTTGGACTGACGTCAGGCCTGATGCTCGGATGCAGTAACCCAGGAATCGGACACGTGTTGGGCGGCATGGTCATGGGCACGCTGCTAATGTGCCTTATCCCGATGTCATGTGCGATACCGTCAGCCCGGAAATTCTTCGGGAATCCGATACTTGTATTCATGGGATTCGTTTCCTATCCGCTTTATCTGGTCCATCAAAACATGATGGTATCGACGATGCTCAAGCTGCGTGCGCACGTTTCATTCATGCCGCCAACGGTCGTAGCGATAGTAGGAATGGCGCTTGTCATTACTGTTGGTTGGGTCATTGCAAAGTTTGCTGAACCGGCCGTTAAAAGTGCAATGCGGAGAATTGCATATCGCCGGCCTTCTGTATCTGCGTGAAGCAACTGTCGAGCGTTGAATCATCGGTCACGCGAGTGAAGACACTCGTTGCGCAGTCAGGGCAGCCGCGTGATCGCTCGCTGTTCCCCACTCGGAATCGCATGCTTACGCAAGGTGGATGATGTACGTCGACGGCGTCCACGCAAGCGATGCAGGCTACCGGTTCGAGCAGGCGTCCTGTTTTTCGGTGCTGCCTCCCTGCGTAGAAAGTGGTGGGGAAGTGACTGCGGTTATACTCGCTGGCGAGGCAGGCTAAATTTTCCTACGATGAAGAGTCCATCGACTACCACCGAAACGCATTGGGCTATTCTCGCCGGACTGCGATTTTTCCTCGCGGCGATCGTCGTACTCGGGCATTTCTCCCTCTTTATACGACCAGATCCCTACCGAATCTTCGGTGACGGATACTTGAATCCTCTCAGTGCAGTATTTGGATTCTTTATCCTTTCTGGCTATAGCATTGCGGCTAGTCTGGATCGTGAAAGCGCGGGTTTCTGTCGTCGACGCGTACTGCGAATCTGGCCGCTCTATCTGGCAGCCATCGCATTTGGGCTGGCGATATTTTCACTATCTCCGACGGGTTTCGCATGGCCAGTCGCGCCGCAGATAGCGTCGGTTCCGGACGTACTGCAAATCGTGGCATCCTTGCTGATGCTACAGACGATCATCAGTCCTCCTATTGCAACGATTGGCCCGATTTGGTCGATCTCGGGCGAGTGGTGGCACTATATGATCGCTCCAGCGCTGAATCGTCTCTCGAACAAAATTCTTCTGGTTTGGATGGCGGCGTCATTTGTGCTTTTCATCCATCTGCACGAACCGGGCCCGGGCATAGGCTGCATCGGTTGTTTTCCGGATGCAATCCCGGTTGCCGCACTCTCCTGGGTCTGGCTTACGGGCTTCGTGTATTACCGGCTGCGCGGCACCGCGTCAGGGTTCACCGTCCTCTTTGCGCCAGCTCTGTTTGCCCTCACGATTCAGCACTCTCCCGGCGTTCCGATGTTCATCACGGCCTTCGTTTTGATTCTTAGCGAAAGCAGAAGAGGCTTCTCAAAAAGGGCTATCGCATCGTTGAATTTCTTGGGCGACTGGTCCTACCCGCTCTACCTGTTTCATTTCCCGTCATTTCTGGTCGCGCTGACCTTCGGATCGAACAGATCGGCCATCACGCTCGGCTCGGCGTTTCTGGTGTCGCTAATCGCCCTGTATGCGGTCGACTATCCGGCGCGCCGGATCTTCAGGAAGAAGCGGGCAGCGACCGCGCCAGCGACCTGACTCTCGAACGCCCGCATAAGCGGGCGCTTTTTCTTCGGGGCACGTTTGCTGTGCAGCTTGCGGCGAGAAGCTTGCGGCGCACGTGGAGTTGCGGGCGGCACCAGAAACCCGCGTCCGAGGCGTCGGCCGTCGAGCCGACCAGCCTGCCCGAAAGTAAGAGGCCAGTTCAAAAAAATTCCTGTAAGCGGCTGTTTACTTTCCGAGAACGAAGTTAACCTCAGCC
Organism: Paraburkholderia sp. J7; assembly: GCF_905220155.1. Lineage (NCBI taxonomy): Bacteria > Pseudomonadati > Pseudomonadota > Betaproteobacteria > Burkholderiales > Burkholderiaceae > Paraburkholderia > Paraburkholderia sp. J7. The sequence continues at coordinate 303,301 of NZ_CAJMYZ010000004.1, read as the reverse complement.
GTCCAGACAACGGAGACCGAGGGGATGCAGGCGCCGATCATTGACAACGAATTGTGGACACTGATCGAACCGTCAGTGCCGAAGCCGAAGCGTCGAAACAACGAACGTCGAGGCCGACCTCGTGTGTCGGACCGGGCAGCGCTCAATGGCGTCCTGTTCGTGTTACGCACCGGGATGCGATGAAACCACTTGCCGAGCGCACTGGAGTTTGGCGCGGGCGCGACCTGCTGGCGTCGCCTGGACGCATGGCTGAAGGCGGGCGCTGGAACAGGCTGCATGCGCTGCTGCTCGACAAACTGCGCGAATCCGGGCAACTGGACTTTCGTATGCTGCCGTCGATTCTTCCTCTGTGCGGGCTGTTGGGGCGGGCGAAAAACCGGGCCAACCCCGACGGATCGCGCGCGACCGGGTTCGAAGCACCACATCCTCGCAGACGCCAACGGAGTACCGGGCAGTTTGACATTGACCGACGCAGACCGTCACGACGTCACCGTCTACTGGAACATATTCAAACGAGCGGAGCCGGCTTTTTGAACTGACCTCCAAAGCTGTCTTCCGCGCGAGCCTGCCATTCCTCGGTAAACTGCCGGTTCTTCGGGCACAGCCGTCCACTCCCACTGAATACCGCCATTACCTTCGTGACAACCAGCAAAAGCCCGGCCGCGGTCGCGCCTCGTCAAGCCGACCTCGCCTATCCTCTGCGCATCGCCCTCGTCTGCAACACGGCCTGGGCGATCTACACCTACCGCCGCGGCCTCCTGCGTGCGCTCACACAAAGAGGCGCACAGGTCACCATCATCGCCCCGCGCGACCGCACATTCGAACCGCTCGAGCAAATGGGCTGCCGCTGCATCGACTTGCCGGTGGCATCGAAAGGCACGAACCCGCTCCACGACCTGTGGACACTACTTGCGCTCTATCGCCACTATCGCGCGCTCAGGCCCGACGTCGTCTTCCATTACACGATCAAGCCCAACATCTACGGCTCGATCGCCGCTTGGCTAGCACGCGTGCCTTCTGTCGCGGTGACGACCGGCTTGGGTTACGTATTCATCCAGAAGAGCCGCGCCGCGGAAGTCGCCAAGCGCCTCTACCGTTTCGCATTTCGTTTCCCGCGCGAAGTCTGGTTCCTCAATCGCGACGACGAAGCCACCTTCAAGGACGGCAATCTCCTCGCGCATCCCGAGCGCGCCCGGCTTCTCCACGGCGAAGGCGTCGACCTCGAAGACTTCCCGTTCACGTCGCTGCCCGTGCGCACAGAATTTGCCTTCGTTTTGATTGGCCGATTGCTGTGGGACAAAGGCGTAGGCGAATATGTCGAGGCCGCGCGGGCGCTGCGCACGCGCTATCCGCATGCGCGCTTTCAGTTGCTCGGCCCAGTGGGCGTGGACAATCCGAGCGCAATTTCACGCGAAGATGTGACGGCGTGGGAACGCGAAGGCGTGATCGAATACTTGGGCGAGACTGCCGACGTGCGCCCCTACATCGCCGATGCCGATTGCGTCGTGCTGCCATCGTACCGCGAAGGCGTACCGCGCACGCTGATGGAGGCGAGCGCGATGGGCCGGCCGATCGTGGCCACCGACGTGCCCGGCTGCCGTGAAGTGGTCGCCGACGGCGTGAACGGCCTGCTGTGCGGAGCGCGCGACGCAGACTCGCTCCAGCATGCGCTCGCGCGCATGCTCGACCTGGGTGACGCCGCGCGCGCCGCCATGGCCGCGCGTGGCCGAAAAAAAATCGAGAAAGAATTCGACGAGCGCGTTGTGGTACAACGCTACCGGGAACTGATTCGGGAAATTACCGGGTCGACGTTTTGATTGAGTCTGGCTTTCACGGGAACGAACACGGTATGACTGCGACGAATTCAAAGGGCACCATCCTCGTCACTGGCGGCGCAGGCTATATTGGCTCTCACACCTGCGTCGAACTGCTCAATGACGGCTATGACTTGGTCGCCGTCGATAATCTCGTGAACAGCCGCAGCGAATCGCTCAAGCGCGTCGAGCAGATCACCGGCAAGCCGGTCGTCTTTTATGAGGCCGACGTGCGCGACGTGGCTGCCCTCTCGCGCATCTTCGAAGCGCATAGCATCACCGGGGTGATCCATTTCGCGGCGCTCAAGGCCGTGGGCGAGTCGGTCGCGAAACCTATTGATTATTACCGCAACAATGTGGACGGCCTGCTGGTCGTGCTCGACGTCATGCGCCAGCACGCCGTGAAGCAGTTCGTATTCAGTTCGTCGGCCACGGTGTATGGCGTGCCCGAGCGCTCGCCGATCGACGAATCGTTTCCGCTTTCCGCGACCAACCCCTACGGTCAGTCGAAGCTCATCGCGGAGCAGATCTTGCGCGATGTCGAGATTTCGGACCCGTCGTGGCGAATCGCCGTGCTGCGCTATTTCAATCCGGTGGGCGCGCATGAAAGCGGACTGATCGGCGAAGATCCGGCCGGCATTCCGAACAACCTCATGCCGTATGTTGCGCAAGTGGCGGTCGGCAAGCTCGAGAAGTTGCGCGTTTTCGGGGGCGATTATCCGACGACCGATGGGACGGGCGTGCGTGACTACATTCACGTCGTCGATCTGGCCAAGGGCCACCTCAAGGCGATCGATGCACTCGGTTCGCGCGGCGAAGGCTTTGTCGTGAATCTCGGGACCGGTCGCGGTTATAGCGTGCTGGAAGTCGTGAAGGCGTTCGAGCAGGCTTCGGGGCGGCCCGTGCCTTATGAGATTGTGGCACGGCGACCTGGCGATATTGGCGAATGCTATGCGAATCCGCGTGCAGCGGAACGCCTCATTGGATGGAAGGCACAGTTCGGGATCGAGCAGATGTGCGTTGATCACTGGCGCTGGCAAGAGAAGAATCCGGGCGGATTTGAGCAAGGCTGACCGATGTTGCACGGTGCGAGCAGCACCGCGCAATTCGACTAATTATCGATAGTGATGTGCCCACTACCGTCAAGTCGCTGACGATACCGACGGATTGGGATCGCGGTCGTTCGTTGTGCCAAAGCGTTCGATAATGAAGTCCATCACGCGACTGCCGATGAAGTAGCCGATCGATACAACAATCACGACCGCGACAATCAACACATTACCGTTCTTGATGATGCCGTGCGACGTCAGTACATACAGCAGCGGCGGGTGGAAGAGATAGAGCGGATATGACATGTTTCCGAGCCATTGCATCACGCGCTTGATCAACTGACACTTGATGCGTATTTCCTTCGAGAAATAAACCACCGCGGCAGTTGCGGCGATGATCACCGACGCCAGCGGCAGACGAAATCCCACCTCGAACATGATGAGCGGCAGCAGTAGCATGGCCGCGAAAGTCACCATTGACCGTCTACGGTAAAACAGGAAGCCGGTCAACCAACCCCAGGATAGCGCGAGCATCGCCATACCGTTGAGGGGCATGTCTGAGTTCCCGAACAGGTATCCGTGTGCCCTCATGTAAATCATCAGGGCCGTGAACGACCCTGCAATGAGGATAAACGTCCATTTTATGCTCACGCGAATCAGTGGAATGGCAACCATATAACACCACCACTCAACGGCCAGCGACCACACTGCGCCGTTCGACGTAATGGATTCCGTAAGTACCCCTTGCAGCATGAACACGTTGGAAAGGATGGTCTTCCAGTTGTCCAGCACGAGCACCTGCCCGAGCGGCAAATGCAGCGGCCCTGGAATGAGTATGGCGACTGAGAAAGCCAGGGCGCACAGGTAGGTGGGGTAAATACGCAGCAGACGGCGAGCAACATAGCCTTCCGGGCGCGATGCAAGACTAGCTGCGATGCTATAGCCGCTGATCATGAAAAAGCCAAATACTGCCGGATAGCCTGTGGCGCCGAAATGCCTTGCAAAAAAATAGTCGGGGGCAACGATACCCGAGTGGGTCATCACAACGCAGAAGGCAAGCAGGAAGCGCGCGAATGCGAGCAGTGCCCATTGATCCCTCGACGATGACTTTTTTTTTGGTTTTTCCGTGGATTGCATCGATTTGCTGGTATTCGAAGTGTTGGATATGGCGGCATTGGCAGCACATGGCGTGCCTGACAGCGCCTCAATACTTGACTTGAGGATTTGCTGGGCGACACGAGCGCCATAAAATCGCTCATCACCTCAAAGGCCCAGGCCGCGTGTCAATTGGTTGAAGCGAGCCCAAAACGTCGATCACCACCTCTGGCAACAAAAGAAGCCCAATGGGTTTGCGTGCAATGACGGGACGTCGGCAAACGACCTTCCTCAAGCGCCCGCCATCACATAGAGTTACAAGCCTGCAACTTTGTTTCGGCTTATTACGTCGAGGTTACAGATGACGATTGGAAAGCTAGACTAGTGATCAGTCTTGTTTTGGATTGAGGCAGTGCACGTGGAAACAAAAACGTCGGCGGGGGTTGTGATATGGCTCACCGGGATGTCCGGGGCGGGCAAGTCGACCATCGCGAGCGCGTTGGTCAATCGAATGCAAACGTTTGCACTTCACGCAACGATGCTCGACGGCGACGTGCTGCGTACGGGCCTCAATTCAGATCTCGGCTTCAGCGAAGCAGAACGTTCAGAAAACCTTCGCCGCGTCGCCCATGTGGCGGCACTTTTCTGCAAGGAAGGGTTTGTCGTCGTCGCGGCGACCATTTCTCCCGAACCAGAGCATCGCGAGAGCGCACGGAAAATTATCGGCGCTGACTCGTTTGTCGAGGTGTTTGTTGACACGCCGCTGGAAGTCTGCGAACGGCGCGACCCCAAAGGCCTCTACCGGCGAGCACGCAATGGTGAAATTTCACAATTTACGGGTGTCGATTCCTCGTATCATCCGCCGACCCACCCGGAACTCACCCTGCGTACGGAAGAAAGCCGTGTCGAAGAATGTGTCGACCAGATTGTCAATTACCTCACCCGCACACGCCGCACCTTGAACCTCGTTTGAACGGGCGCCGACGGGTTCGAACGCCTCGCCGGTCGCTAGGGCTGGCGCACCACCCGGCACATCGCAGGCAAAACGGCCGCATCGTTCTGCCTGACTGCTCAGCCAGCGACTCTTCCCGCGCTGCCGCCCACACTTTGCAGCTTCGGCGCACTTGATGGCTGATATTCCGGCACCCAACGGCGCAAATCGCGCCGGACCTCGTCGTCGCCGGGTATGCGGTGTTGCATGAGCCATGGCAATAACTCGTCGAGCAAGTTGCCCGGCACCTCGCGAGCACGGGCAATACGCAGTTTTGGATGCGGGGTGCGCGTCGTGGCTTCGTCGTCCGCAAGCAGTTCTTCGTAAAGCTTTTCGCCCGGTCTAAGACCCGTGAAAACCACTCGAATCTGCTCTTCGGTGAATCCATAGAGACGAATCAGGTCGCGCGCAAGATCGACAATCTTGACGGGCTTGCCCATGTCGAGAATGAAAATCTCGCCACCGTGCCCCATGCTCGACGCCTGCAGCACGAGCTGCGATGCCTCGGGAATGGTCATGAAAAAGCGCGTGATCTCCGGGTGCGTGACCGTCACCGGGCCACCCTTTACGATCTGCTGCTGGAACTTCGGAATCACGCTGCCTGCGCTGCCCAGCACGTTTCCAAAGCGTACGGTTTCGAAATGGGTGCGCTCGCTGGACTGCTGCAACGCTTGGCAAACCATCTCCGCAAGGCGCTTGCTCGTGCCCATCACGTTCGTCGGATTGACTGCCTTGTCGGTCGAGATGAGAACGAAATGCCGCACCTGGTGCTTGAGCGCTGCACGAGCTACGCGGTAAGTGCCAAGCACGTTATTGCGAATCGCCTGCCAAGCATTGAGTTCTTCCATGAGCGGCACATGCTTGTATGCGGCCGCATGGAACACGATATGGGGCGTGTAGCGCGCCATGACTTGGTCGAGAAGAAGCGCGTCTTTGGCGTCCCCGATGATCGGGACTACGGCAAGATCGGGGAAACGCTCGCGAATTTCCTCGGTCAGCCGGTAGATTGCGTATTCGGATAAATCGAGCGCGACCAGCTGCGCGGGCTCAAAACGCAGAATCTGCCTGCACAACTCCGATCCGATCGAGCCACCGGCGCCCGTCACCATGACGACGCGGCCGCTGAGCAGCGCCTCAACGTGTGGCGTGTCGATTTCGACCGCATCGCGTCCAAGCAGATCTTCGAGATCGATGTTGCGGACTTGCGAGAGGAAGCCCTGGCCCGGCATGAGTTCCGTCAATGCCGGCAGCAGCAGCGCTTTCATGCCCGCGCGCACACATTGCGTGGCGGTATGACGTTGCACTTCTGCCGAGGCTGATGGAATAGCGATTATTGCGAACTCGCAGCGCAGCGCCTCCGCCCAGCGCGCGATCTCGCCGATCGGGCCCAGTACCTTGTAGCCGTAAATTTCGCGCCCTTGCTTGGCCGGGTCGTCGTCGAGCAGCCCGACGAGGCGCCAATCAGCCGAGCGCGACAGCTCACGCGCGAGGCTCGCACCTGCGCCGCCGGCACCCACCACAATCACCGGTTTCCCCTGTGCGACGAGTCCGCCATACAGGTAGAACTCCTTCGTCGCACGATAGAGCGCCCGCGCGCCTCCCATGATGAAGAATAATAGGAGTGGCGAGACGATCAGCACGGAGCGCGGAATGATCGGCGCCGGCTGGAGCATGGCAGAACCGATCACCACGATCAGCGCCGCCGCGCCGATCGCCTTCGACATGCGCATCAGATCGGGCAGGCTCGCGAACACCCACATGCCGCGATAGAGCCCGAATATGCGGAACATGATTGCATAAACGGGAGACACCCAGACGAGACTGCTGCGCGCGCCATGCCAGAATTCAGGCGGAACCGACGCATTGAAGCGCAAAAGATAGGCGGCCAGCCATGCGGCACCCACCGCAGTGCAGTCGAACAGAAAGGCACTGAACGAGAGCCAGGAGGCTTTAGTGCGAAGCATCGGCGTCTACCTCTGGTTGTCTGGTAAGGGACTGGAAACGGCGCCAGCGCATGTCGATTGCCGCGCCCATCAGAAAAAGAACGACAGCCCAACCTGCGACGATCTCCCATTGAACGATCGTCGAACATCCCAAGGCCCAGAGGGCAAGCATTATGCCGACAAACATCACCAGATACCAAATCAGTGCCGTCACCGTGTGCCCTGTCCCGAGACGAACCATGCGTTGATAGTAGTGTTCGCGGTGGGCCTGCCAAAATTTCTCGCCGCGCAACAGACGCCGGATAAGCGTGACCGAAGCATCGCCAATGAACGGAGAAAATACGAGCGGAGAGAACCAGATCGGCCAGACATCGTCGCGCCACCCCCAATAACCGAGCGCACCTGCCAGAAAGCCAAGCGGGACGGACCCTGCATCGCCCAGAAACAATTTCGCCGGGTGGAAGTTGAGAAGCAGGAAGCCTAGCGCAGCGCCAGCAATCGCTGCACCCGATATCGACAACTCGGGCGACACGTGCGGGTGGCCGAGTGCGGCAAGCGCATAGGCGCCGAATCCGAACAGCGCCATACCGCCTGCCAGCCCGTCGATGCCGTCCATGAAATTGTAGAGGTTGATCAGCCACAGCATCAAAAAACCGACCGGTACCAGAAGCCAGACGGGCGTGGGCGCCGGATACACGGCCAGTAGCGCGACGACTGCCACCAGATGCGCGGCGAAGCGGACACGCGCCGGCAATCCCTTGCGGTCGTCGACCTGCGAGACGAGTGCCAATCCAAGTGTCAGCACGACGATCAGCCACAGCGAGTGGCCGGCAACGAACATGAATGCGGCGCTCACAGGCACGATGCCGAGCCCGCCCACACGCGGCGTCGGCAACGTGTGCAGCGATCGATGGTTCGGAATGTCCGTCGCAATTCGCCAAGCCCAGCCGGTCGCGATCAGCACGCGCAGGATCAGCGTCGCGAGAATCGCCGCGGCGAGCATGACAGCGGCGCAAAGACCGGGAGAGGCACTCGTGAAATTCATGTTTGCGGCTATCGAAGGTTGCGCGCGCGATACCAGCTTGCGGTCGCGGCGAGGCCTTGTTTTGTGCTGTAGAGAGGGTGCCACTGGAGCACCTGCTTCAGGCGTGCGGTATCCACCTGCAGGTTGCCGGTCAGGCGATCGATTTGCGGCCCGCGCCCCGTGAGCTTGCCGAGTGCGCCCAGCAGCCCGGCCGGCACCGTAATCAGACGCGCGGGACGCCCGAGCGCCTCGCCCAGCATGCGCAGCAGTTGTTCGATCGAGGGCGCGTCGTCGTCGGCGACGTGAAAACAGCCGTGCGCCGCACGCGGATCGGTAGCGCAATGCAGTAGCGCATCGGCAAAATTCCCGACGTAGACAAGGCTGCGCCGCGCAGCGATTCCGCCCAGCGGCAAGGGCACACCGCGCGCGACCGCGTTCATCATGCTGAGGAAATTGGCGCGCACGTCGGGACCGTAAACGAGCGGCGGACGCACGATCACCACATCGAGACCGGAAGCGTCTGCGTACTGCTCGAGGCACTCCTCCGCGCGCCGCTTCGAGCGGCCGTACGAATCTTCCGGCGCCGGGGCCGCGTCTTCTGCGAGCGGCACGCCGGCGTCGCGCTCAGCCACCGCCTTGATGCTGCTTGCAAACACGAAACGCGATACGCCATGTGCGCGCGCCGCCTCGGCGACGCGCAGTGTGCCCGTCACGTTGGTCGCCTCGAAGGCGGCGTCCGGGTCGGACGCCTCTTCGCGCATCACGTGCACGCGTGCGGCAAGGTGGACAACACAATCGGCATGAAGACCGGCGGGCCACGCCTCACCGAGTCCCTCGAAATCGCGCGCATCGTGCGCCCATTCCCGCGCGCCGGGCACCGCGCTGCCCGCACGGCGCACCAGCGCCGTGACCTCATGACCACGCTCGAGCGCCAGCGTGCAGAACACGCGCCCGACGAAGCCGTTCGCGCCAGTTACGACGATATGGCTCACCACAGTCTCCATCCGAAGCGGTTGAAGAACTTGAACGCAGACACGCCAAAGAGGCGAATGTGCTTCATACCCTTGCGCGAGGCGCCGCCGCCGTGATGCACGACGCGGACGTCGGGCACGAAGGCCACGCGCATCAACTCGTGCGCGCGCAGGCTTAAATCGTAGTCCTCGAAATAGAGGAAATAGCGCGCGTCGAAGCCACCGAGCTTTTGAAGCAGCCCGGTCCGGAACAGCATGAAGCAGCCGCTTACGATCGGTGGATCCCAAACGGTCGAGGTCCCGTCGATCGTGTCGCGCATTTCGTAGCGCGCGAAACGCCGCGCCATGAGGCGTCGCACGCTCGCGGGCGCGAAGCCGCGGACGAACAGATCGAACAGCGACGGATAGCGGCGGCACAGATACTGGAGCGAGCCATCTTCTTCTTCGATGCGCGGAGTGAGCAGTCCGACTTCGGGATGCGCGTCGAAGAACGCTGCCGCTACAACGAACGCCTGCGCATCGAGATCCACATCGGGATTCAGAATCAGATGCAGGCGGCTCGTCGCCCGCACGATAGCGAGATTGTGACCGCATCCGTACCCGACGTTGCCGTGACCGGCGATGACCTCACAGCGGATATCGTACGCAGCCAACTCCCCGAGGATGGCCGAGCCGCTGTCGAAGCCGCCGTTGTTGACGAGAAAGACCTCGATCGGCAGACCCGGCGACATGGCGCGCAAACGCTCGCACGCCCTCCCCAGAGTGTGCAGCGTGCGCCCCAGCAGCGCCACGTCGGGGTGATAAACGACGATGGAAATCGACAAGCCTTCGCCTTCGTCCGGCGCCACGCCGTTTTCAGCGCTTCTCGCAGCGCCTTCAATCACGCGTTTAACGTCGCTCTTTACGTCGCTAGTAACCTTCATCAGGGGATTCGAATAGACTGCAGGTGGAGCAAAGCATGAATTCTAACTGAACGGACATGCCGCTCGCGGCATCGGGAGGCCGCGCAAGCAAGCAGCCAGCGTCTCGAATGGGCACGCGCTTCTCACCGCACGACATCAAGGGGGTATTGCCGACGCGTGCGGAATCCGCTGATCAGCCCTCATCGGTCTTTTAGCTCCCCAATTCGACGCCGACCAGCCAGTTGCGTGGAGATAGTGCCTTAGTGAGACAGCCTTGCTAGACTATCGGGCGTCCGCCCGCAAGGCTGAAAGCTTGCAATTGTAATATTCGACCGGATCGCACATTGCTCCGTCCCTCGAATGATGGACGGCATCCCCGCCGGCCGCAAAAATATGATGAAATGAAAGGTTATCAAAGGCTCCCCTCCCTGACGGCTGGTCGTGGCATCGCAGCCCTGCTGGTTGCGATCCACCATGCCTGCCTAGACTGGGGCGGCATCCTGACGCCGGTCGGCAATGTCGGATGGCTCGGCGTCGCATACTTTTATGTCCTCTCGGGTTTTGTCCTTGCCTGGTCGTGGTCGCCGGAGCGCGCCACCACGGAATTCTATGTGCACCGCATCGCGCGCATTTATCCGCTGCACATCATCACGCTCGCGGTTTCGCTAATGGCTTTCTGGCTGCTCGGTAGTCCGCTCGCCGGCTACGTGGGCACGCCTTGGGGTACGGCCGCGCAACTCTTTCTCATTCACGACTGGCTGCCCGGCCACCCCAACGTGCGTCAGGCATGGAACGGCGTCTCCTGGTCGCTGAGCGCCGAATTCGCGTTCTATCTCTGCGCGCCGCCACTGCTCAAATGGTCTGCAAAGGCCAAAAGCGCAACGCTGCTGAACGTGGGCGCCGCACTCTACCTACTGATCAGCGCCTTCGGAATTGCGTGCGCGGCCTTCAATTGGGAGCGGATCTATGACTTCATGCAGTACAACCCGGTCGCGCGCCTGCCCGAATTCATTTACGGCATCATCGCCGCGCGGCTGGTGCAGCGCGGCATGGAAATCCACGCCGGCTTAGCGTTGAAGGTCGCGGCCTTCGTGCCCATCACACTCTACCTGATCGGTAACGATCACCGCAGCGCCGTGGCAATGGTCAACCTCTGCGTCCCTGCGTTCCTGCTGTTTATCTGCAGCGGCGCCGCGAACGACATTCAGCGCAAGACCGGTCTCTTGACGCACAGTTTGCTCCAGTTGATCGGCGAAGCGTCGTTCTCGCTTTACATGACTCACGCGTTGCTCCTCGGCCTAATGGCGGGCGCGGTCCACGCACTGCACGTGCAGACGCATGCAGTGGTCCTCATCGCAGTGTTCCTGGTGGCGAGCGTCATTCTCTCGATAATCTGCTACAAGCTCATCGAACTGCCGCTGCGCAAGCTCATCCTGAAGCGCGTGCGCTTCGACCGCACCCGCGGAACGGGTCATGCCGTCAACGAACCGGCACGGAATGGCTGACGCGGCGGACGTCCGCCCTGCCCGTTGACCGCACCAGCACGACGATCAAACCCAATGCGCACTCTCGCCTTATTTCTCGACCGGGACGGCGTCATCAACGTCGATACCGGCTATGCCCATCGCCCCGACCAAATCCAGTTCGTCGACCACATCTTCGAACTTGTGGCCGCGGCCACCGCGTGCGGCTACAAGGTCTTCGTGATAACAAACCAAGCCGGCATTGGCCGGGGCTATTACACGGAAGCGGATTTCCACGCACTGACGGCGTGGATACACGAGCAGTTCGTGCAGGCCGGCGGCCGAATCGAGCACACCTATTTTTGCCCCCATCATCCAGAGCATGGTATCGGCGAATACTGCGTCGACTGCACTTGCAGAAAGCCGGAACCCGGAATGCTGCTGCAAGCCGCGAGCGACTACGATATCGACCTCGCGCACTCCATTTTCGTGGGCGACAAACGCTCGGACATGCAAGCCGGGCGCCGCGCGGGTGTCGGGACGCTGCTCTATCTCGGCGACGAGGCCGACTACGCGCCGGGCGTGCAGATCACCACGCCGCGCGACGCGATCGACTGGCTGCGCACGGAAATTTGACACGCCAACACGCAAGCTAAACTCCGCGCCGCCCACGACCTCGTGCACCCCTGTTCCAAGATACCGATCACTTTCCCACCTCAACATGGATGGCCGAAATCCACCCCGCCCGCTTCTCAGCATTGCCATTCCCACGTTCAATCGCGCGGGCTATCTGGATCTCTGTCTGGCTCAGTTCGTTCCTGAGGCCGATCTTGTCCAGAGCGGCACGCTCGAAATCCTCGTCTCCGACAACTGCTCCACCGACTCGACCGCCGAAGTCGTCGATGCACTCCGCGCACGCGGACTGGCCATCCGCTCTATTCGCAACGGAACCAATATCGGCTCCGATGCGAACATCGCACAGTGCTTCAACGAGGCACGTGGACACTACGTACAGATTCTTGGCGACGACGATCTCTACCTGCCCGGCCGGCTTCGTGAGGTCATCGCGATGCTCGGCGAACGCGAGCGTGGGCTTGTCTGCCTGAAACCCTATGGCTACGAGCACGACTTTCTGAAGGAACTCCCGACCGGCGCCACAGGCCGGGTGGACTGCGAACGCGCGACGGACTTTCTCTGTGAAGTCGGGCCGCTCATCACGTTCATCTCGTCCTGCATCGTCAACAAGCGGCGGCTGCCCGACGTCGACGCACGCGCCTATTGCGGCAGCAACCTCGTGCAGGTCCATCTCGTTGTGCAGGCCATGCTGCGCGGCACACTGAACACCTACGTGCTCGACTACACGCTTGCGTGCAAGCGCGCGAATTCAGGTGGCTACGATTTTTCGGAGATTTTCGTCGCGAATTTCTTCAGCATCCTCAAGCACTACGAAGCATCCGGACTGTCGCATGACGCTGTCAAACGCCTTGGCACCAAGCTACTGATCACCTACTACCCGTTCAATCTGCTGCGGCAGCGCCTCGCGCGCCAAGGCGACAACCGCGCGACCTGGCGGCGCTTCGCAGCGCATTTCGGCTGGCAGCCCGCGTTCCTGTTGTTCTGCGCACCGATCATTGCGCTGCCGCGTCCGCTCGCCATCGCGTGGGGATGGGGCGCAGTATTCGTTGGGCGAATCTGGAACGGCGAAATTGTGCGCGGCTGGCACTTCGCTTTGCACCGCCTGTCCTTGATATTTCGCAAAAACTAACGCATTAGTAATCCCAAGTAGTGATTCCAAGGCAAAAATAAATTATTTGCACTCGAACAATCAACATACGAATGCAATCTTTTCCGAGATCCCGTTTATCTATTGGAAATACTTACCGCACTAGATGTGTCATTCGCTCGGCACCGCATGACGCAGATGAAAATCCATTTCGCATGAGAAAGGGGGCGGCGCCTGACGGCGAGTAGTTTTCAGTCGTTACAACATGTAGAGGGGCCACATGTATGCACAAATAGATACATTTTGCTTCGCTGCAGCGCCCCAACTTTACCGCGCCAAAGGTATTCTCGTTATACTACTGCGATTCACGGATGACGGACCCCATGATTACTACATACAGCCCGGCTGAAACGCTGCGAACGAACGTCGATCAATCGCTGCGTGCAAAGGCTGCACTTCTCGAGAATACCGGGTTGATCGAAACGTTCGCAGCGGCAAGCGAACATCTGATCGCCTCCTACAAGGCCGGTGGCCGACTTTACGTAGCGGGCAACGGAGGCTCAGCAGCCGACTCGCAGCACCTCGTTGCAGAGTTCGTCAGCAAGCTCGCGCGCGACCGCAATCCCCTGCCGGCCGAAGCGCTCACCACCGACACGTCTATCCTCACCGCAATCGGCAACGACTACGGCTACGAGCACGTATTTTCGCGTCAGTTGCTCGCAAAGCTGCAGCCAAACGATGTGTTCCTCGGCATCACGACGTCCGGCAAGTCGAAGAATGTTCTCACCGCCCTGGAAGTCTGTAGGCAGAAAGGCGTCAAGTCGATCGTCTTCACCGGCTTCGGCGGCGGCCCCGCTGCAGAGCTCGCCGATTTCCCGCTGGTGGTCCCGGGCGATCGCACCAGCACGATCCAGGAATTGCACATCGTGCTCGCGCACAGCATTTGCGAGTCAGTGGAGTTGGCGCTGTTTCCGATAGATGCCTGAACGCGCAACCGTTTCTCGCGCTCTGGCAAGGCAATGAGGGCAGAAACAACATCCGTCATCGCCCGGCGATGACTGCGCAAGCACTACCGGCGCAGGCGCGCGTGACCTATGCGGGCTCGCGGGAAGAAAGCGTTCGTCGCTGCTCCATTGGTGGGGTATTATTGCCGCGCTGGAAGTTCCAATTCAGAATCGCTTTCTACAGGTCTGCTCGATCAGGTGCATTGCGAATATCCGAACGCATTGCGAATCGTCGAACGTTTCGCGCTCTACGCTTGCCCGCAGCGGCATGGGTCGTCGCTCGCGCCGCGTCTGTTCGGCGAGGAATCACGAGCTCCTTTCAATGCGCGTAGTCTTGAGTGTCCTGCACCACTGGCGAGGAATCGCTAGAGAATTTCCCGGTTCATACACGATGGACGGCCCCCCCCCGGACCCAAAGTGCGCTGCCGCCGCATGAAGCATGTGCCGGAGCGATGATCAGTCGTTGAGCGCGGGATCGTTCAATCACCAATTCTGAAGGAGCTATGCTTAGATGAAAGTCGTTTTGCTTGCTGGAGGTCTGGGGACTCGCATCTCCGAAGAGACGTCCGTTCGCCCGAAGCCGATGGTGGAGATCGGCGGCAAGCCCATTCTCTGGCATATCATGAAGATCTATGCCGCACATGGCTTGACAGATTTTGTCGTTTGCTGCGGGTACAAAGGATATCTGATCAAGGAATACTTCGCGAACTATTTCCTGCACATGTCCGATGTGACGATCGACCTCGGCAAGAACTCGATCGAAGTGCACCAGAAGAAAGCCGAGCCTTGGCGCGTCACGCTTGTCGACACGGGCGAAACCACGCAAACGGGTGGCCGCCTGCGCCGCGTGCGCGACTACATCGACGGCGACTTCTGCATGACCTATGGCGACGGCGTCGGCTCGATCGACGTGAGCGAACTGATCAAGTTCCACCGTGCACACGGCAAGAAGGCGACGATGACGGCGGTGCAGCCGCCGGGCCGCTTCGGCGCGCTCGAACTCGACGGCACGCAAGTCAACTCCTTCATCGAAAAGCCGACTGGTGACGGCGGCTGGATCAACGGCGGCTTCTTTGTACTGAACCCGTCGGTCCTCGATTTGATCGAAGGCGACGAAACCCTCTGGGAGCGCCAGCCGCTTGAAACGCTTGCGACCAGCGGCGAGCTGCAATCATGGTTCCACCGCGGCTTCTGGCAGCCCATGGACACGCTGCGCGACAAGACCCATCTCGAAGAGCTGTGGAGCTCGGGCCGCGCGCCGTGGAAGACGTGGGAATGACGATGACCGTTAATCCGGCATTCTGGCAAGGCAAGCGCGTTTTCCTGACCGGGCACACGGGCTTCAAAGGCGGCTGGATGTCGCTCTGGCTCGCCTCGATGGGCGCCAAGGTGGCGGGCTACGCTCTGCCGCCCAGCACGCAGCCCAACCTCTTCGAGGTCGCGAACGTGGCCGCCGCGCTCGAAGAAAACCATAGCGCCAACATCTGCGACCGCGAGAAGCTCACTGCGGCGATGGTGGCGTTCCGCCCGGACGTCGTGATCCACATGGCGGCACAGGCACTCGTACGTTTTTCGTATGCCGAGCCGGTTGAGACCTACGCCACCAACGTGATGGGCACAGTGCATGTGCTCGACGCAATCCGCCAGTGCGCCGGCGTTCGCGCCGCGGTGATTGTCACTTCCGACAAGTGCTACCAGAACAACGAGTGGCCGTGGGGCTACCGCGAAGACGAACCGATGGGCGGCTATGACCCGTACAGCAACAGCAAGGGCTGCGCGGAGCTCGTGACTTCAGCGTACCGCCAGTCGTTCTTCCCTGCTGGGCGCTACGCTGAACATGGCGTGGCGATCGCATCGGGCCGCGCGGGCAACGTGATCGGCGGCGGCGACTGGTCTGCGGACCGACTCGTGCCGGACGCGATCAACGCGTTCCAGAACGGCGTCTCGCTCAAAATCCGCAGCCCCGGCGCGGTGCGCCCGTGGCAGCACGTGCTGGAGCCGGTCTCTGGCTACCTCGTGCTCGCACAAGCGCTTGTTGAACAGGGCGTCGCCTTCGACGGCGGCTGGAACTTCGGCCCGAGCGACGACGATGCGCGCAGCGTGCGCGAAGTCGTCGAACTGGTCATCAAGAAGTGGGGCGATTGCGCACGCTGGGAACAGGACGGGGCCGAGCAGCCGCACGAAGCGCACTTCCTCAAGCTCGACTGTTCGAAGGCAAAGCAGTACCTGGGCTGGCGCCCGAGCTGGCATCTCGAGCAGGCGATCGGCGCCACTGTTGACTGGCACCGCGCCCGCTCGGGCGGCGAGGACATGCAGCAGGTCTGCCTCACCCAGATCAGAAATTACGTAGAAGCCGCGAAACAACGCGCCGGCACCCAGTAGCTCAAGGATTGCTAAAGGTCTCCCAAATGAATATCGAAATCATCGACTCCAAGAAGCAGGCGCAAGACGCGATTCGCGGCAAGATTGCTACGCTGGTGGACGAATACGCCGCCCTCGCCTTCGCCGACAAACCCTTCGTTCCCGGACAGACCACGATTCCGCCGTCAGGCAAGGTGATCGGCGCGGCCGAACTGCGCAACATGGTCGAGGCTTCGCTCGATGGCTGGCTCACGACGGGCCGCTTCAACGACGAATTCGAAAAACGCCTCGCACAGTATCTGGGCGTGCAGCATCTGATCACCGTGAACTCGGGCTCGTCGGCGAACCTGGTCGCGTTCAGCACCCTCACGTCGCCCAAGCTCGGCGACCGCGCCATCAAGCCGGGCGACGAAGTGATCGGCGTGGCCGCTGGCTTCCCAACCACCGTGAACCCGATTCTGCAATTCGGCGCGGTGCCGGTGTTCGTCGACGTCGAACTGGGTACGTACAACATCGACGCTACCCGCATCGAGGCTGCGATTTCGAGCAAGACCAAAGCGATCATGCTCGCGCACACGCTTGGCAATCCGTACAACCTTGGCATCATCAAGGAACTGTGCGAGCGCCACAATCTGTGGCTCATCGAGGACTGCTGCGACGCACTCGGCGCGACCTACAACGGCGAGAAAGTCGGGACGTTTGGCGACATCGGCACACTGAGCTTCTACCCCGCGCACCACATCACGATGGGCGAAGGCGGCGCCGTGTTCACGAACAACACGGAACTGAAGATGATCGCCGAGTCGTTCCGCGATTGGGGCCGCGACTGCTACTGCGCACCGGGCAAGGACAACACCTGCAACAAGCGCTTCTGTTGGAAGCTCGGCAATCTGCCCGAAGGTTACGATCACAAGTACACGTACTCACACCTCGGCTACAACCTCAAGATCACCGACATGCAGGCGGCCTGCGCGCTCGCGCAGATCGACCGCATCGACGAGTTCGTGGCCAAGCGGCGCGCAAACTTCGACTTCCTCAAGACGCGCCTCGCAAGCGCCGAGGAATTCCTGCTGCTGCCGCACGCCACGCCGAATTCGGACCCGTCGTGGTTCGGCTTCCCGATCACGCTCAAGGACAACGCGCCCGTGAGCCGTCTCGAGCTGCTGCAGTACCTCGACGAAAACCGCATCGGCACGCGTCTGCTGTTCGCGGGCAACCTCACGCGCCAGCCGTACATGATCGGCCGTAACTATCGCGTCGTCGGCGACCTGACCAACAGCGACATCGTGATGAACCAGACGTTCTGGCTTGGCATCTATCCGGGCCTCACGACCGAGCACCTCGACTACGTCGCGACGAAGCTCGAGAACTACCTCGGCATCGGGTTCTGAACATGACTTCGCTCGATGTGATGCGCGACAAGCAAGGCCGGTCGTTTCCGCAAATCGCCGTGGACGATTTCCGGCGGCTGGCCGCGCACATCGACGGCAGCGGCCTTGACGGCAAGACGATCCTCGTATCGGGTGCGACTGGCTTCTTCGGCATGTGGATGCTCGCGCTCTTTCGCTGGCTGCATGACGAGCGCAAGCAGCAGTTCCGCGTGCTAGCCATCTCGCGCGACCCGCAGCGCTTCGAGCAGAAGCACCCATGGACCGCGGGAGCGCCCTGGCTGAAGTGGGTCACGGGCGACATCCGCAAGTTCGCATTCCCCGACGAGCCGGCCGACTATATGATCCACGCGGCGACCGACACCTCAGCCGCTGCGGGCCGGTCGCCGCGCGTGCTGCTGGAATCGATCGTCGGCGGCACGCGGCGCATGCTCGACTGCGCGGCCGCGTGCGGCGCGCAGCGCGTGCTGCTCGTCAGCTCGGGGGGCGCATACGGCGGCCAGGCGGCGGACGTGCCGCGCCTCGTGGAAACCTCGCGCACGGGACCATCGACGATGGACGTCGGCAGCGCCTATGGCGAGGGCAAGCGCATGATGGAGCTGCTCGGCGCAATCCACGCGCACGAAACAGCCTGCGAAGTCGTGTGCGCGCGCTGCTTCGCGTTTGTTGGCGCTGGTCTGCCGCTCGACGGCCACTTCGCCATCGGCAATTTCATCCGCGACGCGCTCGGCAAGGAGCAGATCGTGATCCGCGGCGACGGCAAGGGCGTGCGTTCCTACCTCTACGCCGCCGATCTCGCTGTGTGGCTCGTCACGCTACTGCTCAATGGCGGCAACCGCGAGGTGTACAACGTCGGCTCGGACGCCGAAGTCACCATCGGCGACCTGGCGCGTACCGTGCTCGCCACGCTTGCGCCGTCGAAGGAGGTCGTCATCGAAGGCGCCGCCAACAGCCCCGGCGCAGGGAACCGCTATATCCCGTCGATCGACCGGGCTCGCGAACAGTTCGGGCTCGACGCATGGACCTCGCTGCCGCTCGCGATCGAGCGCACCGCACTCTGGACGCCCGAAAACACATGAAAGCCTTGATTCTCTGCGGTGGACTGGGTACCCGTCTGCGAAGCGAAATCGGTGCATCGCAAAAGGCGGTCGCCGACGTCGATGGCCGCCCTTTCCTCTACTACGTGATCGAGCAACTCGCACAGGCCGGACTGAAGGACCTCGTGTTCTGCGCTCACTATCAGTCCGGGCAGGTCGAAGAATTCGCCGCGAGCCTGCCCGACGATCCCGAGCGTCACGTCGCGATCGTGTGCGAACCGACGGCGATGGGCACGGGCGGCGCGCTCACGCACGCGCTCGCCGAGTTGCGCTATGACGGTCCGTTCATCGCACTGAACGCCGACACGTATCTGAACGCCAACGCGTACCGTACGGCGGCCGATGCGAGGGCACCGGCCCTCGTCGTCACGCCAATCGACGACTGCGAGCGCTACGGCGCGGTGCAGATCGACGAAGCGCAACGCGTGGTCGAGATTGCCGAAAAGGGCAAGACAGGTCCGGGCCTCATCAGCGCAGGCGTGTATGGCCTGCATACGCGCCTGCTGAGCCGCTTTCCGGCCGAGCCGCTCTCGATGGAGAAAGACATTCTCCCTGCGCTGATCGCGGAGCGATCCCTCGTTGCAGAAGTCTACAAGGGACCGTTCATCGACATCGGCACGCCTGACAGCCTGAAATTCATTCGCGAACACGGTGTGCAGAAACTGTAATGAAAGATCATTTTAAAGACCTCGTCGTACGGCACGAACAACCCGTCGTCGACGCAATCGCAGTGATCGAGCATGGCCCCACGCAGATCGCTCTGGTTGTCGACGACATGAATGTTCTTGTGGGCGTGCTCACGAACGGCGACATCCGCCGTTTTCTGATGCAGGGCGGCCACACCACCGCGCCAGTTCATGGCTGCATGAACCGCAAGTTCCATGCGCTGCCGTTCGGCACCTCGCGCGAAGAGCTGCTTAAGCTCTTCGACCTCGGCTACAACGCCGTGCCGCTGCTCGACCCGGAAGGCCGTCTCGTCGAATTCGCGACGCCCGACTTCTTTCCGCCCAACAAAGAGGTAGCTGTACTCTCTCGCGCGCGCGCGCCGGTGCGCATCAGCTTCTCAGGCGGCGGCACCGACCTCACCTACTACTTCATGCAGAACGGTGGAGTGGTGCTGAATTCGTCGATTGCGCTCTATGCGCACGCGACGCTGATCCCGTCGTCGAGCTCCGAGATCAACATCATCTCGCACGACATCGACCGGCATGAGCACTACTCTTCGCTGCGCGCGCTGCTCGACAGCCCCGACAAGGGCTTGCTGTCGTCGGTGGTCTCTGTGATCCGACCGGACTTCGGCTTCGATCTGTATGTGCACTCGGATTTCCCGGTTGGCTCAGGACTCGGCGGCTCGTCGGCGGTCGCCACAAGCGTTGTGGGCGCGTTCAACGAACTGCGCCTGGACAAGTGGAGCACTTACGAAATTGCCGAGCTGTCGTTCCAAGCCGAGCGCTTGTGCTTCAGCATCTCGGGCGGCTGGCAGGACCAGTACGCCTCGGCGTTTGGCGGCTTCAACCTGATCGAGTTCGACGGTAAGCGCAACATGGTGCACTCGCTGCGCCTCGAAGACTCGATCCGCAACGAGCTTGAAGAGTGCCTGGTGCTCTGCAATACCGGCATCAAGCACGACTCTGGGAAGATTCACGTGCAGCAGCGCGAGGACTTCCACAAGAGCGACCGCAACCAGCAACTGCTCGACATGGTCGAACTGTGCCGCAAGATGCACAAGCATCTGATCCGCGGCGATCTCAACGAATTCGGCAAGAGCCTGCACGAGGCCTGGGTTATCAAGCACGGACTGTCCAGCGCAATCAGCGGCAACACGCTCGATGCGATCTACAATGCGGCGCTTGAGGCCGGAGCGCTCGGCGGCAAGCTGCTCGGCGCAGGCGGCGGCGGATTTTTCCTGTTCTACGTGCAGCCGCGCAACCGCGCGGCGGTGTGTTCCCAGCTCAAGGCGCTGGGATGCACCCTGAGCACGGTCCGCTTCGAACAGGAAGGCGTAACATCGTGGAGAACGAAAGCAGAATGAACACAACTACATTCAAGATTGGCGATTTCACAGTCGGCGGTCCGCGCACGTTCGTGATCGCCGAGATCGGCAACAATCACAACGGCAGCCTTGAGCTCGCGAAAAAGCTCGTCGACGTCTCGATCGAGGCCGGCGCAGACTGCGTGAAGTTCCAGTTACGCAACCGCGAGGCACTCTACCGCACGGCGCCGGGCGAGGAAGGCTCGGAGGATCTGGGCGTCGAGTACATTCAGGATCTGCTCAACAAGGTCGAGTTGACCAACGATGAGCACCGTCAGCTGCGCGAATACTGCCGCGAAAAGAACGTCGCGTACATGTGCACGCCCTGGGACGAGCCGAGTGTCGACGTGCTCGCACAATTCGACGTGCCCGCGCTCAAGCTTGCGTCGGCCGACCTCGTAAATCCGTACCTTATCCGCAAGGCTGCAAGCCTCGGCAAACCTCTGATTCTCTCGACGGGCATGTCCTTCGAGCCGGAAATCGAGGCCGCTGCGGAGCTCGTGCGCAGCCTCGGCGTGCCGTTCGCGATGCTCCACTGCAACAGCACGTACCCGGCACCGGAATCGGACATCCACCTCGGCTACATCAGGCGCCTGCAGGAAATCCACGATGTGATCGGCTACTCGGGCCACGAGCGTGGCACCGCGGTCACGATCGCGGCGGTTGCACTCGGTGCCAAGCTCGTCGAGCGCCACATCACGCTCGATCGCAACATGGAAGGCCCGGATCACGCCGCGAGCCTCGAGCCGGCTGAATTCAAGGCGCTCGTCGACGGCATCCGCCAAGTCGACCAGGCGTTGCCGTGGGTCGGCCCGGGCCGCCAGCCGAGCCAGGGTGAGTTGCTCAACCGCGAAAACCTCAGCAAGAGCGTTATCGCGGCGCGCGGCATTAAACTCGGCGAACCCTTCACCGAAGAGAACCTGCGCGTGGCAAGCCCCGGCCAAGGCCTTGCGCCTTACCGCCTGCCGGAGCTGCTCGGCAAGACCGCGCACCGAGACATCCGCACGGGCGACTTCCTCTATCAAGGCGACCTGACCGGAGAGAAGACTGTCAAGCGCACGTACAGCTTCGCGGGCTATTGGGGCGTGCCGGTGCGTTACCACGACTTCCAGAAGTACACGGAAATGATCGACCCGGACCTCTATGAGTTCCACCTGTCGTACCGTGACCTGTCGCTCGCGCCGGAAAACTATCTGGAGACCGTCGACTGCCAGCGCCTCGTCGTACACGCACCCGAACTGTTCGAGAACAGCGAGCTGCTCGACCTCACCGCCGACGACCTCGGCTATCGCCAGCGCTCGATCGACAATCTCCAGCGTGTGGTCGAGGCGACCGAACGCATTCGCCGCTACTTCCCGAAGGCCGATTCGGCGCTGATCGTTGCGAACTGCGGCGGCTTCTCGATGGACGAGCCGTTCCCGCTCGCTCACCGCGCCGAGCTGTACAACCGCTTTGCCGAATCGTGCGCGAAGATCGACTTCGGGTCGACCGAGCTCACGCCGCAAAACATGGCGCCGTTCCCTTGGCACTTCGGCGGTCAGCGCCACCAGAACATCTTCATGATGCCCGACGAACTCGTGCAGAAAGCGCAGGAACTGAAGCTGCGCTATTGCACGGACCTCTCGCATCTGCAGATGACCTGCACGCACTTCGGGATCGACTTCCAGGAAGCGCTTGCGAAGCTGCTGCCGTACTCCGCGCATCTGCACGTCGCCGACGCGCTCGGCGTTAACGGCGAAGGCGTCGTCATCGGGACCGGTGACGTTAACTGGCCGGAAACCTGGAAGAAGATCTCCGCGTATCCTGGCACGAGCTTTATCCCCGAAGTGTGGCAGGGCCACAAGGACCACGGTGCCGGCTTCTGGCACGCGCTGGACTTCCTCACTCAGCTTGGCTAGGACGCCACGATGAACGTCGCAGAATTCATTCTCTCCAACATCCAGAAACTGGGTACCGACACCGCCTTCTGCCTGACCGGCGGCATGGCCATGCACGTGAACCGCGCGGCCGACGAATCGGCCATGCGCGTGATTTACTGCAACCATGAGCAGGCGGTCGCTGCAGCCGCGGACGGCTATGCGAAGGCCAAGGACTTCGTCGTGCCGGGCCTCGCGATCGTAACGTCCGGTCCGGGCGTCACGAACACGATCACTTCGGTGGCATCGGCGTACTACGACTCGGTGCCAATGTTCGTCGTCGCGGGCCAGGTCAAGCGTGCGGACATCAATGTACACGGCGTGCGCAGCCGTGGCGCACAGGAAACGCCGCAGATCGAGCTGATGCGCCAGGTCACGAAGTCCGCGTTCCGCTATACGCCTGCCGACATTGACGACGAAACGCTCGCCATTCACCTCGCCGAGGCCGTGACTGGCCGCAAAGGCCCGGTGTTCATAGAGATCCCGCTCGACGTACAGGCGGAAACGGTGCCCGACGCCGAAGCGCGTCTGGCAAAGATCTCAGCGCGCATCGCCGCGGCCGCGCACAAGGATCACGACATTCCGCAGGCCACCGTAACGGCAATCGTCGACGGCCTGAAGGCCGCGAAGAAGCCCGTGCTCGTAGTGGGCAATGCGCTGCGCATCGCGGGCATCGCGCGCCCGGCGATCAAGCAGCTCGTTGAGAAGATCGGCGTGCCGACGCTCTTCACGTGGGCCAGCTTCGACCTCATGGCCTACGACCATGAGCTGAACTTCGGTTGCGCGGGCGGTCTCGCCCCGACGCACTCGAACCAGATCATCCAGTCGGCCGACTTCATCGTTTTTCTCGGCACGCGCCTCGACCTGCTGACGACGGCGTTCAATGCCGCCAACTACGGCAAGAACGCGCGTCGGATCGTCGTGGAACTCGACGAGAAGGAAATCGCAAAGAACGCGGGCCTGCCGAACACGACGTTCTTTAACGAAAACGTCGCCGGCGTCGTGGACGCACTGCTTACGCAGGCACCCGCGCTCGACACCCGCGAATGGGTCGAGCACTGCAAGCGTCTCCTGGTGAAGGACCGCGCCGACGAGCAGGCCGCATTTGGCGACCCGCGCCTCACGACCTACCAGATCTCGACAGTATTGTCGAAGTCGCGTCTGGGCAGCTACGTGGTGCCGACGGCATCGGGCTACGCGATCGAAGGCATCGCACGCTTCTTCAAGCCGTCCGAAGGCGCCACGTTCGCGTGGGCGGGTCACGTTCTGGGTTCGATGGGCCTCGGCCTGCCGACGGCCGTTGGCGCCGTTGCCGCGCGCAAGCAGCCGGTGGTGTGCCTCGAAGGCGACGGCGGGCTGCTGCTGAACGTGCAGGAGCTCTTTACGCTGGCCGCGAATCCGGACCTGCCGCTCACGGTCGTCGTGTTGAACAATCGCGGCTATCAGTCGATCATCAAGTCGCAGACACGCGCGTTCAAGAAGGAATTCGGCGCGTCTGCGGAATCCGGTCTCGTCGAGCTCGACTTCGCGCTGCTGGCGAAGCTCGCTGGCCTGCCATACGAGCGCTGCGAGTCGCTCGAGCAGCTCGAGACAAGTCTGAACAGCGGCGCGCCGCGCCGCCTGATCGACGTGTCCGTTGAAGAGGACGGCTACCGCGGCCCAGCAGTGTCGACAAAGTTCGACGAAAACGGCAAGCCGTACTCGACGGATATCGGCGATGTGACTTGGGATCGATAAGGCGTCCAGCCGTTCGAAACCCATCTTCAGCGTCGGGGAGGAATTTTCCTCCCGCGACGCTGAAAGCGCACTCGAAGTAAAATCAATAATGTCCTGTGCGCAATCGCGCGCTCAGTTCAGCTCTACCCCGTGGCGGCGACTGTCCGACTGTGCCCGCACGGCCCGATGAATCCCGATTCGGGCGATACCGACCGCTTATGCGCCTCCTTCCTTCGAATCCTTAGCGTAACCCTGCGGGAACTGCACCACATGGAGTAGGCGACGACGCGTCGCGGGCGGGCGGGCGGGCGGGCGGGCGGGCGGGCGGGACGAGACTAAGGGGCTCTCGTCCACGTGCGTGAGCGTCCCACGCACAGCCCGACCTTCGACCTCCAATCTGTGGGCGTGCCGGCCGGTCGGGCATACTAGTGGTGTCTAAGTGCCGGGCGGCGTCGCTAACGTTCGCGTCCGGGTTGTGATGCATCCCGCGAGGCTGCGCGGTGAAGGAAATATTGGCTCACAGAAGGTTGTGAAGAAAGAAATGACAAGCAAGTATCCAGGTGGACTTCCGTGCGGTTCAACTGCTCTTCGTACCCAGTACGGCGAACAGGTTGGTGACTATTTTTTCGCCCCCCTCAGAAAATACAAGTTCACCGAGGACGGCGTTAAACGCTGGTATGCACCGCATCTGGCCAGCCGTCCGCAGGACGGACGCGGCTTCAGCGCGATCAACGTTGGAGATGCTGTTTCGGTTCACGAGCAAGTGCCGATTCCGCCAAATCACGCGCTGTTGGTCGCCCACGCTTACGAGACGATGGCTATGCGAACGTATATCGCGTCGCCAGGACTGTATTTCGTCATGGGATCGTTCGTCCCCGCGCTCTTCGAGGGCGGCTATGTGGTGTCCGTCTGCGCGAACGGGACCCGGCTCTGGGAAAGCGAAGTGGCGGACTCGGCGAGCGTGCGCCAGTACGCGGCGTTCCTGCGATTCGACACGGCAGGCTTCGTAGATTTCGCAATCAATGTTGAGAAGGCGCAACAGACTGCCCCGAGCCGCGCGTTCATACTCCATGCGATCGTCATGTGCGACGCGGCAACGGGCCGGTTGCAGCTCAGACTCGACGATCGTGTGTCGGGCCCGAGTGAGCGCGAAATTGTGGATCAATACGCGGCGACGCCATTTCAGCCAGTCGCGGTAGCAGGACCGTCCAGGAGCATTGAGGAACGCGCGGTGCTGTTCGAGAATGAGTGGACGCTGCCGCGAGAATATATCGAATCGCAGCTTCAGCGCTCGCCGCGGGAACTAGTGGAACTCGTGATGAAGAACGAGGGCCCCGCTTCGACGAAGTACTGCATCTTCATGATTCCCCGATCCGGTTCGACGCTGCTCACAGAATTGCTCGCGAGTACCGGTCAACTTGGCTTCCCGGGCGAACACTTCGTTCCGGACGTGCTGCGGACCTATTCGCTCGCGTTTTCCGATGTGTTTGTGCGCTATGAAGACTTCCTCGCCTCCCGGCTACGCTCGGAAAATGGCGTGTTCGGGATCGAAATCGAGTCGGAGCGCTTCCTCGAAGAGCCTGATTTTTTCTCGGACGTGGATGAGTGGCGCCACGTCTATATCTGGCGCAAGGATGTCCTCGCCCAGGCGATCTCTTACCAGATATCGATCGAAACCGGCGTATGGCACAACTTTTCTGGTTCACGTCAAGATGAGGCATTTCTATACATCCCCCGACACGCCATTATCGACAAAGTCAACTTTATGCTGCGCGCCGAGCGCTTCTTTGAAGCCATGTTCGAGGCCCGGCACTTGTCGCCGTACCGGATTGCGTACGAGGACCTGGTGGCGGATCCAATTGGACACGGACGGCACATTGCGGAGCATATCGGCCTGGATGGCGCCGGCCTGAGTTTCGCCAATCAAGGCGGGACTGTGCTACAGCCCACCGCAAAAGGCCGCAACGCGTACTACAGATCGCTTGCGATAACGGCCGAGGGCCAGTTATGGGGCTACAACATCCACGAAGTGGATGGCCAATACGCGGCGGCGCTTTCCGGAGTCGAACTCTCACTGCTCGACATGAAAGCCGAGCGTGCGCCAGTGCTGTTCATATCGCAGGACAGGGAGGCGTTGTGTGATCGGGTAGGCCGCTTCGTCATGCATCACATGGCCACGCTGCAGCCTGTCTAGAAGGTACGTGAGCGTAGCGGCGAATTGCATTCTCACCCTCGGCGCTGACGCACCAGTACATCGTCAGCACCTCAAAGAAAAACGCGCCAAATGTTGGCGCGATATCCAACTTTTGGTGTGCAGTTCGCCTTGCTGACTCTCCGCCTCTTAAAACAGCATGCCTCTCAGCTTGCGCTTCAGGCCGCCCGGCATGTGCGCAACCGCTGCGTATGTCCAGCGGTGCCGGTACAGGCGCACGACGATATTGCGCGTCGCCTCGCGCACTCGATTGCGGCGCGGTGCAGGCGTGACGCTCACCGGATAGATGGAGTCCCACGAGCGAATGGGCTCGGTGAGCATGAACTGGTCCATGTCGGCTTCCGCCACGATCTGCCAGTTTTCGTGGAACGCCGGCGCATCGATAAACTTGTAGGCCAGCATGAAAGTATCGTTGTCTCTCACATGCGAGACAACAAAACCGCGCGGGTGCAGACGCACGAAGCGATCACCGATCTGGCTCACGATCAGCGTCCCGAAGCGCAGCGCTAGCGTATCGATGCCCATGGCGTCGAAAATCAGGCCAAGAAGATCAGCGAACTGCCCGTCGGGCAGCGAATCGATGCCCTGATACAACTCCCTGAGCATTTCGTTGAGAATCGCCTTTTCCGGGCAGACGCGGCAAAGGAATTGATACGCTTCATCGAACTCGGCCGGGGTAATGCGCTCCGTTTTCTTGAACCAGCCAAAGCGGATCTGCGCGACGATGTGCGAATAAACCTCGTCGATCTGCCGGCGCAACAGCACGCCCTCCGAGCACATCGAGCGCCGCACGTCGCCATGATCGTAGACGCCTTTCTCGATCAGATAGTTGAACTGGCGGATCAGGCCGAACGTCCAGGCATAGTAGCGATAGGTTCCGGCGAGTTTCGAGTAGCGCGACCACTCGCTGTCGTCTCCCGCGTGGTAGGCCTTGCTTTCGACCTGCACGAGATACATCGAGAAGTACTGAACGTTTTCGCCTGCTAGCGTCGCAAGCGCCGTGGCCACATGTGAAAAGTGCGGTCCGCAGGTTTGGACGATTTCCTTCCAGACGGCACGATCGAGGCAACGACGCTCAAAGATCCATGCACCCATGCCGGTCGCGATGAAGTTGATGCCCGTGCTCATCACGAAGTGCTTGTACGACATCAGGCCGTCGTTCGCCAGCATGTGCGTCGACGGATAGTTGTTCGTCTTGCCCGTTTGATCGATCCAGCTCGAATTGAAATAGGCAGCTGGTGCAGTGGGTGCTTTGAGCCATTTCGCCAGCGCCCGCAGCCCTTCGGGCAGGAAAATGCGCTTGTCGCCGGCCAGCCAGATGTACTTGCCTCCCGCATGTTCCGACGCAGCGAGCGCTGACTCTTCCGCAGTCAGTTGGAAGCGCTCGGAACGAACGATCTTGATCGTTTGGAACAACGATCGCAGCGTTTCGACGCGTTGTTCAATCTTCGGGTAATCGATCGAATAAGTGGGATCAGGGTTCAGAAAGACGATGAGCTCCGCGCCCCCGAGCAACGATGCCGGCGCATTGTTCACCAACGAATTTAGGCACCGGAAGAGGTTTCTTTCTTTCCCTGTGGTCGGAACCACAATGGAGATTAACGGACCGCCCATCAAATCTTCCTCAAGATTATGTGAATCAAGCATCTGGAATGCGAATCCGCAATCAAACACACATACGCCGACGAGTATCGCTCGATAAGCCGATACCGTCGACTATCCGGATGATACCCAACCCTACCCACTGGAAGCGTTGCAATTGTAAACGCTCAGGTCTACCCGCAATAGCTCCGTGCCCTGCGAGTGCTGACGCATAGAAACGCTGGCTAAAGCAGGCGCTACGCCGTTAGCCTTGTGCGACATCGCGCGGATGCGAAGGGGAGTTGAAATGCGCCGATCCGTCTCCACCGAACAGGTAGATCCCGGATCAAGACCTCGACCGCTTTGCGCCCTTTGTTTCAGAACGTTTCGAAATCACTGAAATCGTCTCGTACACGCTGGGATCAGACTGCAGTCTGCATCGCTAACCTCCCGTCCGACAAACGCGTCGTCATCGCTCCCGTCCAGCATGACCCGGACAGCCACAAGGCGGCCCGCCCGTGGAGAGATGACGCCCGCGCGTCAGCTTTCCGAGACGATTCTGCCGTGTTCCATCGTGATGCGGCGCGTCGCGAGTCGTTCGGCGAGGCCGTGATCGTGCGTCGCGATGACGAGAATGCCGGCGTCACTTACGAACTGCTCCAGCCGCTCTTCAGCCTTGTGCTTGAAGTGCTCGTCGCCAACGCTCATCCACTCGTCCATCAGCAGAATCTCCGGCTTGATGACAGTCGAAATCGAGAAAGCAAGACGCAGCGTCATGCCCGACGAATACGTGCGCACCGGCACGTTGAGAAAGTCGCCCAATTCACTGAACTCGGCGATTTCTTCCGAGAGCTTGGCGATTTCCTTGGCCTTCATGCCGAGGAACAGCCCCCGCAGGTACATATTCTCGTAGCCAGTGGACTCCAGGTCCATGCCGAGCATCGAATCGAGCAGGCTCGTCACGCGCCCCTGCACCTGCACCTTGCCGACTTCCGGCTCGTAGACACCGGCCAGCACGCGCAGCAGCGTGGTCTTGCCGGCGCCGTTGCCGCCGATCAGCGCAATGCGATCGCCGCGCGGAATCTCGAGATTGATATCGCTGAGCGCCTCGACGACCGTGTGACCCGGTGAGCCGACGAACCGGCCACCGGTGGCGGCAGCCATCACTGCGCGCTTGAACGAGCGATGGCGTGCGTCGTAAATCGGAAAACGAACGGTGACGTTATCAAGTGAAATATGCATGTCGAACGCGCCCCGTCAAAGCCAATAAGTCACGCGATGGCGCAGCTTGCCCAGCATGAACAGCGCAACCGTGAGCCCCACGACGGCCATGGCCACCGCCCCGCCCCACACCACCATGGCCGGGTCCCGGCCGAGCAGCGGTTCGCGCATGAGTTCGAGCAGATAGAAGAACGGATTCAGATGGATCAGGTGTTGTCTTTCAGGCGAAAGCTGCTCGATCTTCCAGATGATCGGCGTGACGAAGAACAGCACCTGCACTAGGTTGCCGATCACCGGATGCATGTCACGATAGCGCGTGCAGAAGATGCTCACGACGATGCCCATCCAGAACAGATTCGCGAGCACGACGATGAACGCGAGAGGGAACAGTAGCAGCGTGATGTTCAAGTGAACCGGCAGCACCGCCCAGACGATCACGTACACGATCATGTTGTGCGCCAGGATGATCGTGTGACGCCACATGACCCGAAAGACGAACATCGACAACGGCAACTTCATCTGCCGCAGGTAGTTCACCGAATTCGAGAATGCCTCGCCGAAATCGGCGATCTGGCCGGCCATGAAGCCCCACAGGATCAGGCCGAGTGCGAGATGGGGAATGAAGGTGACAGGATCGTATTTGAACAGCGCGCCGTAGAGCGGCCCCATTGCGCCGATCATGACTGCCATGCTGATCGTCAACCAGAACGGGCCGAGCATCGAGCGGCGATATCGCTGGCGAATGTCTTGCATGCCCAGCGCCAACCACAGTTCGCGACTGCGAAGCCCTTCCTTGATGTCGTTAATGGCGTTTAAGTACTTCACACTCTGCAAATTCGCAAGGAAAAGTCTTGAGGACTCTAGTTGATTGAAGACAAGCAGTAGTACCGCAAAGAGATTGCGATGTCGTCGCAGAAGACGATGCTGCACACCGCAGGCCAAGATTTTTCCGGGAGTGCCGATCCACGTCGGCCGGCCCGTCAAAGTTTTTGATCGCTTGAAGAGGCTCGATGCGCTCCCGGACACACTACCCAGCGCCTACGATCCCAAAGTAGGCGAGTATCGTGCACGTTGTACGGCCTTGTCAACGATAGTCACCTCCACGCCTAGCGTCCCGCAAGACAACTCTGCAACGCGTCGCGCCAATGCGGTGCGCGCAATCCGAATGCATATGCCAGCTTGTCATTGGAGAGGCGCGAACTGGACGGACGCGCCGCGGGCGTCGCATATTCGGTCCCGAGAATGCGCGTCACGACCGGGCGCCTTTCTTGCCCGCACATCTCGAAAATCGCCTCGGCAAAGCCATGCCACGACGTCTCGGACGCAGCCGTCAGGTGATAGATACCCTGATGCCTCTCCCACCATGCATCCCAGTCCTGATCGCCGGCCCCAATCGCCTGCGCCAACACGTGGCTACTCATTGCCGCAATCGTTGCCGACCAGGTTGGCGCGCCGATCTGATCATCGACCACGCGCAGTTCGTCGCGCTTGGCGCCAAGGTGCAGCATCGTCAAAAGAAAGTTCTTTCCTCGCAAACCATATACCCAGCTCGTGCGAAAGATCAGATACCCCTTCGCCCCGGCAGCGATTGCAGCTTCGCCGGCCAGCTTGCTGCAGCCATAGACGTTGAGCGGATTCGGCGCATCGTCCTCGGCGTAGGGCTCTCCCTTGGTGCCGTCGAACACGTAGTCGGTCGAATAGTGCACAAGCTTCGCGCCGATGCGCGCTGCCTCCTCAGCCAGGACGCCGGGCGCCTGCGCATTGACGCGCATCGCAGTATCGACGTCGCCTTCGGCTGCGTCGACGGCGGTATATGCGGCAGGATTCACAATCAGTTGCGGCCGCACCTCGCGCACGACTCGACGTACTTGATCGAGGTCGGAGAGATCCATGCGGGCGCGATCGACTGCGACCACGGCACCTAGACCCTGCAAGCTACGCGCGAGCTCAAAGCCAACCTGGCCGCTTGCGCCCGTTAGCAGGATCACGCGTTTGTTGTTTGTTGCCGAAGCATGCATCATGGGTAGCACTCCGAATCTGCGAGACCGAACCCCGCCGCATCCTTCGCCGCCAGCACCGGCTCGCCCTCGATCGGCCATTCGATGCCGATCTCCGCATCGTTCCAGATGATGCTGCGCTCGTGCTCCGGGTACCAGTAATCTGTCGTCTTGTACAGAAACTGCGCGGACTCCGACAGCACAACAAAGCCGTGTGCAAACCCAGGCGGCACCCACAGTTGCCGATGATTGTCGACCGACAGTTTCACGCCAACCCACTTACCAAAACGCGGCGAGCTTTTGCGGATATCGACCACCACGTCGAACACTTCACCCTCGACCACTCGCACGAGTTTCCCCTGCGCATGCTCGATCTGATAGTGCAGCCCGCGCAGCACACCCTTCGACGAACGCGAGTGGTTGTCCTGCACGAATTCGACGCCCTGCTCCACGTGCTCAGCGAACTCGCGCGCGTTGAAGCTTTCGTAAAAGAAGCCGCGCGCGTCACCGAACACCTTAGGCTCAATGATCTTGACTTCGGGCAATGCCGTCGCCGTTACCTGGATAGCCATGCAACCTGATTGGTAAGAATGTTCTGGAGGTACTGCCCGTAAGCGTTCTTCGCGAGCGGTTTTGCAAGCTTCAACACCTGCTCCGCGTCGATCCACTGCTTGCGATACGCAATCTCCTCGGGGCACGCGACAACGAGGCCCTGGCGCTTTTGTAGTGTCGCGATGAAGGTCGCCGCTTCGATCAGCGAATCGTGCGTACCGGTATCGAGCCACGCATACCCGCGGCCCATGATCTCGACACTGAGCGCGCCGTCAGCAAGATAGCGCGAATTCACATCGGTGATTTCCAGCTCGCCACGCGCCGAGGGCTTGATGTCGGCCGCGATGTCGCACACGCGGTTGTCATAGAAGTACAGCCCCGTGACCGCATAGTTCGAACGCGGCTTCGCGGGTTTCTCTTCGATCGACACCGCACGGAACGACTGGTCGAATTCGACGACCCCATAACGCTCGGGGTCGTGCACGTGATAAGCGAACACCGTTGCGCCAGTCTCTTGCGCATTGGCATGCTCGAGCTGCTTTGCGAGATCGTGTCCGTAGAAAATGTTGTCGCCAAGGATCAGCGCCGACGGATCGTTGCCGATGAAATCCTTGCCAATGATGAACGCCTGCGCGAGTCCGTCGGGCGACGGCTGCACGGCGTACTGGATATTCATCCCCCACTGGCTGCCGTCACCGAGCATCGCCTCGAAACGCGGCGTGTCCTGCGGCGTCGAGATGATCAGCACGTCACGAATGCCCGCCATCATCATCGTCGACAGCGGGTAGTAGATCATCGGTTTGTCGTACACAGGCAGCAGCTGTTTCGACACGACGTGTGTGATCGGATACAGCCGTGTTCCGGAGCCGCCCGCGAGAATGATGCCTTTACGTGCCATCGCCTTCTTCCTTACCCGCGTTTCGCGTAATTCGTCTCGACCCACTTGCGGTAGTCGCCCGATACCACGTCGTCGACCCACGCCTGGTTGTCGAGATACCAGCGGACTGTCTTCGCCAGGCCGGTTTCGAATGTCTCGGCCGGCTTCCAGCCGAGTTCGCGCTCGAGCTTGCGTGCGTCGATCGCGTAACGGCGATCGTGTCCGGGACGGTCCGTCACATAAGCAATCTGATCGCGATACGAGCCGGCCGCCTTCGGGCGCAGCTCGTCGAGCAGGTCGCACAAGGTGTGGACGACTTCGAGATTTTTCTTCTCGTTCCAGCCGCCGATGTTATAGGTTTCGCCAACCTTGCCGTTGGCAAGCACCTCGCGGATCGCGCTGCAATGGTCGCTCACGTAGAGCCAGTCGCGCACGTTCTGGCCGTCGCCGTATACCGGAAGTGGCTTACCCGCGAGCGCGTTGGCAATCATCAGCGGAATCAGCTTTTCCGGAAACTGGTACGGACCGTAATTGTTAGAACAATTCGTAGTCAGCGTCGGCAAGCCATACGTGTGGTGGTAGGCACGCACGAGATGGTCCGAACCCGCCTTCGTCGCCGAGTACGGGCTGTTGGGCGCGCACGGTGTCGTTTCGGAGAATTGCGGATCGGTTGCCGTAAGCGAGCCGAACACTTCGTCCGTGGAGACGTGCAGGAATCGAAATGCGGCCTTTTCCGCGGCGGGCAGGTCGCTCCAGTACTGGCGGGCCGCCTCGAGCAACGTGAAGGTGCCGACGACATTGGTCTGAACAAAATCAGCCGGACCATGAATTGAGCGGTCAACGTGGCTTTCGGCCGCGAAATGCAGCACCGCGCGCGGCTTGTGTTCGGCGAAGAGCGCATCGAGCGCGGCGCGGTCGCAAATATCTACGCGCGCGAACACATGCTTCGGGTCGCTCCCCAGCGACTTCAGCGTCCCGAGATTGCCCGCGTAGGTGAGCTTGTCGACATTCAGTACGGCTTCGTCCGATTGACTCAGCCAGTCAAGCACAAAATTGGCGCCGATAAAGCCGGCACCGCCCGTAACCAGAATCATGGAACTCCTTTTGTTGCGCGAGGTGAGTACTACACTGACGTGCAAGACCCCGCGCCAGACGCATCAAAGAATGTTGCACACGAGGGTCAGCGTGGGCAGTTATGCGACAAGCGATGGGGTATATCCACGCCGCATATTCTGGCTCTGATTTTATCCGTAGAGATTATAAGGTTCGCCAGCGCGAACGCCACCCCTTCTAACATCTTGAAACAGCTTGACAAATTCCTTAGACCGCATTTTTCATGCCAAGCTAGGGTCTGAACGTTCATGCTTTAATGGATTCCTATCATTCTCGCGTCATCACGCGGCCGAACTATTCCTGTGATACCGTCACAGGCTAATGTTCCACGCCGCACTGCAATCAATCCCAACGCAACGATGACGCAAGCGCCGCATCCCGCCCCTCTCGCTTTCGGCGACCTTCAGGGCTGCCTCTCACCATTTCGCGAACTGCTCGCCAAAGCCGCGCCGTCCCCAGACACGCCGCTCTGGTTCGCAGGCGACCTGATCAATCGCGGTCCCGCGTCGCTCGAAACGTTACGCGAGGTGATCGATCTCGGCGAACGCGGCGTGGCGGTGCTGGGCAATCACGACCTGCATCTGCTGTCGGTTTCGGCGGGCATCCGCAAGTCAAAAAAAGACGACACGATCGACGACATCCTGAACGCGCCAGACGCCGAAGATCTGCTGCACTGGGTGCGTCATCGCCCGATCGCGCACTACGAGAACGGCATGCTGATGGTGCATGCGGGCGTCTTGCCGCAGTGGGACGTCGATCTCACGATGGAACTCGCGCACGAACTCGAAAAAGCGTTGCGCCGCGACAACTGGCGCGAGACGCTCGCTGGCCTCTATGGCAATCAGCCGAGCCGCTGGTCCAAGGACCTGAAGGGTATCGAGCGGCTGCGCGTGACCTGCAGCGCGCTCACGCGTGTGCGCTTTTGCAATGCCGACGGCGTAATGGACTTCTCGACTAGCGGCGGCCTCGACTCCGCGCCGCCGGGCTTCATGCCCTGGTTCGACGTGCCCGGTCGCAAAACGGCCGACACGACCGTAGTCTTCGGCCATTGGGCTGCGCTTGGCCTCACTCTGCGCAAAAACCTGATCGGGCTCGACTCGGGTTGCGTGTGGGGCGAGCAGCTTTCGGCCATCCATCTCGTCGACGATCCGCACGAGCGCATCCTCACGCAGGTGCCCTGCGAGAGTTGCCGCGCGACGAACGGCTAACGCGTCTGTAATCGCGCAGGCCCACGCCAGCAGGCGTCAGGTCGCCTGCGCCACTCCAGCCGGATGCGCCACCGCTTCGCCGCGCATCGTCTCCAGCGCCTGCCCGACCGCCTCCTGCGCACGCGCCGCCAGCTTGCGCCGATCGTCCCCGGCATTGATCGCCTCGCCCACGTAGACATGGGCGGTCAGCGGCCCAGCTCTGAGCATCGCGTCGAGCGAATCCTTAAGCGAGAGGTCGTCGATATACGCCGGCGCCACCGACTGCCGCCCCTGCGCATCCTCATACAGGATGCAAAGCGGCTGCACCGGCCGCCCAGCCGATACCGCCGCCTGAAACATGTTCGAGTGAAACGGCTTGAGCGCAAGGCCATCCGTTGTCGTGCCTTCGGGGAACACGCACATCAGCTCACCGCGCGTGAGACGCTCGGCCAGTTCGTGCATGATGCGCTTCGCGTCGCTGCGCTTCTCGCGCTCGATGAACACGGTGTCGAGGTTCTGCGCAAACCAGCCAATGAGCGGCCAATGCCGGATCTCAGCCTTCGAGACGAACGGCGTGGGACGCCACGCGTTGATCACATAGATATCGATCCACGAAATGTGATTGCTCACGACGAGCGCGCCCGCGTCGAGCCGCGCCGCATCGTTATGCACGACGAGCTTCAAGCCGCACAGCTCGAGCATCTTGAGGGACCACGCGCGATTCATGGCGTGCCGCTGATCGGCGCTTGCACGCGGAAAACGCATCGCGACGGTCAACGCGCCGCGCAGCAAATGCCCGAGCAGGCGGGTCTTGCGAATGAAGAGGCTCATGTTTGACGATTAGCTGAATCGCGTGATGCTAGCAGACACACATGACATAAATCTGTCATGCGCGCTCGAAGCCCACACGCCCCGCCACGAGCGTCGCACGCACCACCGCGGGCAGTTCGTAGCCAAGGAACGGCGTGTTGTGCCCCTGGCTCCTGAGCGCACGCGGCTCGACACGCCAGTGCGCATGGGGATCGAACACGCAGACATCCGCGTTCGCGCCTACGGCGAGCCGCCCGGCGTCACGTTGCATCACGGCAGCCGGCGCCGACGTCACATGGGCGAGCGCCTTCGCGAGCGGCACGCGCGCTTCCTGCGCCCATTTCACAGTGAGCGAGAGGAACAGTTCGAGGCCCGTCGCGCCCGGCGTCGCTTCGGCGAAAGGCAGCAGCTTTTCGTCGTCGTCCACGGGCGTGTGCTGCGAGCAGATCGCGTCGATCGTGCCGTCGGCCAGACCCGCGCGAATCGCCTCGCGATCGCGCTGCTGCCGCAGCGGCGGATCGAGCC
The DNA here is from genome assembly GCF_905220155.1 of Paraburkholderia sp. J7. Lineage (NCBI taxonomy): Bacteria > Pseudomonadati > Pseudomonadota > Betaproteobacteria > Burkholderiales > Burkholderiaceae > Paraburkholderia > Paraburkholderia sp. J7. The sequence goes on along the minus strand of NZ_CAJMYZ010000004.1, from coordinate 266,737 downwards.
GGAACTGCGCGTCGAAATAGCCGATGTCCATGTCGATCAGATGCAGGTGGTTGGCCGTCACGTCGCACGTCACGGGCAGGCCCTCGGCCTTCGCGGCGCGCACGAGCGCGACTCCCGCCGCCGACGAAAGATGCTGCACATGCACGCGCGCGCCCGTCACGCGCATCAGTTCGAAGAGCGTATGCAGCGCGATCGTCTCCGCGCTCACCGGCACGCCGGAGAGGCCCAGGCGCGATGCCACCGCGCCGCTCGCGGCCACGCCACCCTTCGAGAGATACGCGTCCTGCGGCCGCAGCCACACGGCGTAGCCATAGGTGCTCGCATACTGCAGCGCGCGCAGCAGCACCTGGGTATCGGCAATCGGCGCATCGACCTGCGTGAAGCCGATGCAGCCTGCCTCGGTCAGCGACACCATCTCAGTGATCACCTGCCCTTTCAGCCCCACGGTAAGCGCGCCGAGCGGATGCACATGTGCACGCGCAAGCTTGCCCGCCCGGTGCTTGAGCATCTCGACTAGGCCTGCCTCGTCGAGCACGGGGTCGGTGTCCGGCGGACACACGAGGCTCGTCACGCCGCCCGCGAGCGCCGCGTTCATCTCCGAGTCGAGCGTGGCCTTGTGCTCGTAGCCCGGCTCGCGCAGGCGCGCGCTCAGGTCGACAAGACCGGGCGCAACGATGAGGCCGCGCGCATCGATTGTTCTGTCCGCCTGAAAGCCCGCGGGCGCCGCACCAAGCGCGGCGATCTTGCCCGCTTCGATGTACACGTCCTGCTGCTGTTCCGTCCCGGTTGCCGGACCGATCAGCGTGCCGCCTTGAATATGAATCTTCATGTGCTGCCCTTATCGTTCTCGCCGCTTCAGTCGTTATTTCCGGCGACGATGCCCATCACCGCCATGCGCACCGCAATGCCAAAGCTCACCTGGTCGAGGATCACCGACTGCGGGCCGTCGGCGACCTGCGAGTCGATTTCCACGCCGCGATTCATCGGCCCCGGATGCATGACGATCGCATCGGGCGCGGCGAGCGCGAGGCGCTCGGGCGTCAAGCCCCAGCTCTTGAAGTACTCCTGCGCGGATGGCAGCAGCGCGCCGCTCATGCGCTCGTTCTGCAGGCGCAGCATGATGATGACGTCGACGTCCTTCAGGCCTTCATCGAGGTTATGAAACACGCGCACACCCATCTGTTCGAGGCCGCCCGGCAGCAGCGTACGCGGGCCGATGGCGCGCACCTCGGGCACGCCGAGTGTGGTCAGCGCGTGAATGTCCGAGCGCGCCACACGCGAATGCAGGATGTCGCCCACGATCGCCACGCGCAGATTCGTGAAATCGCGCTTGTAGTGGCGGATCGTGTACATGTCGAGCAGGCCTTGCGTCGGGTGCGCGTGGCGGCCATCGCCGGCGTTGATCACGTGCACGTGCGGCGCGCAATGTTCGGCGATCAGGTACGGCGCCCCGCTCGAGGCGTGGCGCACGACGAACATGTCGGCGTGCATCGCCGAAAGGTTGCCGATGGTATCGAGCAGCGACTCGCCCTTGCTCGTCGACGAAGCGTTGATGTTCAGATTGAGCACGTCCGCCGACAAACGCTTGGCCGCGATTTCGAACGTGGTGCGCGTGCGCGTGGAGTTCTCGAAGAACAGGTTGAACACCGACTTGCCGCGCAACAGCGGCACCTTCTTCACGTCGCGGTCGGTCACGCTCACGAACTGCGTGGCCGTGTCGAGAACGTGCGTGAGAATTGCGCGCGACAGGCCTTCGATCGACAACAGATGCTTGAGCTCGCCGTTCTTCGTGAGCTGCGGATTGCCCTTGAGAAAGCCATAGCGAAAACGCTTGTCGTCCGCAGTGGACGCAGCGGGCGTGGGCTGTGTGTTCATCGCGTGTCCTGGATGTGATGGGCGGCGCGTGGCCAGCGTACGCGCCTGTGCGTCTGCCGCCGCTGCCGCCGAATGTGTTCGATGCGCCTGACGCACGCCTCAGGCGCCGCTGCCCGGCTCGACGTGAAACGCGAAGAGACCGTCAGCGCTGTGTGCGAGCACAAGCGTCTCGCGTGCATCGACGCTCACCGCGCCGCCGGTGAAGCGCGCGGACACCGGCAGCTCGCGCCCGCCACGTTCGGCAAGCACCGCGAGTTCGACGGAAGCCGGCCGACCGTAGTCGTACAGTTCGTTGAGCGCGGCGCGCACGGTGCGGCCCGTAAACAGCACGTCGTCGACGAGCAGGATGTGGCGGCCTTCCACCGCGAAGGGCAGCGCCGTCGGGCTCGCCTTGCTGTGCAAGCCTTTCTTCGCATAGTCGTCGCGGTGCAGCGCAACGTTGAGCACGCCCCATTCGAGCGCCCCGACGTCATGGGCAAGCCGCTCGGCGATCCACGCGCCGCCGCTATGAATGCCGACGATCGCCAGGCCGCCGGGCGCGCCGAACGCATCGGCGGGATACGCCGCGCGAATCTCGTCGAGAAGGGCGCAATACAGCGCTTCAGCGTCGGGAATGATCATCGGGCAACTCGCGGGCTAGTTAGAGCGGGAGTTCGTCGAGGTACTGCTGGAGAATCACGGAGGCCGCTTCCGCGTCGACATGTTCGACGCGTTCGCCGCGCTCGCGCAGCCGCGCTTCGGCGTCGACGGACGAATAGCGCTCGTCCACCCACACCACCCGCAGGCCGAAGCGGCCGCCCAGCTGGTTGCCAAAGCGCTTCGCGTGCTGCGTCATGATGTGCGGCGTGCCGTCCGGATGGCACGGCAGGCCGACCACGAGCAGATCGGGCTGCCATTCGCGCAGCAACGCGGCTATCGCTTCAAAGCGGTAGTCGCGACTCTTGTTGGGAATGACGGTGAGCGCCCGGGCGCTGCGCGTGAGCGCGTTGCCGAGCGCGACGCCGATGCGTTTTTCGCCATAGTCGAACGCAAGCAAGGTCGCCTCGCCGGCCCCTCGCCCAGCGGCCACGCTCATGCGTGACCCGCCTCGCCCGAGAGCATCGACGAGGAAATGCCGAGCAGCGCGAGCGCCGCTTCAAAGCGCTCTTCGGCGGGCACGTCGAACACGATCTTCGGGTCCGCTTCGACCGTGAGCCAGCCGTTCTTCGAGATTTCGTCCTCGAGTTGGCCGGCGCCCCAGCCGGCGTGGCCGAGCGTGAGCAGGAAGCGTTCGGGGCCGCTGCCGTTGGCGACGGCTTCGAGCACGTCCTTCGACGTGGTCATTTCAAGGCCGCCCGGCACCGACATCGACGACGTGTAGCTTGTGCCCTCGGCTCTCGCGTGCAGCACGAAGCCGCGCTCGGTCTGCACCGGGCCGCCGAAATAAACGGGCACGTGCAGGAGCGGCTCGATTTCGAGCTTCAGGTCGATGCGGGAAAAGAGCGCCTCGAGATCGATGTCGGTGGGCCGATTGATGACGAGACCGAGCGCGCCGCGCTCCGAATGATCGCAAAGGTAGACCACCGTTCCTGAAAACGTGGGATCCGCCATGTTCGGCATGGCGATCAGGAACTGGTTGGTCAGATTGATGCGATCGTTACTCTTGGACATGATTTGAATTCTAGCAAAGACGATGCGCAATGGCGGCGCGCTGCCAGGCCGGAGGTCGGGCGCCCGATGATGGCTGCCTCGCACCTTGCCAGCCGCGGCGCGTTGCGCATTGCAGGGAATGGCTCACTCTAACACGCGCGCGCTGTGCCCTTGCAAGGCAATCGGCCGATGGCGCAAGGCCGATGCCTGACCGCTGCAAGGTACGGCCAGCACCGCGAATCCACAGGCCCGACGGAGTCAGTACGCAATATTTTGCACCGCATTTTGCGCCGCGCCGTTGACGATTGCCACGCCAAGCGCACGCACCGCGGGCGTGGCGTCGGGTTGCGCGATACCCGCCGCGACCTTGTGCAGCATGGCACGCAGCACCTCGCTGGCGTGCTCGATCGCCTCCGCGCCGGGCGGCTGAATTGACGGCGCGCCCCGCGCTTCGAGCGCCGCAAGCGTTGCCGCATGCGCGGTGCGCCGCCACGCGAGGCCCAGCGCGTCCGCGAGCTGGCCAATATGGCCGAGCCCGAGCGCCCAGGCGGCGGCGCCGATGCGGTACGCCGCCTCGGCGGCTACCAGCGCGTCTGCGGGCTCCGGGCTCGCGCCTGCGCCGCGCAACGTCAGTGTGCGCGAGTGCGTGCCGAGCGCGATCATCGCCGCATCGGCGGTCTGCAGAAAATCTTCATACGCATTGCCATTCACGACCAGCGCGCCCAGCTCGCGCGTGGGCGCCACGCGCGCCGCGAGCGCGCCAGCCTGCACGCTGCCGGCCTCCCACAGCGCCTCCGAGGCCTGCGTGCCGGCAATGTGCCACTCCACGGTCAAGCCGTAGTCATGTAGCAGATCGACGTCGGCAGTGTCTTCCGCAGCGGCCCCGAAGAGCGCGTAATCGCGCCACAGCAACGCGAGCGTGGAGCGCACGAGCGTTTGTGGCGCGAAGCGCAGGCCATGCGCGTGCTCGCCAATCAGCAGATTGCAGCGCGCGTAAAGACGCCGCACACCTTCCTCTCCCCACGACGCCACGCCCCGCCGCAGCGCGCGTGCGCACGCAGCAGCAAGACGCCAGAAGTCGTACGGATCGGCGCTCGAGAGCTCGGCCATGCAGGCGTCCATCTCGTCGAACGCCGCGAGCGCGAGCGCATCGGTCGCGCGGCTGCCGTTGCCGGGCTTCGACTTCAGCGCAAGCAGGAGCGCCCGCTCGAAGCGCGCGCGCACCTGGCCAAAGCGCTGCGCCGGCTGCGGATGCAGCGAAGCGGGCGCGAGCGGCCGGCCCAGCAGTGCGATGTCCTCGTAGGCGAGCGCGACACCCGGCATGTGCTCCGCGAGCGCAGCCACGAGCGCGTGCTGCCGCGCGAAAAGCGCGGGCGAGCACGCCAGCTCGCGCAGATTGCGGCGCTCGAGCGCAGCGACGAGATCTTGCAGCGCCTCGCTGAACAGGGCACGCATTTCAGCGTCCTTCGCTTCCTCGGGCGCATGGAGCGGCCGCACGGGCAGGCCCGGCGGCGGCGCTACGGGCACCGGCGCGGCAAGCGCGAGCGGGGAAGCGAGGAGCAGCGTGTCGGCGAAGCGCGCGGCGGCAAGCCAGCCGGCGTCGTGCAGCGTGCGGGCAGCCTGGCGCAGCGGCCGGGCCACATCACGCTGCTCTGCGAGCGCGGCGAGCGCCTGGGCGAGCGCGCCGTGCGCGAACGGCACCGTGCCGCCGCGCGGATTCGGCAACGCTTCGAACCGCACATCAGAGCTTGAAGGATGACTCATAGGGCAGCGCCGAAAACATTAGCGGGCCGACCAGGCGGGCGATCTCGACCAAAGCATCGACACAAGTATCGACAACCGGGGCGGCAAGCGCAAATACGGTGCCAGCCGTCGCGACATCGCGAGCCGCACCGCACTCGACATCCGCCACACTCCTGGAATCTGCAGCCAGACTGCGCACCGGCCCTCGCCCGCTATATCTGCGAAACGCGTGAGAAACACGTCAGAAGCGCGCGAAAACCGCACGCCGCCGCGAGCGTGGCCTCAGATCTGGACCATCTCGAAGTCTTCCTTGCGCGCGCCGCACTCAGGGCAGGTCCAGTTGATCGGGACATCCTCCCAGCGCGTGCCGGGGGCAATGCCTTCGTCTGGCAAACCGGCTTCTTCATCGTAAATCCAGCCGCAGATCAGGCACATCCAGCTTCTATATTCCATTCTTATGCCGCGTCGAAAAGTCCGAAACCAGTCGGAAAAAAAATCGGGGAAACGAGAGCCATGATGGTACCTTGTTGCCGTTTCCATGCCTAGCAAGAGGAAATCTGGCCTGCACGGGATCAAACCGAATGCGTCGCCGCGAGCGGTTCGTGCAGCGCGAAAAAATCCTCGCGCGCGCCGGGGTCATCCGTCCCCCGGATTCAACGATAAGCCGCATAATTGAAGCATTCTCTTATGACGGCGCGGTACACCGCGCCCGAAGTCCAATCCATCTCGCCACGTTCATGCCCAGCGACACCCCTCCCATTGTCCTCACCTTCGGCCTTTCCGACCCGACAGGCGGCGGCGGACTCCAGGCTGACCTGCTCACGCTCGCCAGCATGGGTTGCCACGGCGTCACCGCGTTGACCGGCTACACGGTGCGCGACTCCGCGGGCTGCGACGAAGTGACCGGCCTCGATCCGGAAACCGTCGCCACCCAGGCGCGCATGCTGCTCGAAGACATGCCCATCGCGGCGTTCAAGGTTGGAGCGGGCGCGCGCGCCGAAGTCGTGAGCGCGATCGCTGAAGTGGTCGCCGACTACGACGACGTGCCGCTCATCCTCGCCCCCGACTTCACACTCGACGACGAACACGTGCTCGCCGCCGACGAACTACGCGAAGCCATGGCCGACCTGCTCGTGCCGCAGACCACGCTGCTTGTTGCCGATTCCGCAACGCTGATCGCGCTCGCGCAGCCGGACGGCGACGCGGAAGCGCCCAGCGTCGACGCGGCTATCGCGCACCTGCTTGCCACGGGCTGCGAGTACATCCTGGCGATGGAAACGGGCACGCACCGCGTGGTCAACACGCTGTATTGCGAAGACGGCCAGCTGCGCCAGGACCTGTGGGACCGCTCCACGCAGCCGATGATGGGCGTGACCGACACGCTCGGCGCCGCCATTGCCGCACTGCTCGCGAACGGCCAGGAGCCGCCCGAGGCCGTGCGCGAGGCGCAGGAGTATGTGTATCAGGCCGTGCAGAGTGCGTTCAGGCCGGGCATGGGGGCGTGGCTGCCCGACCGGTTCTTCTGGGCGCGCAGCAACGACTCGGACGGGGACGAAGCCTCTCCCGGCGAAGCGAAGCAATAACGCTCGCGGCGCGGCGGCGCGTGAACCACGCGCAAACCGCACGGACGAAAAAAAACCCGCATCGCTGCGGGTTTTTTCTTTTCGGGCTGGGAAACACGCCTCGCGGCGTGTCCCCTGCACTTCGATGTAATTTCGGCGTGAGCCTAAATTACATGTCCATGCCCATGCCGCCCATGCCGCCGGGCATGCCGCCAGCCATCGGAGCATCTTCCTTCGGCACTTCAGCAACGGCTGCGTCCGTCGTCAGGAGCAGGCCAGCAACCGAAGCTGCGTTTTGCAGCGCGGTGCGCGTGACCTTCGTCGGGTCGACCACGCCGGCTTCAACCATGTCGACGTATTCGCCGGTCGCTGCGTTGTAGCCGTAGTTGCCCGAACCAGCGGCAACCGCTGCCACGACCACCGACGCTTCTTCGCCGCCGTTCGTGACGATCTGGCGCAGCGGCTCTTCCATGGCGCGCAGGACGATCTTGATACCTGCGTCCTGGTCAGCGTTCGCACCCTTCACGTTGGCGATTGCCGTACGTGCACGGATCAGCGCAACGCCGCCGCCCGGGACGATGCCTTCTTCAACGGCAGCGCGGGTTGCGTGCAGCGCGTCTTCCACGCGTGCCTTCTTTTCCTTCATTTCGACTTCGGTCGCAGCGCCGACCTTGATCACTGCCACGCCGCCTGCCAGCTTGGCAACGCGCTCTTGCAGCTTTTCACGGTCGTAGTCCGACGTCGCTTCTTCGATTTGCGTGCGGATTTGCTTCACGCGCGCTTCGATGTTCACGGCTTCGCCAGCGCCGTCGATGATCGTCGTGTTTTCCTTGCCCACTTCGATGCGCTTCGCTTGACCGAGTTCGTTCAGCGTTGCCTTTTCGAGCGTGAGGCCGGTTTCTTCAGCGATAACTTGACCGCCGGTCAGGATCGCGATGTCTTCCAGCATGGCCTTGCGACGGTCGCCGAAGCCCGGAGCCTTGACTGCGACGGTCTTCAGGATGCCGCGGATGTTGTTGACGACCAGCGTGGCCAGTGCCTCGCCTTCGACGTCTTCAGCGATGATCAGCAGCGGACGGCCAGCCTTCGCGACTTGTTCCAGAACCGGCAGCAGATCACGGATGTTCGAGATCTTCTTGTCGAACAGCAGGACGAACGGGCTTTCCAGCACGGCGACTTGCTTGTCCGGGTTGTTGATGAAGTACGGCGAGAGGTAGCCGCGGTCGAATTGCATACCTTCGACGACTTCCAGCTCGTCTTGCAGCGACTTGCCGTCTTCGACGGTGATGACGCCTTCCTTGCCAACCTTGTCCATCGCTTCAGCGATACGGTCGCCGATCGACGTGTCGCTGTTGGCCGAGATCGAGCCGACTTGCGCGATTTCCTTGTTGGTCGTGCAGGGCTTGCTGACCTTGCGCAGCTCTTCGATTGCTGCTGCGACGGCCTTGTCGATGCCGCGCTTCAGGTCCATCGGGTTCATGCCCGATGCGACGTACTTCATGCCTTCGCGGACGATCGACTGGGCCAGAACCGTAGCCGTCGTCGTGCCGTCACCGGCGTTGTCGCTGGTCTTGGAAGCGACTTCCTTGACCATTTGCGCGCCCATGTTCTGGAGCTTGTCCTTGAGCTCGATTTCCTTTGCGACCGAGACACCGTCCTTGGTGACCGTCGGGCCGCCGAACGAGCGCTCGAGCACCACGTTGCGGCCCTTCGGACCCAGCGTGACCTTCACTGCGTTGGCGAGAATGTTCACGCCTTCAACCATCTTGGAACGGGCGGAATCGCCGAACACGACGTCTTTAGCTGCCATCTTCTAACTCCTTGGATTCTTGAATAGTGAGCGGTGGAATGAACTTACTTGTTCACCACGGCCATGATGTCTTCTTCGCGCATCACGAGCAGTTCGTTGCCGTCGACCTTGACGGTCTGGCCAGCGTACTTGCCGAACAGGACGCGATCGCCGACCTTCACGTCGAGCGCGATCAGGGCGCCCTTGTCGTCGCGCTTGCCCGGGCCGATGGCCAGGACTTCGCCTTGATCCGGCTTTTCTGCCGCTGCGTCCGGGATCACGATGCCCGAAGCGGTCTTGGTTTCTTGATCCAGGCGCTTGACGATCACGCGATCATGCAAAGGACGAAGGTTCATGGATGTTCCTCTGTTGATTGGGACTTGAAGAGACTCAAGAAAACCTGGCTGCCGGCAACCGCCAGCCAGAGATGTTTATGCACCGAGCGTTGTTAGCACTCTCATGCGGTGAGTGCTAATTATATGGACGAGGGATGACAAATTCAAGAAGTGGGGCGGAACGGGGGAATGATGCGTCGTGGGGCGCTCGCGAGGAACCCGCGAGGAGCAGCTAGCAGGCAGCAGACCACCTTAATTTTTCCAATTAAAACAACGCATTAGAGTAAAAATTGGCGGCATAAGCCTGGGCCCGGGACGTGACGCGGCAGGCCGAGCCAAGGGCGGATTCGCCCGGCAGAGCAATGATTTAGATTCCTAGGGGATTCCCGGAGCCGCGAGTGGAAAGGCCTGCGGTCGACAGTGACGCAGCCCTTGCGGTGTCGCACAAAAAAGGGTCGGACTAATCAGTGGGTAACGCGATAGGACGCGCGTTCAGCGCCCCTGCGCCACCGAAGCATAGCGGCCGCTATAGAACACGAGCGGTGCGTCCTCCTCGAGCGAGAACGACAGCACCTCGCCGACGAACAGCGTGTGATCGCCGCAAGGATGCCGGTCGACCACGCGCGCCGCGAAGCGCGCCAGTGCGCGATGCAGCAGCGCGACACCCGCCAGCCCCTCCACCTCCGTGAAGCACGGGGCGAGCCAGTCCTGCGGCTCGCCGGCAAAGTGCCGGCTATGTGACTCCTGCTCCTCGGAAAGCACGCTGACACCAAAGAGGTCCGCACTCATCATCCGCTCGTGCATGCGCGCGCGGTGGCCGACCGACACGACAATGAGCGGGGGTCTGAGCGACCCGGACATGAAGGCGTTCGCCGTCATGGCATGCAATTCGTCGCCGGTGCCCGCGGAAATCACCACGACGCCCGTGGCAAAGCGGCCCAGCGCGTTGCGCAGGCGCCGCTCGTCCAGCTCACCGCAGGACGCGGGTCTTTCAACGCTGCGTTGTACGATCGCGTGCATTGTCGCCCTCCCGCATGCGGCCGTGATGGTTGTCAAAGCGCACGATGTGGTCTCCTCGCGCCGTGTAGCGGCGCACGGCTCATTGAATCCTCATGGCCGTTGCGCATCTGTACGTGCACACACAGATCCGCCACCGTCGCCGAAAACGCACCGAGCCCTACTGCACTCTCGGCTTACGTGCGATGAAATGAAACCAGAACACATCGCTCGAGGTCTTTTCTGCCGGAATGCGCTGGCCGTCACAGCTGCCGAACACCGCATCGATTTCGAAGCCGAGCGAGGTGAGTTGGCGCCGCTGCTCGGGCAACGTCGTGTACACAATGACGATGCCGAAGAAATGCGCGCCCGCAGTCTTGATCGAATACCCAGGGTAGTCGCGATGAAAACGCACATGCCGCAGGTAGTTGTACGTCGCGAGCGGCATCACGCGCATCGAGCGCAGCGTGCGCCAGCCAAAGCGCAAGGGATTCGGCGAAAAACGCGGCAGCAGCTTCCAGATGCTTTCGTTGAAGCCCGGGCCTTCGCGGTTGTGCGTCGAGAACAGCACGAGCCCGCCGGGACGCGTGACGCGGTACATCTCCTTGAGAATGCGCACGCGGTCTTCATAGTCCACGCAGTCGATGCCGTTCCAGCTGAATGCAGTAAGCGCGAAATGGTCCGACGGCAGGTCGGCCATGTCGCGCGCGTCCATGTGGCGCAAGTCGAGGCCCGGAAAGCGCGCGCTCGCCTGCTCGAGCAGCTTTGCCGTGTAGTCGATGCCGGTGTACTTCTGCGAAATCCGCATCATCAGCGGAATCGTGCGGCCCGCGCCAATGCCGATGTCGAGAATCGGCTCGCCTGCGCACTCGGCATAGACCCAGTCGAACGCGGCTTCTTCGCCGAGGTCCGTGAAGGTCTTGCCCATCGTGAATTCGCGCATGGCATCGTGCGAGTTCCACGCGCGCTGGTTGATCTGGTCCAGCGGAAGCTCAATGTTCATTGATGCGCTCCATCAAGATGAGAACTGCAAGTTGCCTGGCTTGCTCGCTCGACCGCCACACGCGGCCGCGCAACCGGCACGGGGCCGTGCCACGCTGTTTCGTCCTGCGTCTGCCGCTGGCAGAAGCGCTCGAAAAACCACTGCCGCGCATCGGCCATCGCTGCCTCGCGCGCGGCCTGGGTGAACAGCGCGTGATCGAGCTTTGGCAATGTCGTCGCGCGCACGCGCGTGAAGCTGCGCAAACCGCCCATCTTCGCGCCGAACTGGACCTTGAGTTCGTCGAGGCCGAGATCGTAGTCGCCGTACACGAGCCGCACTTGCGCGCCCTTCGCGTGAATACGCTGCATCAGGCGGCGCGCCTCGCCGGGCGCGGGCGACCAGCCTGTCGCCGCGTCGATGAAGTCCACCACGCGGCGCGTCAGCGTGCGGGCGAAGCGCTGCGCAAGGCCATTGACCACACGCGAAAGCGAGGTCTCGCCGCGCAGCACCTTTTTCCATTTTTCGGCGCTCAGCGCGGATTGCCGCAGCACGCGGTTCGAGGCGAGACCCGTCGTGCCGGGCGTGCGGTCCGCGCCGTCCCAGATGAACTTCTGCAGGTTCACGCCGAAGCTGCCCACGATATTCGGATGCTGCGCGCATGCGTGCAGGCCGACAAAGGCGCCACCGCACACGCCGAATACGACCACGCGGGCATGGCCGCGCGCAACGAGCCAGTCGGCGCCACGCGCCGCATCTGCATAGGATTCCTGCGAATAGATCGTGTCGAGCGTGACCGAACGCGCGGCCGGCGTGCTGTCGCCGAGACCGCCCAGGTCCATTCTCAGCGACGAAACACCGAGCGCCGCAAGCCGCCGCGCGAACAGCACGAAAATGCGTCCGTCGCCGATGTGATGGCTCGCGCCCGTATTGATGAACAGCACGGCGGGCGCATCCGCACGCGGCGCGGCGCTCTGGCAGTGCACGCCGAAATAGTCGCCGAAGACCACCGGCTGCTCGATGAATTGCGTCGCTGCGAGTTGCGGTTGCGGCCAGTCGCGCGCTTCGAACGCGAGCGGCGCGCTTGCGTCCACGCGCGGCGGCGCATCGGCGAGCCACTGTGTCACGGCATCGAATGCGACGACCGGCTCTTCGCTGTATAGCGCCTCGACCATGAACCGGTCCGCCTCGTCGAACGACTGGCGCTCCACTTCCACGCCGTGCGCCACGTAGTGATCGACAAGCGCACCGGCGCGCGCGCGGTCGCTCGCATCGAGCAGCAAAACACGTCGCGCAGGCGCTTTCGTGTCGGCGCGCAAGTCGACTGCGCCGAGCCGCGCGATATCGTCGCCATGCAGGCCGAAGCCAAACGCTTCGACGTAGGCCGCCGTTTCGGGAATCGGATCGGCCGTCATGCCCGCCGGCGTGCTCAGCCAGCTTTGCCGATGCGCGCGCAACTCACGCAGATAGTTGCGGCCCGACAACGCGGGCGAGAGCAGCACGAGGCCGTCGATATCGCCGATACGCTCGCCGGCAAGCGCAGCCAACGTCGCGCCCAGGCGCAAGCCACAGAGGGACACTTGCGCCACACCCGTGCGCTCGCGCAGATGGCGCACCGCAGCCGCGATGCTCTCGATCCATGCCTCGACGCGGCCCGGATCTTCCTCGTCGCCGAGCGAGTCGCCCGCGCCGGGATAGTCGAAGCGCAGCACGGGCATGCCGCTCGCCGCGAGGCGTTCGGCGAGACGCCGCCAGCCCCGATGGGTGCACAGCGCGTCATAGCCGAACGGATTGCACAAGACCACCCCATGCCGGCCAAGAGCCGGATGAAGCCAGCCGAAGCAGCCGTCGAAGACGACAGGTTCCATCGGATATCCCTATGCGATGACGCGGCAAGAATGAAGGATGCGTGTGACAGCCGCTCGGGCGCGCTGCGTGATCGACCCAGCGCAACGCAACGGTGTGGGACAAACCCTTACCAACTGGGGAGGATTTAACCAGACGCCTGAAGGTGTATCTGTACGGCTGGCCACACTGCATGCCGCGCTGCAGCGGCACAATTGGGCCAACGATAAAAGCCGTTTGCTCCGACGAATGCGGCGCTGCGGCTTGGCCCGGCATGCGCCGCCCAATCACCGGATCCGCCCAGCACGAGTCCGCCATGCGAATGACAAACCAGGCTGCCCCGCTCTCCGCGAGCGACGGCGGTACGCCATCGAGCCTCGATGCGTCCGGCGTCGCGGCGCGCTCTGTCGCGCTTTATCGCGACGCGGGCGATGCAGCCACGACGCCCGACGCTCTCGGCAAAATCGCCGCGTCCACGTCCACATATGCAGCGCCCGAACACCTGCGCGCGCCGAAATACCGCCCCGACATCGACGGGCTGCGGGCTATCGCCGTGCTCTCCGTGCTGGCCTTTCACGCGTTTCCCTCGCACTTGCGCGGCGGCTTCGTCGGCGTCGATCTCTTCTTCGTGATTTCAGGCTTCCTGATCAGCACGATCATCTTCGAGAGCGTCGAAGAGGGCCGTTTCAGTTACGTCGAGTTCTATATGCGGCGCATCCGCCGCATTTTTCCCGCGCTGGTCGTCGTGCTCGCAGCGTGCCTCGTGGCGGGCTGGTTCCTGCTCATGCCCGAGGAGTATCAGCAGCTCGGCAAGCATCTCGTTGCGGGTGCAACGTTCCTGTCGAACATCGCGCTCTGGCGCGAAGCCGGCTATTTCGACGATACCGCCGCAACCAAGCCGCTGCTGCATTTGTGGTCGCTCGGCGTGGAAGAGCAGTTCTATATTTTCTGGCCGCTTCTCGCGAGCTTCGCGTACCGCCGCCGGCTCGGCTTCCCCCTGTTGCTCGGCGGCATCGCCGCTGCGTCATTCGCGGTGAGCCTCGTCACATCCGCGTCGGACCCGACCGCGGCGTTCTACTCGCCGCTCTCGCGCTTCTGGGAACTGATGATCGGCGGCTCGCTCGCCTGGCTGCTGCTGCATCGCCCCACCCTCGTGCAATACGGGCCGCGGGCCTCGAACGCGCTTTCGGCAGCGGGCCTTCTGCTGATCGGCGCGGCGGTCGTCTTCATCAACGAGAACGACGTGTTCCCCGGCTGGCGTGCACTGCTGCCCACCGTCGGCGCATTTCTCGTCATCTGCGCGGGGCCGCACGCGTGGCTCAACAAGCACGTGCTCGCTAACCGCCTGGCCGTCGCGATCGGGCTCATCAGCTATCCGCTGTATCTCTGGCACTGGCCGCTGCTGTCGTTCGCGAACATTCTCGCGGGCGGCCTCTTCGTGCCCGTATCCACGCGCCTCACACTCGTGCTCGCGAGCATCGTGCTGGCCGCGCTGACCTACCGCTTGGTCGAGCTTCCCATCCGCACGAAAAAAGCGAACCGCCGGCAGCTCGGCGCGCTCTGCGTGGCGCTGGCCTTGCTCGGCGTGGCAGGCGCGGTGCTGTTCGCACGCGCGGGCCTACCCACGCGCGCGGCGGCCGACAATCGCGGCTTCGCGCTCTACACGCAGAATGAGCAGATGCGGCTCGCGCTTCAGCCCGAGCCCTGCCAACTCGCGGACGCGAAAGCCGACAAGTTTTGCACCGCCTACAACATGGCCGCCACCGGCAACCTGATGGTCGTGTGGGGCGACTCGCACGGCGGCGCGTGGCTGCCCGTGCTGCGCAGCATCGCCGTGGAGCGCAACATGCGCCTCATGGCGTTCGTGCACGTTGGCTGTCCGCCGCTGCTCGACACGCGCCGCAGCGACGGCGCCCAAAGCGGGCGCGACTGCAGCCGCCTCGGTCTCGCCGAACCGATCGCCTCGTCCATCGAGCAGCTCAAACCCGCCGTGGTGTTCTACATCGGCCGCTGGAGCCTTTACGGCAACGGCTGGACGCTCTTCGGCGAGTTGCAGAAAGCCACGCACTTCGTGACCACCGACCCGAACGGCACGGCCACCCTCGCCACCTCGCGCGCGGCGCTCACGAGTCAATTACCGCTCACCGTGAAGGCGCTCGCCGCGAGCACGCCACGGCTCGTGGTGTTCCAGAACCCGCCGGTGCTCGAAGGCAAACTGCTGCCGCGCTTCTATGCGGACCCGGAGCGTATCGAGCCGTCTGCCGCCGCGAATCTGCAAACCGAAGCGTTCGAGCGCAAGCTCGTCGAGTCGGTCGCCACGATTCCGAACGTGCGCGTTTTCGATCCGGTGCCGCGTCTGTGCACCGGCGCGACCTGCAAGGCGGTGCTCGACGGCGTGCCGGTGTACGAAGACGACAACCACGTGAGCGCGCAGGGTTCGCTGCTGTTCAAGCAAGCCATTCTCGACGCGATGTGATTCACCTGCTCTAAAGCACGACCAAACGAACGCCACGCTCATGGAAAAAGCCGTTCTACGCAACATCGTCATCAACTTCGCCGGGCTCATTGCGCCGACGCTCGTCTCGTTGATGACCGTACCGGCCTACATCAAGCTGCTGGGCGTCGAGCGCTACGGCGTGATCAACCTCGTGTGGGCGCTGATCGGCTACTTCAGCCTGCTCGATCTGGGCACGAGCCTCGCCACCGAGAACCAGATCGCCAAGGTGCGCCATGCCGAAGGCGACGCCGTCGAGCGCATCTTCTTCGGCGCATGCTTTCTGAACCTGTGCACGGGCATCATTGGTGGACTCGTCGTATGGTCGTGCGCGTCGCTCTACATCACGTACGCCATGCACATCGAGCCCGTGTTCCGCCATGAGCTGATGAGCATCCTGCCGTGGATCGCCGTGGCCGTGCCGCTCGCGAACGTCACGTGGGTGTTCGCAGGCGCCATCACGGCCGTCGAGCGCTTCGGCAGCTACAACACGAACCAGACGCTCGGCACCTTCCTGTTCCAGGTGCTGCCGCTCGCCGCCGCTTACTGGCTCTCGCCCACGCTTTCGGTGGCGATTCCGGCCGCCGTCATCGCGCGCCTGATCGCAGGCGTGCTGCTCGGCTTCGCCACTTTTCGCGCGCTCGGCATCACACGGCTGCGCATGCCCGAGCGCAAGGTCATGGCCGATCTGTTCGCCTACGGCAAATGGACGCTGCTCTTTTCGGGCGCTGGCGCGATTGCCGGCACGCTCGACCGCGTGCTGGTCGGGGCGATTCTGGGCGCGCGCTATGTGACCTTCTATTCGGCTCCGCAGAACCTCGTGACGCGCCTGAACATGCTGCCTTCCGCGATGCTGCGCACGCTGTTCCCGCGCCTTTCCGCAGCGACGCACGAAGACGCGCACAAGCTCGCACGCGACGCGCTCGCGTTCCTCAACGGCGTGTTCACACCGTGCATGATCGTCGCGCTGTTCGCGCTCAAGCCTTTCCTCGAAATCTGGCTCGGCGCGGCAATTGCCGAAGCCGCGGCGCCGGTCGGCCGCGTGCTCGTCATCAGCGTATGGCTCGCGGGGCAATCGGGCATTCTCGGGATCTTCATCCAGGCCCAGGCCAATCCACGCAGCGTCGCGCGCATCAGCTGGCTGCAGTTGCCCTTTTTCGCCGCCGCACTGTGGGGCGCGACGCACGCGTTCGGACTCGTTGGCACGGGCGTTGTCGTCGTGGCCAAAGCGCTTTGCGATTACGCCGCCTACACGTACTTCGCCCGGGTGCAAGGGCGCGACATCGTGGGCAACATGCTCACGCATCTCGCGTTCCTCGTCGTCGCGTTCGCCCTCGCCTGCTTGCCGCTCGGCATTGCGGCGGCAGCGGCAATCGCGCTTGCAACGGTCGCAGCGAATCTGGCGTTGTCGCTGCATCAATCGGCCGAGCTGCGCAAGCTGGCGCGGCGCTTCCTGATGCGCATGGGCGTGGCTCAGGGCCAGGATCGGCTGACGTGACTGATTGGGCTTATGCGAGTGCCTGGTGAGCGAGGTGCTTGCAGCCGCACCTCGATGGCGACCCGTTCGCGCGAGCAGCGCTTGCCGCCCGCGCCGTGCGCTCAACCTTCGGCGTTGCTCACGGCAACGCCTTGCGGGATGCCGCGGCAGCAACGGCCTCGCGGCCGCGCCGCGAACGCACCGACTCGAGCGCCTCTTCGTAAAGCGCCACGTAGCCGTCGCATACCGTCTGCGCGAAGAATTGTCCGAGATTGCTCTGGCCACGTTCGGCCAGCGCCGCACGAAACGCGGGGTCGTCGAGCAGGCGCGTGATCGCCTGGGTGAGCGCCTGCGGTTGCGCCGCCGGCACGAGTAGCGCGGCGTCTTCGCCGCCCACCATCTCCGGATTGCCGTCCACGCGCGTCGCCACCACGGCGCAGCCGGACTCGCGGGCCTCGCACAGCACGAGCCCGCCGGGTTCGCGGTGCGCGGCATTGACGAAGACATCCGTTTGCGCGAGATAGCCCGTCGGGTTGGCGACGAAACCGGTGAAGTGCGCTCGATCGGCTACGCCAAGCTCGCGCGCGAGTGCTTCCATCATCGCGCGGTCGGGCCCGTCGCCAACGAGGTACAGATGTGCGTGCGCGAAACGCTCCGGCAGCGCGGCGAACGCGCGCAGCAGGTCATGTATGCCCTTGCGTTCGTACATGCCCGCCACCGTCGTGATGGCGGGCCGCTGCAACTGCGGCGCGGGACCGAGCGGCAAACCGCTGCGGCGCGGCGACCCTACGGTGCCGTTGCGCACGACCGCGAGCTTGGCTGCAGGCACGCCGCGCGCTTCCATGGACTTCGCGACGACACCCGTCACGGCGACGACACGGTCCGCGAGCCGCATCAACGCGGCGCTCTTCTGGAACTCGTTGTGAACGGTTGCGAACAGCACATAAGGCCGGCGCACACAGGCGAAGCGCGCGAGCATCGTGCCCGTGACCATGTGTGCATGCACGATGTCGGGCTGGAAGTCGCGCACGAGGCGCCGATAGCGCGCGAGCATCACAGGCGCGCGCCGCAGCTGGCGCGACTGCGGCACGGTGACATGGCGCACGCCATAGCGCGCATAGAGTGCTTCGAATTCGCCGCCGGACGACGCAACGACCACGTCGTGACCCGCCTGCGCCTGCAGGCAGGCCAGATCCGTCATCATGTTGACAATGCCGTTGCCAATCAACTGAGCGTGATTGGCCAGATGAATGATTTTCATGCTGCGCCCAGGTCCGTCCCGCGGTGAGAAAAGCGGCTCCTTGCCGCCGTTTCGCCTGACCGGCACGCAAACGAAGCGCGCCGGCAACATGCCGATCATGAAAGCCGCGCAGGCGCGCGTCTGTGCGGCGGCGCTCCATCGCGCGCCGCCGTCATCGCCTTGGCGCACGTTCAGCTTTCGCCCAGCACCTCGCGATACACCGCTGCCACCTGGGACGCCACTGCCGGGTGATCGAAGCGGCTGCGCGCGTACTGGCGGCAGCTCTCGGCATTCGGCAGCGGATGCGTGCCGAGCAGGCTGTCGACAATGCCGCGCCCGATCGCATTGAAACCGATGGAGGGCAGCACCAGCCCTTCCGAGAGCGGCGCGACCGCCTCCGGCAGGCCGCCCACCGGCGTCACCAGCACCGGCGTGCCGGCGGCCAGCGACTCGACCGTGGTCAAGCCGAAGCCTTCGAGCGTAACCGTGGGCACGACACTCAGATCGGCGGCGCGATACCACAAAGGCAAATCGTCGTCGGACACATAGCCCGCGAGCGTAACGTGAGTCTCCAGGCCCCGCGCCGCGATGCGGGCCCGCAGCTGGGCTTCCAGCATGCCTTTGCCGGCAATCGTCAGATGCACGTCAGGCACCGACTGCTTGACGACGAACATCGCGTCGATCAGATCCTCGAGGCCCATGCGGGGAACGAGGCGACGAATGCAGAAGAGCTGTGGCCGGTCCTGATGCAAGCCGAGCCGTTCGCGCGCCTGTGCTTTCGTATGCGGCGTATCGAAGCGCGCGACGTCGACGCAGCCGGGCACGATCCGGATCGACTCCTCCGGGATGCGGTAGTCGGTTTGCAGCACCCGCCCGAACGCCCGCGAAAGCACGATATGGCGGCGCGCACCGCGATAGACCGTTTGCTCGATCGCGTGCCGCACGGCATGCGAGAACTTGCCGCGGCCGGACGCCGACGATTCCGCCGCCCACGGCCCGTGAAAATGCACGACACGCGGCACACGCGCGAACACGCCGAGTGTGGGCGCGGCGTAGAGCGCGAAATGGCTGGCCACGATGTCGGGCGCGCGGGCGCGCTTGAGTCTGATCGAGTGCCGGCGCGCGCCACGCAGCCGCGCGCCCAGACCGTCGCGCTCACCCGCGAACGCCTGCACGAGGCCGTTGGTCTCCGTCTGCACGTTGCCGGTGCCGGCCACGAGGCCGCGCACGTCCACGCCCTGCGCCGGCAGGGATTGGATCAAGGCCATG
Source organism: Paraburkholderia sp. J7 (assembly GCF_905220155.1). NCBI lineage: Bacteria > Pseudomonadati > Pseudomonadota > Betaproteobacteria > Burkholderiales > Burkholderiaceae > Paraburkholderia > Paraburkholderia sp. J7. The sequence goes on along the minus strand of NZ_CAJMYZ010000004.1, from coordinate 247,504 downwards.
AACATCCGGTCGAGTCCGCCTGGGCGCTCCCGAAACCAGTGCATGCCGATCTGAAGCGAGTCGATACGCTCAGTCATGGCCGTGCCGACATTGCGGGCGCCGGGACGCGTGCCCGCCTGGCTTCGTCGCTACGCGCGATCTCCTCGTACAGCGCAAGATAGCGCTCGGCCATGGCCTGCCACGTAAGCGTTTTGGCAAGCTCGCGCGCCGCGCGCCCCATTTCGCGCGCGTACTCCCGGTCGCGCGCGACGCGCTCGATGGCGCGCGCGAGGCCTTCGACATCTTCGGGGTTCTCGAGCACCACGCCGCAACGGCTGTCGATCACCTCAGAGCCGCCCGCCGTCGCCACGGTGATGACGGGCAGACCCGCCGCCAGCGCCTCCAGCATGACGAGGCTCATCGCTTCGTAGCGCGAAGGGAACACGAAGGCGTCGACCGAGCGCATCAGCGCGGGCATGTCCTTGACGAGATCGAGGAAATGCACGCGGTCGGCCACGCCCAGATCGCGCGCGATCGCGGGATAAGGACTGTTGCGCAGGATACCGGCCACGGCGAGATGCACTTGCGCCGGTGTCGACACCAGAGCGCGCAGCACGGCGTCGAGGTTCTTGCGCGACACGCGCAAATCGCCCGCAAAGAGCAGCATGAACGGTTCGCCTGGAAGTCCGAATCGATCACGTTCGCCCGCCCCCGGCGAGAACTGTCGGGCGTCGACACCGTTGTGGATCACGCGCAGGCTGCCCGGCTCGATACCGACCGCGCGCACCTCCTCGCCCACCTTGTGCGACACCGGCACGACCACACGCGAGCGACGAAACGCCCAGCGTTCGCACCATGCGTTCAGACGCGTATAGATCACTTGATAGGCGCCATACCAGCCGCCGGCGATCCGGAACGGATAGAAGCCGCAGCGATACCAGCCGTCATGCACGAAATGCACGGCGTTCACATCCGCGCGCGTCCAGGTGATGAAACCGTTGACGTGCACGATGTCGAACTCGCGGCGGTGCGCCCTGATCCACGCAGCGCTTTTTAGCGCGAACATCTGGTACTGGAGCAGGCGGCTCGGCAGGCGGCTTTCGCGGATCGGCACATGGCGCACGCGAGGATGAGCGAGCAACTCCGGCGCGACCATCGATGACACGATCGTGACGTGGTGCCCCGCCGCCAGCAACGCGCGCGCGATCTCGTAGTTCACGCGCCCTTGCCCGTCGTTGTCCCTCACGACGTGCGTGACGATCAGCACCCGCAGTGCGTTGGCAGCGTTCATGCGAGCCCCCGCCGGCGCGCGCGGGCGATTGCCTCGTTGCGCCGCTGCTGTTGGCGCGAGTAGCGCACGCCGATCACCGGCATCACCACGCCGAACATAAAGTACATCCCGCTGGAACCCTGCATCGTATCGATCATGACCATGATGGCGAGAATCGCGATCGCCACGCCCACGACAGAAATCGCGAAGCGGTCGCCCGGCCGCGCAAGGCTCGCGAGGAAAGCCCGCCAGAGCAGTGCAACGAGCCCGGCCACGTAGAGCAGCCCACCGCCCCAGCCGAGCACCCAGACGATGTCCACCACGCCGCTGTCGAGCGACGCAATGATCTGCGCGTGCGGGTCGGCGAGCTTCGCGGCAAGCCCCGTCGAGCCAAGACCGTGTCCGGCAAAGCTCTCTTCGGCGATCGAGGCAAAGTTGGTGTAAAAGCCTTGGCGTGCCTGAAAGCTGTTGTCCTCGCTGAGGTTCCCGATAGTGGCCATGCGCTTCGCGAGCGGCGCGGTGACCTGATCGATCAGGAGCATGGGCGTGCACAGTCCCGCGAACAGCAAAATGGCCATGATGAGGCGCAAACGGCTGCGCACATCGAGCATGGCAAGCGGATAGATGAGGCCGATGACGACCGCGCCCCACGACGTGCGCACCGCCGTGAACAGCAGCGCCGGCACGCCCGCAATGCCCGCGGCAATTTTCAGCTTGCTGGGCGACGCGATCGACATGAGAAGGCCGACCATCATCGTCATGGAAAACGGCCCGGCGGAGTTCATCGTGCTGCATATGCGCATGCCGAATGGCACGGGGCTGCCCGACGACGACTCCATGCCCGACTGGGCCAGCCAGAATATGGTCCACGGCGGCGGCGACACGTATTGATAGATCCCGTAGAAGCCCATCAGGATCGTGCCCCAGACGAACGTCTTGAACAGCACCTGCCGAAATAGCGGATAGAGCCGCCAGTTCAGCATGATGTACCAGCCGATGAAGATCGGCTGCACCCAGCCGACCATCGTGTAGGTGGCAGGCACGATGCCGAACTGGGCCACACCCAGCACGTAGCCATACGCGACGGCGATCAGCAGCATGATGAGCGGCGCGGCGCGGCGCTGGCCGAGCAGCCGATAATTCAGCACCATCGAAATGCCGCACAGGCTCGCGGCAACGAACGGCGTCATCATGATCATGCTGGTCGAGTTGAACGCGCCGTTAAAGAAGTCCGCGAAGCGCCGCACTTCCGGCGTGAGGAAGAACAGCCAGCATACGTACGACAGATAGTGGGCCGGATAGCGCCGGTACAGCCAGTACGCGACCGCGCAGCCCATTGGCATGAAGGTCATCTCGAGCAGACGCCCCTGATGCGCGAGGATCAGGGCGAACGTGAGCAGGAACATGGCCATCGGCGTGGCGAACGGGCCGATCAGGAAGCGCGACATCGAGCGTGAGCGGGCCGGCGCGCGGGCGCGCACCGGCCCGCGCGCCGGAATCGGGCCGGGTGCGGAGCCGGGCAAAGCGCCGGGCATAGACCCGGGAATAGCAGTGGCCTCACTCATCTCGCGCCCTCAAAGCAGCTCGAACGTGCTCGCGGCGGAAAGCGCGCCGCGCTCGCGCCGTCGCGCGGCAAACGTGCCGTGCTCGCCGCGCATCTGCCGCACGAGCCCGATGAACGGCACGCCGTGCTCCAGAAACGGCCCTTCCGTCTTGCGAAAGCCGAACTGCTCGTAAAACCCTCTGAGGCTCGCCGGCGCGCTCACGCGCACGGCGCGCCCCGGCCAGCGCTGCACGATCGCCGCGAGCGAGCGCTCGATCAGCATTTCCGCCGTGCCGTCGCCGCGCCGCGCGGGGCTCGTGAGCACCTTGTCGATGGTGATTTCGGGGTCCTCGGCGTCGCCGGGCTGGATGCGCGCATAGGCGACCACCGGCATGGGACGGCCCATGTCCTCCACGGCGAACACATGCAGCGCGCGCTCGTCGTGCCCGTCGGCGTCGAGACATACGTGGGACTGTTCGACAACGAACACAGCGCTACGCGCCCGCATGACCAGATACAGCTCGCGTGCCGTGAACTGTTCGAATTCGAGCGTTTTCCAGTTCATTGATCCTCCTCAAGCTTTCGTTCCCGTTGCGACATGCGGTGTCGCCATGGCCACACGTTACGCCTCGCGACCCGTCGATCTCCGTGCGGAAGCGAACCGACGATGCTGCATCGCGATTCGTTTAATACGAACAACCGGCACGCCTGGCTGCCCGCGCAACGCTTGAATCGCCGGAGCACCGCGCACAAGGCAGTCCGGGACATCGACTTTTAGCCGTGAAGATCCAACCCCAAGCGTCCAAGCGACCTTTTCTTTGAAGGGGGCAATTTCATGAAAACAGCACTGCGCCGCATCCTGTCCGAGTCCGCGCGTCTCGACGTGCCGCCCGACACCCTGGCGGACGACGCCGATCTCTACGCCGCCGGCCTCTCGTCGCTCGCGACCGTGCACCTGATGCTCGCGATCGAAGACGAATTCGGCATCGAGATTCCCGACCGGATGCTCACGCGCCGGCTCTTTTCCAGCATCGATTCGCTTGCTGCGGCCGTGACCGAGCTTCAGCAGGCAAAGGCGGCCGTATGAACGCGCCGTTGATGCAAGACGCCGCGCCCGCCACAGGCGACGCGCCGGCCGCCCCGCTCACCGCCATCGAGCCGGCCGCGAGCTGGCGCGCCGCGGCGCAGCGCGCGATGCAGGTTGCAGCGCAGCACGCCGATTCCGTGGACCGCGAAGCGCGCTTCCCGACCGAGGCCTTCGACGCCCTGCGCCGCGAGCGCCTGCTCTCGGCCATGGTGCCAACGCGCTTTGGCGGCGCGGGCCTCTCGCTCGCCGACGTCGCGACGATCTGCGAAACGCTCGCGCAGGGCTGCGCCTCGACCGCCATGGTCTACGCCATGCACCAGATCCAGGTGGCCTGCGTCGAGGAGCACGGCAGCGGCACGCCGTGGCACGAAGCCCTGCTCGAGCGCATCGTCTCGGAGCAGTTGCTGCTGGCCTCGGCTACGTCTGAGGAAACCATCGGCGGCGCGATGCGCACGAGCGCTTGCGCGGTCGAGGTCGAAGGCGAGCGCTTTCGCATCGAGAAGCTCGCGCCGACGATCTCGTATGGCGCACAAGCCGACGGCATTCTCGTCACGGCCCGCCGCAACGCGGAAGCCGCCGCCTCCGACCAGGTGATGATCGTCACGCTGCGCGAGCAAAGCACGCTCGAAAAACGCGGCGTGTGGGACTCGATGGGCATGCGCGGCACCTGCAGCGAAGGCTTTCGCTTCATCGCAAGCGGCGACGCCACGCAGATCCTGCCCACGCCGTTCAGCGAAATTGCCGACCAGACCATGCTGCCGGTCTCGCATACGCTGTGGGCGGCCGTGTGGACGGGCGTGGCCGGCGACGCCGTGAACCGCGCAAAGGCGTTCTTCCGCGCCCAGGCGCGCGCGAAGCCCGGCTCCGTGCCGCCGGCCGGCATGCGCCTCGCTCAAGCCACGGGCCTCTTGCAGATGATGCAGGCGCGCCTTGCCGTCGCGCTCGACGCCGCGCGCACCGCGCACAACGCCAAGCACGGCGCGAACCAGGCCGACTTGCCGCTGTCGGCGCTGCTCGGCTTCGCCTCCGACATGAACACGCTCAAGACGAGCATCTCGACCACGGCGCTGCAGGTGGTCCAGGAAGTCCTGATGATCGTGGGCATGGCGGGCTACAAGAACGGCACGGAGTACAGCGTGGGCCGCCACCTGCGCGACCTCTACTCCGCGCCGCTGATGATCAACAACGACCGCATCGCGCAGAACACCGCGAGCCTGCTGCTGGCCCAGCGTCCGGCCGCTCCTGGGGGAGTCTGAAATGAGCACGATCACCGATACGTCCGCCGCGGCGCAAGAAGCTGCCGCCCGCGAAGCCGCCGCCGAACTCGAAGCCGACCCGACCCTGCGCGATCGCCTGCTCGCCAAGGGCATCCTGATCGACACGGGTGAAAACGGCCTGTACGGGCGCAGCGCGGTCTTCGAGGACATCGTCGACCGCCTGAACGTGGCGATCTCGCACCTCGGCGCGGACCAGCAGCCCGAGCTGCTGCGCTTTCCGCCCGCCATGCGCCGCACGGACTTCGAGGACAGCGAGTACCTCAAGAACTTCCCGCAACTGGCCGGCACGATCCACTCGTTCTGCGGCGACGACGGCGGCCACCGGCGCCTGTTGCGCGCGCTCGACGACGCCATGGCCGAGCGCGACGACGACCGCGACGACGCCTGGCTCGGCCAGCAGAAGGCCACGCGCGTGGTGCTCACGCCGGCGGCGTGCTATCCGATCTATCCGGTGATCGCCCGGCGCGGCCCGCTGCCCGAAGGCGGCGCGACGATCGACGTGCTGTCGTATTGTTTCCGCCACGAGCCCTCGCTCGACCCGGCCCGCATGCAGATGTTCCGCCAGCGCGAATACGTGCGCCTTGGCAACGCGGAGCAGGTCATGGCGTTCCGCCAGATGTGGATCGAGCGCGGCTCGGCGCTCGTGCGCGCGCTGAACCTGCCGCTCGACGTCGATCTCGCCAACGACCCGTTCTTCGGGCGCGGCGGCAAGATCGTCGCAGACAGCCAGCGCACGCTCGCGCTCAAGTTCGAGCTGCTGATTCCGGTGGCGAACCCCGAAAGCAAGACCGCGTGCCTGTCGTTCAACTATCACATGGACCACTTCGGCGCGATCTGGAAGATCGCCTGCGCCGACGGCTCCGTCGCGCATACGGGGTGCGTAGGCTTCGGCATGGAGCGCATCACGCTCGCGCTCTTCCGCCACCACGGCCTCGACGTGAACGCCTGGCCCGACGACGTGCGCGCCTTGCTCTGGGGCGACACGCGCGCGCGCATTGCGCACGCGCTGGAGGGCAATGTATGAGCGCGCCGCTCTCGACTGCCGAATCGCTGACACCCGCGACGCCAGAGCCACCGGCGGCACCGGCCGCGCCGGCCGTGGTCGTGCCGCTGCGCGCGCCGCGCGGCGAGCACGCCTCGCACGCGCTGCACCAGGGCGAGCGCGTGTGGGTGGAGACGAACTGCTACGTCGACCTGTGGATCGAAGTGCTGCACGGCTTCGGGCTCGACCCGCGCGCCGGCTTCGCGTTCACGGTGACGCAGGACTTCGAGGGCGACCAGTTCACGTTCTTCAAGTTTCCGCTCGAAGACCTCGAAACGCTCTACGGCACCCAGGTGCAGGAGCTGGCGATCTACGACTCGCTCGAAGACCGCGTGCAAGCGCAAACGCTGCGCGGCCACACGGTGCTCGTCGAAGTGGACGGCTACTACCTGCCCAACACGCGCGCCACGTCGTACAAACGCGAGCATCCGAAAACCACGATCGGCATCGATTTCATCGACCCGCTGGAAAAGCGCCTCGGCTACTTCCACAACACGGGCTACCACCGGCTCGATGGCAGCGACTACGACGGCGTGTTCCGCAAGCTGCCGCAGTTTTTCGATCAGCCCGACCTGCTGTTTCCGTACGTGGAGTTCTGCAAGCAGGCGCGCGCGCCGCTGACCGGGCTGGACCTCGCGGAAGCCTCTGCGGAGCTGCTGCGCACGCATCTCGGGCGCAGGCCGCAGCGCAACCCGGTCACGCAGTGGCGCGCGGCGTTTCCCGAGCAGCTCGACGCCCTGCTCACGCGCGGCGAACGGTATTTCCACCTGTACTCGTTCAACCTCATGCGGCAGCTGGGCGCGAACTTCGAGTTCCTCTCCAAGTACCTGCAGTGGCTCAACGAGCAGGGCTTCGACTTGCCTGAGGAAATCGTTGCGGGCGCGCAGACCATTGCGTCGGAGTCGATGGTGATGCAGTTCCGGCTCGTGCGGGCCATGGCGCGCAAGCGCCCGGATCTCTGCGCCGACTGCTTCGACACGCTCGAAGCGGCCTACGACAACACGCTCCCGCCGCTTGCCAGGCTGATGGGTTGAGCGTCGGATTGTTTGATGGCTGTGCCGGCCGGGCACCAACCACAAGTCCATAGAAAGGAGCCGCCGTGCGGTCGTTGCCAACCGATACCTTCGATCCGCCGGGCGGCCCGGCTGAGACGGCGCTGGAAGCCACTCGGGCGGCCGCGCAAGAAGGTGCGGCGGCCGTCTGGCCGCGCCCGCTCGACACCGGCTGGCAATGCCTCGCCACGCGCGCGGGCGCGTGCGCATCGCCCGCCGACTGGCCCGCCGCGGGTTGGCTCACCGCCTCGGTGCCCGGCACCGTCGCGGCGGCGTGGCGCGCGGCCGGGCGGCTCGATATCGGCCATCCGCCGGCGTTCCAGCAGGACGATCACTGGTATCGCGTCGATGTGACGGGGCATGGCACGCAGCGCCTGCGTCTGCACGGTCTCGCGACGCTCGCGGAAGTCTGGCTCGGGGGCGAGAAGCTGCTCGACTCCGATTCAATGTTCGTCGCGCACGACCTCGACATCGCACTCGAAGGCCACGCCACGCTCGCGCTGTGCTTTCGCTCGCTCGCGCCGCTGCTGGCCGCGCGGCGCGGCCGTGCGCGCTGGCGCCCGCGCCTCGTGAATCCGCCGACGTTACGCAACGTGCGCACCACACTGCTCGGCCACATGCCGGGCTGGTGCCCGAGCGTGGAAGCCGTGGGCCCATGGCGTCCCATCGAATGGCTCGGCGACGCGCCCCACGCATTCGACACGATCGATGTGCACACCTCACTCGACGGCGACGACGGCATCGTGTCGTTCACGCTCACGTTCGTGCGCGAGCAACCGGCTACGGTCAGCGCACAACTCTCGTGCGCCGGCGCGCAAGCTGCGCTCGCCTGGCGCGACGCGCGCACGCTATGCGGCGAGCTGCGCGTGCCGAGCGTCGAGCGCTGGTGGCCGCACACGCACGGCGCGCCCACGCTGCACGCCCTTGCGCTGCAGCTGGGCGGCGAATCGTTCGATCTGGGCCGCGTGGGCTTTCGCACGATCGAAGCGGACCACGGCGACGACGGCAATGGCTTCGCACTGCGTATCAACGGCACGCCGGTGTTCTGCCGCGGCGCCTGCTGGACGAGCGCGGACCTCGTGACGCTCGCGGGCCACCCCGACGAACTCGCGCGCTGGTTCGCACTCGCACGCGACGCGGGCATGAACATGCTGCGCGTGGGCGGCACGATGGTCTACGAATCGGATATTTTCTATCGTCTCGCCGACGAGCACGGCATCCTCATCTGGCAAGACTTCGCATTCGCCAACTTCGATTACCCGAGCGACGACGCCTTCCTCGCCTCGGTCACGCGCGAAGCCACGCAGTTTCTCGCGCGCACGCGCCGCCATGTGTCGCTGGCCGTCACCTGCGGCGGCAGCGAGATCGACCAGCAGGCCGCGATGTTCGGCTTGACGCCCGAGCAGCGCGAGCAGCCGCTCTTCACACAACACTTGCCCGCACTCGTCGCACGCGAGCGGCCCGACATCCAGTACGTGACGAATTCGCCTTCGGGCGGCACCTGGCCGTTCGGCACGCGCTCGGGCATCACGCATTACTACGGCGTGAGCGCGTATCAGCGACCCATGAACGACGTGCGGCGCTCCGATGTGCGTTTTGCGGCCGAATGCCTCGCGTTCGCGAACATTCCCGACGACGCCACGCTGCACGAAGGCCTCGGCACGATCCACTGCCACGATCCGCGCTGGAAGGCCGCCGTGCCACGCGACCCCGGCTCCGGCTGGGACTTCGACGACGTGCGCGACCACTACGTGCAAGCGGTATACGGCCACGAGGCCGCGCGGCTGCGCTACGAAGACCCGCAGCGCTTTCTGGACCTCGCGCGCGCGGTGGTGGCCGAGCTCATGACCGAGGTCTACGCCGAATGGCGGCGCGCGGGTTCGCGCTGTGGCGGCGCGCTCGTCTGGCAGTTTCAGGACCTGCGCCCGGGCGCGGGCTGGGGTGTGGTCGATTCGCTGCGGCGCCCCAAGAGCGCATGGCACGGGCTCGCGCAGGCGTTCAAGCCCGTGCACCTCGGCATCACCGATGAAGGCCTGAACGGCCTCGACCTGCACCTCGTCAACGAGACGTCGCAGCCGCTCGACGCCACGCTCGAACTGCTCTGCCTGCGCGATGGCGCGGTCAAGGTCGCCGAGGCGAGCCGCGAGATCGCGCTTGCGCCGCGCAGCGCGCGCACGGTGAGCGCCGCCGACTGCCTTGGGCGATTCTTCGACTTCACGCACGCCTACCGTTTCGGCCCGCGTCCGCACGACGTGACGATCGCCACGCTACGCGATCGCACGAGCGGCGCCATTCTCGCCGAGGCGTTCCATCTGCCCGAGAAACGCGCGCTGGAGCGCCACGACCTGGGCATCGCGGCGAAGCTCGAAGCAACCCCTGAAGGATGGCAACTCGTGCTGCAAACGCAGCGCTTCGCGCGCTACGTGTACGTGGCCGATGCGCATTACGTCGCTTCACCGAACTGGTTCCATCTCGTACCGGGCAGGCCGCGCACGGTTGCGCTCACGCCGCACGGCGAAACGGCCCGGCGTGCGCCGCCCGAAGGCGAGATTCGTGCGATCAACGCGTCGGCAACGATTTTTTATCCGTGACGCGAACGCCCACCGGTCGCAGGATCGGACAAGGACAGGACAGGACAGGCCATGACCACACGCAACCTGATCGCACCGCCCGGCGCATTCCGCCTCGCACTGGCCGGTGCCGTGTGCCTTGGCCACGTGCTGCCCGTCTCGATCGGCGCGGCCGCCGTGCATCTGTTCTTCGCGTTGAGCGGCTACTGGATCTACCAGATGTGGCACGCGGAATATGCGCCGCTGCCGCGGCCTTATCTGTCGTTCGTGCTCTCGCGCGCGTGGCGCCTGCTGCCGGTGTTTTACGCAACCCTCATCCTGCTCGCGTTGTGCGTCTGGCCGCTCGGCATTTTCGCGTTCCGCCTGCCCGCGCAGTGGACGCTGCCCGCGTTCAACTTCTACGAGTCGCACCTGGCTATCTTCGGCTACGCGCAACTCGATGCCCCCGACAACGTGATTCCCACTGTCTGGTCGCTCGACATCGAGATGCAGTTCTATGTGGTCGCGCCGATCGTGATCTGGCTGCTCACGCGCGACACGCACCGCACCGCGATCGAAGCCACCATCGTCGCCGTTGCGCTGGCAGGCTTCGTCGTGTTGTTCGGCAATTTCGGACCGTGGCCTTCCCATTCGGTCTTGCCGCTCTACTTCATCTTTTTCCTGAGCGGCATGCTGGCCGCCCGCCACGACTGGCGCCCTTCGAAGCGAACGGCTCATGCCAGCCTCGCCGCGGGTGCGCTGTTCTTCTTTGGCAGCCTCGCGCTGCCTCACGCCCGTGAACTGTTCCTGTGGGGCAGCTTCACCGGCCCGCTGATCCGCTATACGCTGGCCGCGAACTGCGTGCTATCGCTGCTGCTGATTCCGTATGCGCTCGCCACGGTACGGGAGCCAGGCACGCGCCGCGACCGCATGCTCGGCAATATTTCGTACGAGGTGTATATCGTTCACGGCGCGGCGTTCACCGTATTTTTGCAGCACTTCGAGCAGCTTCCGCGCGTCGCGAGACTGCCGTGGATCGCGCTCATGCTCGTTGTCGTCGCGGTCGTATCCCTGCTGATTTACCGCTGGGTCGACGAACCGTCCGAAAGACTGCGCCGCGCGTTCTTCCGCTCGCGCCGCACGCGGGCCGCAACGCTTCCGCCCGGCGCGACGACGCCCATCTGATATCCGCGCCTCGCTTTCGCCAGGCGCCTTTGCCACGTTCTTGCCAGGCATTTTTCTGGTAGTGAACCCTTGCGCACCCCGAGCTTTTCACATGCTCACCACAGGCGCAAACGTGGAATCTAGACGCTCAAAAATACGCGATCTGTGCGCCTGCGCACGGTCGAGCAACGCCGGCCGAACGCGCTGAGCAAGCGCTCAGCGACGCTCCTGCGGCCTGCAAAACGCAATGCAACAACAACGAAACAGGTTCGGCGCGAGCAAGCGCAGCGAAGCCTGGCACATGCGCCGGCGCCGCCCTCTGAAACGCTGAGGGGCGCGCGCGCCGTGTCTCAAAGCCCCCAAGCCGTGGAAACCCGCATGTACGCTTGCTCTTGCGCTCATCGCGTGTCGGATTTGCGCTTCGCTGCGCACTGCCTCTGTTTGCGTGCAACCAACATTCCGTGCGCCAGCGCACGCTAGTCGTGGAACACATCTGAATCAATTTCGATTCGCAGTCGCAACCGCATCGAGACGCTCGAGAAACGCGTGTTTCAGCCTTGGTAGCTCACGCAAAGCTTTAAGTGCACGTCCGCGAGGCCCGTCAAATCAAGGCGTTGCGGGCAAACCACGCCGCGCGCCGCGCTCACCCGGCCCGCGCGCACTGTACAGATCTGAAACAAAAAGACCGACTTTTCCAGATCGCGATCCACGGCCTGCGGTGCTGCGTCGCGCCACTGCTCGTTTTCGGGTCCGTTGGCACGCTCCTCGCTAACAGGCATGCCATACCAGCGCGTAACCGGTGACCACAAACCAGCACCGACGCGTCCGGGGGTATACGGGGCCCACACAACGTACTCATGGCCGCACGCCAGGCATCAAGGCACAAGGCACATGGGACGAGGTGGCGGGGGAAAAACAGAATGCCGTGTTCGACACGGCTTCGTGCGAGGACCAATCATGCTTACCCTTCAATCCGATTTGCACGGCAATCATTTGCTCGGTGCTCTCCCGTCGCATGAGTGGCAGGCGCTTGCGCCCGATCTCGAGCTCGTCAATCTGCGTGCCGAGCAACTGCTCTGCGACTCCGGCCAGCGCATTCACCACGTCTACTTCCCGACCACGGCAGTCATCTCGCTGCTCTCGACGATGGAAGACGGCGGCTCGGTCGAACTGACGGCAGTTGGCCGCGAAGGCATGACCGGCGTGCCGATCCTCACCGGTGGCGAAACCATGCCGAGCCGCGTGCAGGTTCAGCACGGCGGCTTCGCCTATCGCATGAGCGCCCAGGCGCTGCGCCAGCACTTCGCGCGCTCGGACATGCTGCGCCGGCTCATGATGCTCTACATGCACGCGCTCCTCACGCAGATCGCGCAAACGGCCGCGTGCAACCGCCACCATTCGCTTTCCAGCCAGCTGTGCCGCTGGCTTCTGAGCGAGACGGACCGCGTCGCGTCGAACGAACTCGCCGTCACGCAGCAGCGCATTGCCGACATGCTCGGCGTGCGCCGCGAGGGCATCACCGAAGCGGCGGGCAAGCTGCACGCCCAGGGCCTCATCCACCACAATCGCGGCCGCATCCAGGTGCTGGACCGCGAAGGGCTCGAAGCGCGCGCCTGCGAATGCTACCGCCTCGTGCGCAGCGAGTTCGACCGCCTGCTGCCGCGCCTGCGTCAAGCCGAAACCGTCGCCTGACGCAGCACAAGCAGAGGATCGGACATGTTTCGCAATACGGCTCGGGCCTTCGACGCGCTCTTCGTGATCGCCGGAGGCCTCCTCGCCCACGGCGCGCGCTACTCGGCGGCCATCGGACTCGAGGACACGCAGCGGCTCCTCGTCGCATTCAATTGCGCGCTGGTGCTGCTGCTCTTCCCCGTGTTCGGCATCTACGAAACATGGCGCGGCAAGTCGCTGCCGACCATGCTCGCGCGCACTGCCGCCGCCTGGCTCGTGGTCGTGGTGATGGGGCTCTTGCTCGTCTTCACGCTGCACCGCGCCGACACGATCTCGCGGCTATGGTTCGCCTACGCGACGCTCATTTCGGGCGCGCTGATCCTCGCCACGAAGCTTGCCGCGCATTTGCTGCTGCGCGTGGCGCGGCGCCGCGGCCTGAACTACCGCACCGTCGCGCTCGTGGGCGCACCGGGCTTCACGCGCACGCTGCTCGCGCATCTGGAACAGCGTGCGCACGCGGGTTTCAAGCCCGTGTTCATGCTCGATACGACCCAGGCCGATCGCGACCAGACACACGCGGGGCACGCGAGCATCAACGGCTTGCCCACGTTCACGGAGATGAACGCGTTCGTGCAGAAAGTGCGTGACGAGCACATCAACGAAGTCTGGCTCGCGCTGCCGCTCTCCGAAGAGCACACGATCTACCGCTTTACGCGCGCGTTCCAGAACGACTTCGTGAACCTGCGCTTCATTCCCGATACGCGCAGCCTCGCGCTCTTCAACCACACGCTCGTGGACGTGCTCGGCCTGCCCACCATCAGCCTGACCGGCATGCCGATCCCCACGCCCCAGATGTGGCCGAAGCTCGTGTTCGACCGCATATTTGCGCTCACCGCGCTCGTGCTGATGCTGCCGCTCTTCGCGCTCATCGCTGTCGCGATCAAGCTGAACTCGCCGGGCCCCGTGTTTTTCAGGCAAAAACGCAAGGGCATCGACGGCCGCACGTTCGAGATCTACAAGTTCCGCTCGATGACCGTGCACCGCGAAGCCGAAGGCGTCGTCACCCAGGCGAGCCAGCACGACGCGCGCGTGACGAAGGTCGGCGCATTCCTGCGCCGCACGAGCCTCGACGAGTTGCCGCAGTTCGTCAACGTACTGCTCGGGCAAATGTCGGTGGTAGGACCGCGCCCGCACGCGCTCGAACACGACGACCTCTACAAGGATCTCGTGTACGGCTACATGCACCGCTACCGCATCAAGCCCGGCATCACCGGCTGGGCTCAGGTGAACGGCTATCGCGGCGCCACGCGCAAAGTGGAAAAAATGGAAGCGCGCGTGAAATTCGACCTGTTCTACATCCACAACTGGTCGTTCTGGTTCGACATCAAAATCGTGCTGATCACCCTCGTGAAGGGCTTCATCGGCCATAACGCGTATTGAAACGCATACGGGGAAACACGTGAATGAGGTATCGGGCCCGTCAGTAAAACTAACTGTGATTGTGCCGACGTACCGCCGGCCGGCGGATCTCGAACGCTGTCTCGCGGCGCTCGACACGCAGTGGCGCCCCGCCGACGAAGTGGTCGTCGTCGCCCGCGAGGACGACCACGCCACGCATGCGCTGCTCGACGCGCGGCCAGCGGGGCCCGGCACGCGCAACCTGCGCGTCGCGCGCATCACGCAGCCGGGCGTCGTCGCCGCCTACAACCTCGGCATCGAAACGGCGCGCGGCGACATTCTCTGCTTCACCGACGACGACGCCGCGCCGCACCGCGACTGGACCCAGCGCATGGCCGAAGCGTTCGCGCGCGACAGCGCGCTCGGCGGCATTGGCGGGCGCGACATCGTGCATCAGCTCGGCGCGATCCTTACGGGCGCGGCGCCCAACGTCGGGCTCGTGAGCTGGTATGGCCGGCCGGTGGGCAATCACCATATCGGCGCAGGTTCGGCGCGCCGCGTGCAGGTGCTCAAAGCGGTCAACATGGCGTTCCGGCGCGCCGCAGTGGAAGGCGTGCGCTTCGACGAGCGGCTGCGCGGCAGCGGCGCGCAGGTGCACTGCGAAATGCTGTTCAGCCTCGACGTCGTGCGGCGTGACTGGAAGCTGATGTACGACCCGACGATCCTCGTCGATCACTTTCCGGCGGCCCGCAGCGACGATGATCAGCGGTATGTGTTCAACCGCACAGCGTTCTACAACGCTTCGTTTAATCTGCGATTCATCATGCGCGACCACCTCTCACCGGCAGGTCGCTGGGCTTTTATCTTTTACGCCACGCTGATTGGCACGCGCGCGGACCCGGGGCTTGGCCGCGCGCTCACGCTGGCATTCGGCCGGACCGGGCCGACAGTGGCCATGCAGCAGTGGTGGATTGGCGTACGCGCTCTTTTTGGCGCCTGGCAGCAGGAAAGACGCTGAAAGGATCGGCGCGCACATGTAACGCGGGGAATGAGACCATGCAGACAAAAACCATCATCGCGGGGTTGGCAATGTCGTCGCTGTGCGCGTGCAGTTTCACGCCCGGCGGTTTTTTCGACGAAAGCAACCTGCGCGAACCCCCTCCGCCGGCACAGCAGACGGCGCCGCCCGTCTACGACGTGCAGCAGATCAACGCGCAATTCTTCGCCCAGCATCCGGACGATGACACGGCGTTGCGCACCTGCCCGCTCACGTGCCTCACACCGGACACGCGCGCGGAATACGTCTATCACATCGGCATCAACGA
The DNA here is from genome assembly GCF_905220155.1 of Paraburkholderia sp. J7. Taxonomy (NCBI): domain Bacteria; kingdom Pseudomonadati; phylum Pseudomonadota; class Betaproteobacteria; order Burkholderiales; family Burkholderiaceae; genus Paraburkholderia; species Paraburkholderia sp. J7. The sequence goes on along the minus strand of NZ_CAJMYZ010000004.1, from coordinate 232,147 downwards.
TTCGCTGCAGGTGATCGTGTGGGATCACCCCGAGCTGACCTCGCAAGGCGGGTCGAGCGGGGGCACGCCGCCGTTGCCGGGCCTCTCGTCGGGCGGCGGCGCCGGCGCTTCGGCGGGCGGCGGTACTGGCGGCGGCACACTTGGCGGCGCGGGCGGCGCAGGCAGCACAGGCGGCGGCCAGATCGGCGGGCTCGAGCTGCGCGTGGCAAGCGACGGCACGATCTTCTTTCCGCGCGTGGGCCGAGTGAAGGTGGTCGGCATGACTGCCGAACAGGTCCAGCAAACGCTCACGAAAGGCTTGAGCAAAACGATCCGCAACCCGCAGCTCGACGTGCGCGTGACAGGCTTCAACAGCAAGCAGATCCAGGTGCTCGGCGACGTGCGCCAGCCCGCGGGCCAGGCGATCACCGACATGCCGCTGTCGATCGTCGACGCGCTCAACCGCGCTGGCGGCGCCAACCAGGACGCCGATCTGCAGAACATCGGCGTCACGCGCGCCGGCGTGCGCCATCAGGTCGACGTCGATTCGCTGGTCTCGACCGGCAATATCAACCAGAACGTGCTGCTCAAGGATGGCGACATCGTCGACGTGCCCGACCGCGCCAATAGCCGCGTGTTCGTGCTCGGCGAAATCGCGCATCCTTCGATCGTGCCGATGAACCGCGGCAAGCTCACGCTCGCCGACGCCATCGCGAACGCGAACAGCATCGACAACCGTACGTCGAACCCGCATGCCATCTACGTGATTCGCGGCATCGATCCGCAGCCGGGACCGAACCACACTGTGAAGACAAAGCTCGCCACGCCCGAGGTGTATCGCCTCGACATGACCCAGGTCGATTCCATCATGCTGATGACCCGGTTCGAGCTGGAGCCTCGCGATGTGGTGTACGTGCAGATCGCCCAGTCGGCGCGCTTTAACCGCCTGCTCGACCTGATCACGCCGTCGCTGCAGACGATCTTCTTCACGAAAGAACTCGTGAACCCCTGAGTACCGCGACCGAGAGAGATAACAATGAGTACCTATGACATTGAAGACATCTCGCCGGCCCGCGGGAGCGACGAGGACGAGGTGATGCGCGATCTGGTGCGCATGGTGGTGGACCAGATCTGGTGGGTGATCGGCATCGTGGCGGTGGTGCTCGGTGCCGCCGTGTTCTATGCCCAGACTGCCACGCGCATCTACTCCGCCGACGCCATGCTGCAGATCGACCCGGCGCAGCAAGGCTCGGGAGCCGCCTCGATCGGCTCGCTTTCGACCGTCGGCGGGGGCATGGTGCGCACCGACGCCGAAATAGAGATCATCAAGAGCCGCAGCGTGGTCGAGCCCGTAGTGGAGCAATTCAAGCTCAACTTCGGCGCGGGGCCAAAGACGATGCCTTACCTCTCGCGAATCTCCCACCTGTTCGCGCGTCCGGGCCACCCGATGCCTGCCTGGTTCGGCATGCACTCCTATGCGTGGGGCGGCGAGCAGTTCGCCGTCGACTCGATCAGCGTGCCCAAGGCGCTCGAAGGCGTGCAGCTCACGCTGCGCGCACTCGGCGACGGCCGCTTCGATCTGCTCGATCCGGCAGGCCATCTGCTGCTGACCGGCAACGCCGGGAAGCCGGCCGAAGGCAACGGTGTCACCATCTACGTGACGCAGCTCGTCGCGCGCCCCGACACCGAGTTCTTCGTCACGCGCGCCAACCAGCTCGACGCCGTCATGGGTCTGGCGGGCGGCCTGGGGGTCATGGAACGCGGCCATGACACCGGCATCGTGCAGCTTTCGTTCATGGGCACGGACCCGAAGGCGATTACCGCGATCACCAACGCAGTCGCCCAGTCGTACCTCGCACAGCGCACGGCGCGCGCGCAGGAGGAGGCGAGCAAGATGCTCGATTTCCTGAACAGCGAGCTGCCGCGGCTGCGCGAGGATCTGCAGCGCGCGGAACGCGCGCTCTCAGAGTACCAGGCGCGGGCCGGCACGTTCCAGCCGTCTGCCGAGGCCTCTGTGTATCTGTCGGGCGGCCTCGAGTACGAAAAGCAGATCGCGGCGCTGCGCATCGCGCGTGCGCAGCTGATTACGCGCTTCACCGCCGACAGCCCCGAGGTCCAGCAGGTCGACGCCCAGCTTGCTGCCCTCTCGGCCGAGCGCGCGCGCTTCGAAGATCACTTCAAGGGCCTGCCGGGTACGGAGCGTGAAGCCGTCTCGCTGCAACGCGATGCCAAGGTCGCCAACGACATCTACGTCGCCCTGCTCAACCGCACCCAGGAACTGTCGATCCAGAAGGCGGGGACGGTAGGCAACGTGCACATCATCGACGAGGCACTCGTGCCGACCGTGCCGGTCGCGCCCAAGTCCGGCCTCATCATTTCCGCGGGCGCGCTCCTCGGCGTGCTCGCGGGGATCGGGTTCGCGTTCTGCCGCCACATGTTCATCACGGGTATCTCGGACCCCGAAACGATCGAGCGGCGCTTCTCGCTGCCGATCTTCGGCTCGATTGCGCTCTCGGCCGAGCAAACGCGCAGCGATCTGCAACTCGCCAACAGCAAGCACGCCGCGCTGCCCGCGCCCACGCGAAGCGGCATGATGCGTATCTTGCCCTCGAGCGTTGCACGCCTGCTGCGCCCGCACGGTGCACACAACAGCGCACGCGTGGGCGAGCGCGGTCGCACAGCGGCAGCCGACACGCTGCCGGTTCCGGCGCCGTATGCGCCCACCCGCGCGCTGCTCGCGAAGACGCATCCGTTCGACACCTCGGTCGAGGGTCTGCGCGGCTTGCGCGCGACGCTGCAATTCGGTCTCGTCGATACGCCGAACCGCATCGTCGCGTTCACGAGCCCGACGCCCGCCGATGGCAAGAGCTTCCTGTGCGCGAATCTCGCCGCGCTGTTCGCCGAATCCGGCAAGCGCGTGCTGCTGATCGACGCGGACCTGCGGCGCGGGCGCCTCGCGCAGTACTTCGGCCGCTCGCCCAAGGGCGGGCTGACCGAGCTGCTCACCGGCCAGGTGGACTTCGATATCGCCGCGCGCGCAACGGGCGTTTCGGGGCTGCACTTCATCGCAGCCGGCGCGTATCCGCCGAATCCGTCCGAAATCCTGACGTCGAGCCGCTTCGCGGACGTGCTGCGACGCTTCTCCGAAGAATTCGATCTCGTGATCGTCGACACGCCGCCGCTGCTCGCCGTGGCCGATTCGTCGATCGTCGCGAACCTCGCCGGCGCAACGGTCCTCGTGATCCGCGCGGGCGCCCATACGGAGCGTGAGATCGGCGCGTCGCTCAAGAAGCTGCAGCGCGCGCGCGCGCACGTGGTCGGCGGCGTGCTGAATGCGGTGGAGCTCAAGCGCGGCGCGCGCTATGGCCACTACGACTATGCGTACGCCTATACGTACACCACTGATCCGTCCGGCACGGACTATTCCCAGCCCTGATGCGAGCACGCGGGACCGCGCGAACGTGCGGCCCCGCGCTTCTTGACGGAGTGTCCCATGAACCCGCAGCAGCCCTTCGGCGCACGCGTCACACGCAGCGTGATGCTCTTGTGCACCTATCTGCTCGTCGCGGCAGCCGCCTTCTGCGGCAGTTACGCCAAGCACAGCTTCGGCGACGGGCATGCCGGCACCTCGCTCACGGACGTCCTCGCAGGCACGGCCGAGCGGCCGTACGTCTACCGCCAGCTGTTGCCCGCTATCGCAAACGCGAGCGAGAGGCTGCTGCCGGGATCCGTCAAGGCGCGCTTTCTCGAACATCTCGCCAAGGACGCGCCAGCGCATAATCCGCTGCGCGCCACGTTCACGCGCGCGACGAGCACCGACGATCCCGTGTATGCGCTGCGCTATTACGTCGTGTACGGCCTCTCCTTCGGTTCGCTGTTCGTCGCGATGCTGATGCTGCGCAGGGTCTGCCTCGACCTCACCGGCGACGAAGTAGCCGCCACGCTGGCGCCGCTCGTCCTCGCCATCGCCGTGCCAGCCACGTACTACTACGATTTTCCCGAGATGATGTTCATGACGATCGCCGTTTGGCTCGCGTGCCGGGCAAAGATCGCATGGCTCGTGGCCCTTGCGCTCGTGGCGACGTTCAACAAGGAGTCGTTCCCGCTCTTTGCCGTCACGCTATACCCGTTTTTGCGCATGCGCGTCTCGCGCCGCGCGGCCGTGGCGTGCATCGGCGCCTGCGTCGTCGCAGGCGCGCTCGTCAACGTGCTGATCAAATACCGGTATGCGGGCAATACCGGCAGCCCTGCGCTGTTCAATCTCTGGGTCAACCTCCGCTTCTTTGCCAACCCGCGCAACTACCTCCTGACCGAGTGGACGTATGGCATTCCGCTGCCGCGCCCGACCAACGTCGTGATGCTCGCGCTGCTTTCACTGCTCGTGCTCACCGGCTGGGGCACGCTGCCAAAGTGCGCGCGCCGCCATGCATTGCTGGCTGCCGCGTGCAACGTGCCGCTCTTTCTCGCGCTCGGCTATGTGGACGAAGTGCGCGCGCTGAGCATGCTCGACGTGAGCGCAGCGCTGTTGTTGTGCACCACTGCGGCGGTTTATCTCGGCAGCGCGGGGTCCAGGCGTCGTGCCGCGGCCACCCGGGCGCATGGCTCGCCCGCGGTCTCCGGCGGCCTGGCCGGCCGCCAGGCGCAGGCAGTCAACGAAACCTAGACAGTTCGCAGGCAACAGACGGTCAGCGGCCGCGGCGGGTCAATTCGGATCGCCGCGCGGCGCTGTCGATGGATCCAGCGCAAGAAAGGGGGGATGCAGTGAAACGAGTGAATCTATGGATCGTCCTCGCGCTCATGAGCGCAGGCGTTGCGCTCGTCTGGGGCGTAACCGCGTATGCGCCGCAAACGATGAACTGGAGCGCCTACGGCTACACCGAGTGGCTCGTCACCTATAACCAGGGTTTCGTCCGGCGCGGCCTCGGCGGTGCGCTGCTCGGACTCGTGCGCGACAACGTCGACTGGATCAGCGCGATCAATCACCTCGTGTTTGTGAACTACACGGTACTGTGCGTGCTGATGTTCGCACTGTGGCGCGCCTCGCGCTGGCAGAGCACCCCGGCAATCGTGCTCGCGCTTTTGCTGCCGGGCGGACTCCTGCAGATGGCCTTCGGGGACGAATACTTCTTTCGCAAGGAAATGCTGTTCCACATTTCGCTCGCGATCAATTGCCTGATTTACGTGTACATCAGCCGTGCCGACACGGATGCGGCGCGCACGCCCGCCGCGTGGCTGTTTTTCGTCATGTTCCTCGCGCAGTGCGCAATCCTGCCGCTGTTTCACGAAGGATTCGTGTTCATTTCGTTCCCTGCCTTCTACTTGCTCGCGCGACGCGTTGCGCAGATGTTCCCCGCGCGCCGGGTTTTCACGTGGCTAGTGTGGCTCGGCCTTTTCATCCAGCTGCTCATGCTTGCCGTGTGTTTCGTATTTCGCGGCAACCCGCACCTCGCGGGCGAGATGTGGATGATGCTGGACCCTGCGCTACGCGCGTCCTTGTCGCCGAAATCGCCCGACATCCCCTTCGGCGCGGTGACCGTGCTCGGCTGGAGCGCGCTCGCCAACCTCTCGCTTTCGCTGCACGTGCTCGTCTCCGGGCAGTTCTGGGAATGGGCGCTCGGCGCAGTCGGCATCGGCGCGGTGCTCGCCTTCATCACGTCGCGGCGCGACGCCAGCGGCGGCGTGTGCTCACCCGACCTGCTGCGCCGCCATCTCGCGATCCTGTGGTTTCTTGCGCTCTGCTCAACGCCGATCTTCGTGCTCGCGATGGACTGGGGGCGCTGGCTTTCGGCTGTCTCATTGTCGTACGTGATGCTGCTGCTCGCCGACGGCACGGGTTCGATCACGGTGCCCGACGTGCTGCGCCTCGTTCCCGTGGCCCTGCGCGCGCGCCTCGAACCGTCAATCCAGTACGTGTCGCGCGATCTGATCCCCGCCATTGCCTTTCGAAGCGGCCACAACGGCAAGACGCTCTTCGCGCTGTCGCTGTTCTATTGCCTGACTTTCCGGTTGCCCGAATGCTGCATGCTGATGGGCTTTAGCCCCTTCTACCGGTTCCGGCCGCTGATCGACCAGTTTTTCCACTGAATCGCCCGAGGAGTGGGCTCGCAACAGAAGCTCCAAGCGCAACACTGCGCCCTTGTCGGGCAGCGAGAAAGACATAATGAAAAACAACTCCGGCCGGGGCGCAAACGGGAAGATCGATTACCTCGAGGCACTGCGCTTTATTCTCGCGTGCCTGACCATGGCCTGGCACTACTACTATTTCGGGCCTCTGCTCGGCGTGATCGGCGCCGCGCCGCTCCATTTGCCGGGTTTGCGCTACTGCTCGTTCGGCGTCGATATCTTCTTCGTGCTGAGTGGTTTCATCATCATCGGTTCAGCGCTCACCCGCACGGCCGGCGAATTCCTCACGAACCGGCTCGTGAGACTCGGCCCGTGCCTGCTCATCTGCGCGCCAATTACCTTTGCGGCGACCTTCGCCGCAGGCTATTCGCCTTCGCTCCCCAGCCTGCTCAGCTCCATTCTCGTGCTGCCGCTTCCGGTCGTTGCCGGCGTCGACTGGTCGTACTGGTCGCTCGGCACCCTCGTGACCTTCTACGTAATCGTGTTCGTCGCCATGCAGCTCGTCGACATCGGCAAGCACATCACCACACTCGCACTGCTGCTCACGCTATTTAGCGCGGTGACGCTGCTGCCCGGCTTTCCGCTCAAGGCCAGCCCGACGAGCCCCTTCCCGTTCGAACGGTACGCGCCCTACTTCGCCGCCGGGATGCTGCTGCACCTGATCATCACGAAAAGGCGCTTCTCGGCTGGCGTTCTTGTGACGCTCGCGGTCACGTTCGTGCTCATCGCGATTCGCTCGTGGATGGACGCCGCGCGCATTTCGGAGCTGTTCACGAATACGAGCCCGGCGCCCGTCAGCGGGCCCGTCATGGCGCTGGCCGCGCTCGGCATCTTCATCTGCTTTACACGCAAGGCAAATTACGCATGGCTAAAGCGGCTCTACTCGGTCCTCGGCAGGACGGCCTACCCGATCTATCTGATCCACCAGAACCTGGGCTACATGTTGATCAGTTTCGCCGAGAAGCGGCTGCATCTCAGTCTTGATGTGCGCCCCCTCGTGATGGCGTGCATGGTCGCGCTCTCTTTGGGGATCGCGGTGTATCTCGAGCCACACCTCGCCGTGCGCTATCGCCGGCTCGCGAATTACCTGGTCAGCGCAAAACGGCCGTTGTCGGCACGCATGGATGGCTCGAAGGCGACGGTGCGCGACGCCGAATAGTCCACGAGGACGCCATCTCGCCCCGCGCGGCACGCCACATCGCACCGTGCGGCGAGACCCGTTATGCGCCTTGTAGCGCGTCATGGTGCGCTGCCGTACAGAGCCGCGCTGCCACCGCTCATAGCATCACGCGTGACACTGCCGGATGCTCCCGGCACGGCGCCGCTGCCACGGGCAAACGGCGAGGTGCGCAGTCCATGCGGGCCCCGCGCGCGATGCCCGCGCCCGTCATCCCTGCTGCGCCGATCCACCACGCCACGCTCCGTCGATCCGGACCTTCATTCGGGCTTTGCGCACATGGACACGCTTTTCACCACCAAACCGCTCGCGAGCGACCGCCGTGATTACCTCGGCGTCATGCTACCGGTAACAATCTGGCTGATCGCAGTCGTCGCCGTCAATCCGCTCGGCAACATCCCGCTCAACGACGACTGGTCTTACGCGCTCACCGTGCGCACGTTGCTCGAAACCGGCCAGTTCACGCCGGGGGGCTATACCTCGATGACGCTGGTTGGACAGACGCTCTGGGGCGCGCTCTTTTGCCTGCCGTTTGGTTTCTCGTACACGGCGTTGCGCGTCTCGACGATTGTGGCCGGCGCCCTCGCGCTTGCCGCGCTTGCGTTGCTCCTGCAGGACGCAGGCTGCAGCCGCCGCAAGACCGTGGCCGCGACGCTGGTGCTGGGCTTCAATCCGATCTGGCTCCTGCTGTCCTTGTCATTCATGACCGATATCGAGTTCGCCGCGTACTCGATCGTCGCCACGATGTTCTTCTGCCGCTTCCTGCGCAGCCGTAAAACCGGCACCTTGCTCCTCGCCATCGCGTTCGCGCTCGCCGCGGTATCGGTGCGCCAGCTCGGGCTGAATCTGGCGATGGCGATGTTCGCCGCGCTCGTGCTCGAATCACGCAAGGACAAGCGCGCCATCGCGCTCAGCGCGGCCGGGATCGCCGCCGGCATTGCGCTCCTCGCCGGTCTCGTGCTGTGGCTGAGCGCACGCCATGCGTTGCCGGCCTTGGCGAACGCGCCTACCGAGTGGCTCGGCCGCTCGCTCACCTCGCTGCGCACTTTAGCCGTTAAGTTCGAGCAGTACGGTCGTGGCGTGATCGTGCACATCGGCTGGTTCCTCTGCCCCGTTCTGCTCTGGCGCGCTCCCGCGATGATCGCGAGCTATCGACGCCGGCGCTACGGGCGCGCGATCCTCGTCGCCGCCGGCGCGCTCGGCGCGGTCTGGTTCGCGCTGATGGCGGCCGTTCATCCGCTGCCGTTCGACTGGGTCACGATCAACGACGCCGGCCTCGGTCCCGTCCGGCTGCACAGCGCGCCCGGCACGCTGCCCGGACCCGCGCCGCTGCCCAAGGCGTTCTGGATGCTCATGACGTTCATCGCAGTCAGCGGGGCCACGCTCATGCTCCTCGAAGTGGGGCTCGTGGTCATATCGCTAGTGAACGCGCTGCGCAGACGCCAGTTCGATAGCGACGCATCGTTGCGCGCATTCCTGCTGTTCAACGCCGTCATTTACCTCGGGCCACTTTTGATGGCCGGGTATTTCGACCGCTATCTGCTCGTGCCGACCTTCGCGCTGCTCGCGCTCATCACCGTCGAATGGCAGTGGGCCGAGAACGCCACGCAGCGCGAGATGCCACACAAGGGCGCACGTGGATTCGCCGCGGCGGCCGTGTTCTCCCTGGTGCTCACGGGCGCCTACGCTGTAGCCGGGACCCATGACTACATGAGCTGGAACCGCGCCCGCTGGAGCCTTCTCGATACCCTGCTCAGTCAAGGCGTGAAGCCGGCGCAGATCGACGGCGGGGAGGAATTCAACGGCACGTATCTGTATGACCCCAACTACGTCGACTCGCCGACGAAGAGCTTCTGGTGGGTCCAGGATGACGAGTACCTCGTGCAGTTCGGCGGTGAAGACGGCTACCATACGGTCGCGAGCGCCGAGGTGGACGGCTGGCTGCCCAACTTCCGCACCAGCCTGCTGGCGCTACGGCGCGATGCGCACTCACCGCAACACTGACTGTGCGACGTGCGCCGATTACTGATGCGAAATCGCAGGCGCCGCCTGCGGGTCGTGGCGCACGTCGGCCACGCCCGCAAGAGCCGGCGCGCCCCGGCTTGCATTCTCCATGTACGCCGCAATGCCTTCGCAGAGCAGCAGTGCAGCAGGCACGTAGAGCATGCTAAGCGCACGCACCTCGTCGCCCCAGCCAAAGAGCAGATAGAGCGGCGCGTTGATCGCCAGCGCGATTAGCGCGTGCAGGCGCGCCGCACGCGGTAGCCGCTTCCAGCCCGCGCGCGCGATCGTCAAGAGCGCGAACAGGATGATCACGTTGAAGCCCTTTGGCAGCAGGATGCCGTACGTCCAGTCGCTAAGCAGATAGTTGCGCGGATCGGCGAGAAAACGCAGGTTGACCATCAGGTTGAACTGAGCAATGTCGCCGGGATTGGCCGCGTAGTGCAGTTTCATCACGCCATTGACGGCGCCGCCCGCCAGGACGCAAAGGCCCGTCACGGTCAGCGCCTCGCGCGCGGACATCCGTTCGCGCAAGAACGGGTACAGACACACCACGAAGAACATGAACGATTCCTTGTTCAGCGTGGCGACCGGCGTGAGCAACAGCAGCCAGAGCCACTTGCCGCGCGCCGCGAGCCACACCGACAGCGCCATGAAGAAGAACTCCGGGAAATCCCAGAAATTGCCGGCCGGCATGGCCAGCGCGAACGCGAGCGGCGCGAGCGTGGCCGCCGCCGCGTGGCCCGTAAGGTCCGCACAAACGGCGCGCAACACGAGCATGCCCGCAAGCAACGCCACGAATAGCGCCCCGTACACCATGTAGTAGCGCAGCACGTAAGCCGGGTTGCGTGCTTCGGTGGCCCGCTCGAACGTGTTGACGATCCAGTCGTGCTTCGGATACTCAATGTGCAGGTGCGCGACCAAACTGGATTTCAGGCTCGCGGGCAATGCCTTGTCGACGAGGTTCGCCGCGTAGGGGACGAGTTGTCGATAGACGTACGGGCGATCGGCGGTGCCGTCGAGCATGCGCACGATCGAATCGTGCGTGGAATCGTCGCGCAATGCGTACTTCGAGAAAAAGCCACAGTACGACGCGGCCGCGACGAGCACATACAGCGCAAATATCAAGGCACGCCTCGCGAGCGCGCTCTCGGCCATCGAACCTCCTGAAAGCTTCATCGTCGACTCCGTGGCGCCAAGTGCGAGGCGCGTGCGTCTGATAGGTGTCTGACGATAGCGGCCACCGGGCGCCGGCACAGTACGATGCGCCACATTGCGCGCTCGCGCGGCGTCCTGCGCGCGGCCAGCATCCGACGCGATTACGACGGCGGCCGGCGCCCGCGACTCTCCCTCCCCAATTGTTCCAGTTGCAAGCGAAGCCCGCGCACACGCCACACCTAAGCTTGCCCGAGTGTGCGCGTGCGAACGATGTCGCCTCCCGTCCCAGGCTAGATTCTGGCTCAGGCGGCATGCATTGCGTTTCGAAGGGACGTTGTTCTGCGCTTTGAACCTCGAATACCGCGGGAGAGGCAGGTCATGGACTACCTGGTTGGCCAACAATTGCATGATTCCGCGCTTCTCAGGGAATCACTTGGAGAGCCGCTGCCCTTGCGCGAGCGATATGTCGCCGGGTTGCCCTTGACGCAAACGTGCGACGCGGACGCCAAACTGCTCTCGCTGGTCGTCCCTTTTTTCAATGAAGAAGAGATGATCGGCCCGTTTTTCGATGCAACATTGCCGGTTCTCGATCTGCTCAAGGGAGTGAACTTCGAGATCGTGTGCGTGAACGACGGCAGCCGCGACCGCACGCTACCCATGCTGCACGCGCGCGCCGCAGCCGACAGTCGCATTCGGGTCATCGACCTCACCCGCAATTTCGGCAAGGAAGCGGCACTTTCCGCCGGGCTCGACGAAGCACTGGGCGACGTCATCGTGCCGTTCGACGCCGATCTGCAGGATCCCCCGCGCGTCATCGCCTTGTTGCTCGAGAAGTGGCGGGAGGGCTATGACGTCGTCGTTGCACGGCGCGTCAATCGCGACTCCGACACCTGGCTCAAACGCAAGACCGCGGCCATGTTCTACCGGATGCATAACGCCGTTTGCGATACCCACATTCCCGAGAATGTCGGAGACTTCCGGCTAATTACGCGAGAGGTCGCCGACGCGCTGAAGCAGTTGCCGGAGACCCGGCGCTTCATGAAAGGGCTCTTTGCGTGGGTCGGCTATCGCACGGCGTTCGTCGACTACGCGCGCGAACCCCGCGCCGCTGGCGAGTCGAAGTTTTCCGGATGGAAACTGTGGAATTTCGCGCTGGAAGGATTCACCAGCTTCAGCACCTTGCCGCTGCGGGTCTGGACCTACGTCGGAAGCTTCGTGGCGTTGTTCGCCTTCCTGTACGCGGCGTTTCTCATCACGCGCACGCTGATCATGGGCATCGCCGTTCCGGGTTATGCATCGATTCTGACCGTCGTCCTGCTGCTGGGCGGCGTCCAGTTGATCGGCATTGGCGTACTTGGAGAATACGTCGGACGTATTTATGCCGAATCCAAAAAGCGCCCTGTCTACCTGATAAGAAGCCGTTTTCCTGAAGCGAAGAATCGAGATGTCTAGCACCGGGGTAGCGCTCAGATTCGTGACGTATGCCAGCATTGGCGCGCTTGGAACGGCGGCACAGTTCCTCACGCTGTTCTTCGTCGTGCACTCGGGCTGGAGCAATGCCGTGACCGGCACCATCGTCGGCGCGATAGTGGGCGCCGCAGTGAACTACGTGCTGAATCGAAGAATTACCTTCAGGTCACGTATCAGTCATCTGTCGACGCTGCCCAGGTTTCTCGCGATAGCCAGCCTGGGCGTGGTGGTGAGTGGACTCATGATGAAGGTCCTGACCGACGTCCTCCACCTGAACTATATGATCGCGCAGATTGGCGTCTCCGGCGTCGTGCTGCTCTTGACCTTTTTGCTGAACTCTATCTGGACGTTCGGAACGCGCAGCGCAATTCCGGACACCGGTGGCACACGCGTTTAGTTCTGTTCCGTCGCATCTGCCTTGTATGCGGTCCGCGTTGGGCATCACATAACGGGATTGTGTCCACCTGCCGTCAATCAAGCGCCGTCCAACGTCATCATCACGTTCCATGAACCAGGTTCCTCTTTCTAAAGAGCTGACTCAGAAACGCACGCCCGATACGCTGCGCGCTTTCCAGTTCTTCAGCGGCGCACAGTTGCTGACTGGCCTGTCCCTCGCAGCGTTGCTCGGCTACGTTCTTGTCGTGCTGTTCGGCCCGATCGCCCGCGGTGGAGACACCTACTATGCGTTTTCGCGTCTGTACATCTGGACAGCTGCGCTTCGCGCGGGCGACGTGCTGTCCACCTGGACGCCGGTCGACGCAAACGGCTTCGGCTCGCCGGTCCCCTTTTTCTACAACAAGACTTTCAGTCTCGTTGGCGCACCCATATCGCTCTTGTCCGGCGACGTCATCATTGCCTACCGGGTTGCCGAATTGTTCTTCTCGGCGCTCCTGTTTGCCGGCGTTTATGCCTGCGCAAGGCGGCTGACGGCGGACCGCACGTCGTGCATCGTGATCTCGACGCTGTCGCTGCTTGCGCCGTACATGATCGACCAGTCGATTTTCAACGGCAGCATGGCCGAGTTTTCGGGCATGGCGCTCGTGCCGTTCATCGCCGCGCTCACGCTCGACATGTATCGCGCGCGCCTGTCCGTCGTGCGCAGCGCCATATTCTTTGCACTCCTGCTTTTGCTGGCTCTCACGCACGTGCTCGTTTTTGCGATCGTGCTGGGCGTGCTCGTTCCGGCGCTTTTCGTCCTCTTTGTCAGAGCCCCTTCGAAGGCATGGGTGCCACTGTCTCTCACAGTCGTCGCCGCCGCACTTTTCGCAGCGCTCATCTACGTTCCGTTCAGTTACTGGAAGAACGACTTCTGTCCAGAGCAGGCGGCAATCTACAAGCAACCAATCGCGAACCTGCTGATCAGTCCCCGGGACATCTTCTGGCGCTACTACCATTCCGTGTTCGGTTGGCCGTTTTTCGCTTTGGCAATCCTGATCCCGGTTACGGCGCTGCGCTGGCGCCGGATCGACGATGCACGCGTTCGCACGGCATTCGCCATCGGCTGCGTCGTGCTGGCCATTCTGTTCATGATGACGCACCTCTCGCGGCCGTTCTGGCTGATATCGGGGCCGCTCGAATTCATCCAGTTCCCCTATCGTCTGCTGGCGGTTGCGGTGCCGCTGTGCCTGATCGCTGTGGCTGGCATGATTGACCAGTTCGAACCGCCAACACGGCGCGCTCTACAATTCGCACTTCTGCTTTGCGCGCTGTTCGTCACGGCGCGGCTGTTTGACCAGTACTGGCTGTACAACAAGATGCCCGCTGCCGAGCTGCGCCGTGAAGCGCCACCGGGGTCCACACATGGGCCTGACGCCGGCGGCGAATTTCTTCCTGCAAATTATCGATCGCAACTCGCCACGCTAGTCCTGGTCAATGCGTCTCCGACCAGCTTTTTGCCGGCCCGGCGCCCGCTCGTCGAAGCAAATGGCTGCTCGCACGACGACATTGCGCCCCCTGCGTATTTCGATCGACTGGTTATCCACGCGAGTTGCCCGTCTGGGGGCACGTTGCGCGTGAATCAGTTCTCGACCGCGTTTCTGACCGCCGATGCGCTCGACACGCAAGGCCGTACGCTCGTGCCCGTGAACGGCAATCCCGTAACAGTGAGCCAGGTCAGCGGTACCGAACCTCGCTTCATTGATTTTTCGCTGCCTGCGGGAAACTGGACGATTACGGTGAGAAAACGCAGCTATTGGGAACTCGTCGAGCTAGCCTGGCGGGCACAAATGGCCAGACTGTCGCACTGACCGGAAAGAGAGAGCGTACTGCGTGACGACTGACGCCTTCACGCAGTACACCTCTCCTGATGATCTGTTGAGATTTGATTTCCGGTGGGCCGGGTGCTCGCGCTCAATGCGCGGCGGTGCCCGCGCCCGGTAGGCAGGCGCGCCACGCCTTCGACGTGCGGACGATCGGCAGGATCTGCGAGAGCGCTCCGCGCTTCGCAAGGTATAACGTCAGGTGTCCAAAATAGATGAGGAGAAACGCGAGAAAACGCAGCGGCGCGCGCTCGATCACGCCATAGCGCTTCACGCCGATGTAAAGGCGCGCGGCCTCGCAGCACACCTGATAGCGGGTCAGGCCCGTCGTGATCTTCGTGCCGTTAAGCACGCCGCCGCCCGGCATCGTGTCGAGCGAGCGCATGCCGGGTTCCAGTTCGATCGTATAGCCGTGACGCAACGCGCGCAGGCACAGCTCAGCGTCTTCGGTGCCGAAAAAGATGTTCTCGTCCCAGAGATCACGCGTAAAAAGCGCGAGCGGAAACATCGAGCAATGCATGTTCACGCATTGCGGCACCTCGCCTCGCGTGAAGTAGCAGGCGAACGAGAGCCGCAAGGGCCAGCACTGGTGCAGATACGGGCCACTCGAGGCGCCGCCGGTCAGGATCGTCTTTGCTCGCTGCGCTTCAGGCAGATTCAGCAAATGCGCCGACGCCTGCTCGAAAAAGTCCGCATCGACGAGCACGTCGTCGTCGACGAACGAGACGTGGCTGCAATAGGGCGCCTGCTCGAGGCAATGCCGCACTGCGTTGTTGCGGTTCGCGCAAACGCCGCGCCGCGGACCGATCAAATAAACCACGCCCGGATGAGCGGCCACGGCCGCCTGATTCGCCGCCCGCACAGCCGGGTCCGGCGAATCGTCGCTGACGAATACGACCGCGGGCCGCAACGTGCAGCGATCGAGGTTGGCGAGGCAGGCTTCGAGGCGCTCGACGCGGTTCATCGTTGTGATGCATACGGCGAACGCCGGCGGCACTACGGATATGTTGGTATGTGTCGTCATTCTCGGCGCTCCTCGCGCGCAGGGGATCGTGAACTCGCGAACTGCTCCGGTGTGGCCGCAGGCAATGCACGCTCTGGCTGACCGGTGCAATGTCCGCATACCTGTGGGCTCGATCGTAGAAGCGTGCGCAGGCGGAGTCTGTACGCGCGCACACCCTCTCGTGGGGCAGCGCGCGCCGGCTCAGGCGGATTTGTCTGCCTTGTCGGCCTTGTCTGCATTACCCGCGCGCGCGAGCAACGCCTTCATCTGGTCGAGATAGCCGTCGACGGAAAAGCGCTTGGCGACTTCGGCGCGTGCCGCGAGCACGAGTGCGCTCGCCAGCGCAGGCGCGCGGCGCAAGGTTTCAATCGCATCGACGAGCGCCGCCGGATTGCCTGGCTGCACGAGCCAGCCGTTGCGCCCATGATTGATGATCTCTGTCACGCCTCCCGCCGCCGATGCGATCACCGGGCGGCCGGCCGCCATGCCCTCGACGACCACGCGGCCAAACGGTTCCGGTTCGGTCGACGTATGGAGGATGACGTCCACAGCTTTCATCCACTCGGGCATGTCATCGCGAAACCCGGCGAAGATCAGGCGGTCCTGCACGCCCAACCGCGCCGCCTGTTCGTGCAGCGCCTTCTCGTACGCCTCTTCGCCGAACATCGCAGAGCCAACGAGCACAAGATGCAGATCTGGCATGCGCGCGAGGGCTTCGAGCGCGATGTGCTGCCCTTTCCACGAAGCGAGCCGTCCGAACAGCCCGGCGAGATACACGTTTTCCGGCAGCCCGAACTGGCGGCGCAGCGTTGCCATGTCAGATGAATCCGCGCGGCTGAACGCTTCGAGATCGATCCCGTTGTGAACCACGGGCACGTCTTCCGGCGCGCAGTGCGCGAGCGTGACGAGTGAATCGGCCGAGGCGCGCGAGTTCGCGATCACGTGATCGACTGCGTAGCGCGTGAGCCAGCGCACGATGAGTCGTTGTAGCGGGCCGAAGTGTTCGCTCGACATGACGTCGTGCAAATACCAGACGATCCGCTTGCGATGCAGCGGCTTGCCGAGCGCGCCCAGAACGAGTGCCTTCTGCGTATTGAGGAAGAGGACGTCGAACGATTGCGCGTGCTGCGCGATCGTGCGCACCTGGCGCACGATGCCAGGCACCGCGCGAAGCCAGGACAGGCGCAGCGAGTCCTTGCGGATGCCCGATACGCTCGCCTCGCACGCGAGGCTCACCGGCACGCCGAGCGACTCGAGCCGCGTGCGAAACGGTCCGTCCGAGAGCAGCAGCACCTCGCGGCGCGCGCCCCACGTGGCCGCGAGCGGCATGAGCGAAAACTCCGCGCCTCCCAGTTGGCCGCTCTGATCGACGAACAACACGCTGGGCGCGTTGGTACGCGCAGTCGGCGGCGTCTGATCGGAGGAAACAACAACGGGGGCGAGAGTGTGCATGGCGGCAAATCCACTCGGTTGATCGATGCCTCGCGGCGAGGCGCGTTACCGGGTATGTCCGGCCACATTATTCACGCGGCTCGCGCGAAGCAGTGTGGTCGCCCGCACTTACGAACGATGAAGGCGGCTCTACGCTATGCATGAACACTGGTTTATGGACTTGCGCACGGCCAGAAGGCACCAGGCATCACCAGAAATCACCAGGAAACTACGGGAAGCTCCGGAGGAGAGTCGCTGTCATGAAAGTGGCCATCGTGCACGACTGGCTCGTCGTTTCTGGCGGAGCCGAAAAAGTGCTGCAACAGATCATCGAGTGTTTCCCTGACGCCGACTTGTTCAGCCTCGTGGACTTTCTCGACGACCGCTCGGTCGTGCGCGGCAAGCCCGTGCAGACGTCGTTCATCCAGCATCTGCCGTTCGCGCGGCGACGCTATCGCGGCTACCTCCCGCTCATGCCGCTCGCCATCGAGCAGTTCGATCTCGCCAGCTACGATCTCGTCATCACGAGTTCGTATGCCGTTGCCAAGGGCGTGCTGGTCGGCCCCGACCAAACGCACGTGAGCTACGTGCATTCGCCTATTCGCTACGCGTGGGACCTGCAGCATCAATATTTGCGCGAATCGCATCTCACACGCGGCATGCGCTCATGGGCCGCGCGCGCGCTGCTGCACTATTTGCGCAACTGGGACTCGCGCTCGGCCAACAGCGTGGACCAATTGCTGTGCAACTCGCACTTCGTCGCACGGCGCATCATGAAAACCTATCGGCGCGACGCCTGCGTCGTGGCGCCGCCTGTCGACGTGCAAGGGTTCGAACTGCACGCCGAAAAAGAAGACTTCTATCTGTGCGCGTCGCGCATGGTGCCGTACAAGCGCATCGATCTCATCGTCGAGGCCTTCGCGGCCATGCCGGAGCGCAAGCTCGTCGTGATCGGCGACGGGCCGCAGATGGCGGAGGTGCGCGCGAAGGCCACGCCCAACGTGAGCATTCTCGGCTATCAACCGTTCGAAGTCCTCAGGGATCACATGCAGCGCGCCAAGGCCTTCGTGTTCGCCGCAGAGGAAGACTTCGGCATTGCCATTCTCGAAGCCCAGGCCTGCGGCACGCCCGTGATCTGCTACGGCAAGGGCGGCGTGCTCGAAACCGTCATACCGCTTGGCGAACCCGAGCCGACCGGCATCTACTTTCCCGAGCAGACTGCGCAGTCGCTGAGCACGGCGGTCATGGCGTTCGACCGCAGTATCGACAGCTTCACGCCACAGGCGTGCCGCAAGAACGCCGAGCGCTTTTCGCCCGCGGTGTTCCGCCGTGCGTTCATGGTGGAAGTGATGCGAACGATTGCCGCACAAAGCGCGATGCGCGATGCGCTGCACACCGAAGACGACCTGCGTCTGAGTGTGCGATAGCGCACGTAGCATCATCTGCCTCTTGCATGCCCGTGCGTCGCGCGGCACGGGCACGCCTTCGCCAATGTCCGCCAGCTTTCCTGCACGGCACCGACGCCGCGCCTCGCGTTGCCATGCCCCTTGCTTTGCATAGCTAAGCAATTCCGGCCCATGCCGGCGCACACCATTCAGTTAGCTAACAGATACCCAGGAAATCGCAGGCAAATGTAATGCCAACGTCAGTTGGGGTAAGTGCGCAGGGGCACGCATGCCAATTGATTCGCCACGAATAATAGCCAGCAGAAAAACCTACTTCTCGCTGGTAAAACTTTCATGTTCAAAGAAACGACTCAGGCAACCCCGCCCATCCTGGCGCAGGGCATGCTCGCAAATGCGGAGGCGTATGGGGAATCACTCGGGCAAACCCATGCGCGACAGGAAGCAGCGAGCGTTCTGTTCGTCGACCAGAGCGGCCAACTGGGCGGCGCCGAATTCTCGCTCATGCCGCTCGCGGCCACGTGGGGGGCGCGCCGAGAAGTCCTGTTGCTCTCGGACGGCCCTTTTCGCGAGCGGCTCGAATCGCTCGGCGTGCCGGTGAGCCTCGCGTGCGAGGCGAGCGTATCGGACATCCGCAAGGACACGCTGCGTTTGTCGTGGCTTGGCGCACTGCCGGGCATCTTGCGCCAGGTGCGCGCCATCGCGCGCCACGCGGAAGGCTACGACATCCTCTTTCTCAACACGCAAAAGGCGCTCGTGCTCGGCGCGCTCGGCAAGCCGCTGCATCGCAAGCCCATTGTCTGGCACCTGCACGACATCATGTCGAGCGAGCATTTCGGCCCGCTGCAACGGCTCATCGTGCGCTGGCTCACGCGCTATGCGGTCGATCACGTGATCGCGAACTCGCGCGCCTCGGCCGATTCGCTGATCGCGCTCGCGCAGTGCGCGCCCGAAGACGTGCCGGTCGTGCATAACGGCGTGGATCTCGAAGAGTTCCGCTGCAAGGACGCACCAGATATGGCCGCGCTGCGTCAACAGTTCGGACTGCCGGCGAACGTGTATCTCGCGGGGCTGTTCGGCCGCCTCGCGCCGTGGAAGGGCCAGCACATTGCGCTCGAAGCGCTGGCGCGCATACCGGACCTGCATCTCGTGCTGGTCGGCTCGGCCCTCTTCGGCGAAGAGGAGTACGTGAAATCGCTGCACAGCCAGGCCGCGCGGCTGGGCGTGCAGGACCGCCTGATCTTCGCCGGGTTCCGCGACGACATGCCCGCGTGGATGAAGGCCGTGGACGTGATCCTGCACACGTCGACCGAGCCAGAGCCATTTGGCCGCGTGATCATCGAGGGCATGGCGGCGGGCCGGCCCGTGATCGCGGCAGCGGCCGGCGGCGTGACCGAGATCGTGCGGCACCGCACCAACGGTTGGCTCGTGGCGCCGCGCGACGTCACTGCGCTCGCGGATGCGATCGCCATCCTGCGCGCCGCCCCCGAAATGGCCGATCGCCTCGCAAACCAGGCGCTGGATGATGTCGCGCAACGCTTCTCAGTGGAAGCCTACCTCGAGCAAATGAAGCGGATGATCGCAAACATCGTCGATTGAGCGCGCAAGCAATCGGACAAAGGGCACGGAGGGCACGTGCGCGAGCGCGCGTTGTGTGCCTCTGCTAACGGTTGGCGGATAACGGCGTGGCTAAGATGGGATCATTTTCAACCTCTCCAATCGTCCGCACATTATGAGCGCCGCCAAGCTCAATTCCTGGGGCCACTACCCGTATGCGCCGCAGACAGGCCCCGCGCCTGGCTGGCGCGAGGGCGTGCAGGGCGTGCTGCGCGACACGGGCACGCGCTTTGGCACAACGCTGCCGTTCGGCAACGGGCGCAGCTACGGCGACAGTTGCCTCGCGGCGACCGATCATGTCGTCGCGCTGCGTGGCCTCGACCGCTTCATTGCGGCGGACTGGAAAAGCGGCGTCCTGCGCGCGGAGGCCGGGGTGACGCTGGGCGAAGTGCTCGCGCTTTCGGTCCCGCGAGGCTGGATGCTGCCGGTCACACCCGGCACGCAGTTCGTGACGCTGGGCGGTGCGGTGGCCAACGACGTGCATGGCAAGAACCACCACGTGCGCGGCACGTTCGGGCGACACGTCCGCCGCTTTTCGCTGCTGCGCTCAGACCGCGAGCCGCTCGAGTGCGCGCCCGACGAAAACACGGATCTGTACCGTGCGACGATCGGGGGCCTCGGGCTCACGGGCATTGTCGAGTGGGTCGAGCTGCAGTTGATGCCGGTAGCCTCCAGTCACCTCGCGATCGAGACGAGGCCTTTCGGCAATCTCGACGAATTCCTGGTCCTGTCGCACGAACTCGACACACAGCACGAGTATGGCGTGGCGTGGATCGACTGCCTGGGTCGCGGCGCATCGCTTGGCAGGGGCATTTATGTTTGCGCCGATCACGCCGCCGACCAGTGCTTCGAAATGCCGGAGCGGCGCGAGCGGCGCGTGCCGTTCGCGCTGCCGTGGTCGCCGGTGAACCGCTACACGCTCAAGCTCTTCAATACGTTCTACTACCGGCGCGAGGCCGCGAAGGCCGGCGCTGGCGTCGTCGACTACGCGAGCTACTTCTACCCGCTCGACAGCATCCAGAACTGGAATCGCCTCTATGGGCGGCGCGGCTTCCAGCAATACCAGCTCGTCGTGCCGGATGCGACGGCGCGCGACGCGCTGCATGCGTTCCTGAACACCATCGCGTCGACGAATGCCGGCTCGTTTCTCGCGGTGCTCAAGCGCTGCGGCCCGCTCGTCTCGCCGGGCCTTTTGTCGTTCCCGATGCAGGGCATCTCGCTCGCACTCGACTTTCCGCAGCACGACACCCGCAATGCCGCCCTCTTCGCACGGCTCGACGCGATCGTGCGCGAAGCGGGCGGCCGTCAATATCCGGCCAAGGACGCCCATATGAGCGGTGCGGATTTTCGCGCCGCCTATCCGGACTGGCAGGTACTCGAACAACTGCGCGACCCCGCCTTGATGTCGCGCTTCTGGCAAAGGACAACCCGGTAATGGACAAAAACATTCTGATCGTCGGCGGCTCTTCCGCAATCGCGGTGGCCTGTGCACGCGAATGGGTCAAGCTCGGCGCGAACTTCATGCTGGCCGGCCGCCATCCCACGCGGCTCGAGGCCGTCGCCCAGGACCTGCGCGTGCGCGGCGCGGGCCACGTCGGGACCTTCGTACTCGACGTCAACGACTTCGACCAGCATCGCGCGATGCTCGACTCGGCCGTGAACGAACTTGGTCGCATTGACATCGTGCTGCTCGCGCACGGCACGCTCTCCGACCAGTCCGAGTGCGAGCGCGACCCGCAGGCTGCCGTGCGCGAAATCACGGTCAATGCGCTTTCCACGATCGCGCTCCTCACGCTGCTTGCCGGCCTGTTCGAAACGCAGAAGAGCGGCTCGATCGCCGTGATCTCGTCGGTGGCAGGCGACCGCGGGCGGCCCTCGAACTACGTCTACGGCACCGCCAAGGCGGCCGTGACGACCTTCTGCGAAGGGCTACGCGCGCGCCTCTTCAAGTCGAACGTAAAGGTGCTGACGATCAAGCCCGGCTTCGTGAATACGCCGATGACAGCCGGCCTCGCGTTGCCCGGCCCGCTGGTCGCCACGCCCGAGCGCGTGGCCGCGGACATCGTGCGCGCCGTGGAGCGCGGCAAGGATTCGATCTACACGCCATGGTTTTGGGCCGAGATCATGCTCGTGATCCGCTCGCTGCCCGGCTTCGTGTTCAAGAGGATCTCGCTATGAGCAGCCCGGCCGCCGCCATGACGCTCAGCAGCTCGCGACTGGTGTTCTGGTACACCGTGTTCGCCGCCATCTCGATCGGCGCGAACCTCGGCAGCCAGAGCCTCGCGTTTCACCTGTACCAGGGCCGGTATGCGGTGCCGATTTCGGTGTGCGTGGGCACTGGCGTCGGCCTCGTCGTCAAGTATCTGCTCGACAAAGCCTGGATCTTTCGCTACGAGCACCGCAGCGTCGCGCACGGCATGCGCACCTTCGCGCTCTATGTCGCCATGGGGCTCGGCACGACAGTCGTTTTCTGGGTCGTGGAGTTCGGCGCGGACGCGCTCTTTCACGGCGAAACCGCCCGGCTCGCAGGCGGCGCGCTTGGTTTGGTAATCGGTTATGCCACGAAATACCACCTCGACAAGCACTTCGTGTTCGCCTGAGCGCAGGCGCGGCGCCCGGTGGTGCGTTGCCGCACAGAGTCCGCGCGCCGCCGTCGCTACGATGGCTTCACGCTCCGGAACGCGTGCGCGACGCGTTTGCGCCTCGCTCCGGCCAATGCAGCAGCAGCCGGCGCCTCGACCGATACCGTGCCGGCACGGAGAGAGATAATGGCCACTCCCGCAGCCACCGCTGTGCCGATTTGCGTGGACCTGGACGGGACGCTCACGCGCACCGACTTGCTGTTCGAAGCCTTCTTCGTACTGTTCAAGCAGAACCCGCTGTCGATCTTCCTGTGCATCGCGTGGGCGCTGCGCGGACGCGCTTATCTAAAAGAGCAGATTGCACAGCGCGTGAACATCGACGTGGGCGTGCTGCCCTACAACACCGAACTCCTCACGTGGTTGCGCAACGAGCGCTCGAACGGACGCGACCTGTATTTGTGCACGGCCACCAACCAGCGTCTCGCGTCGCAGATCGCCGCGCACGTCGGCCTCTTCACCGGCGTGTTCGCGAGCACGGCCAGCAACAACCTGCTCGGCAAGAACAAGGCACAGGCGCTCGTCGAGCAGTTCGGCGATCAAGGCTTCGACTATTGCGGCGACGCACGCGCCGACGTGCCCGTCTGGCAAAAGGCTCGCCAGGCGATCGTGGTGGGCGACAAGCATATTGCCGCCGTGGCGCGCAAGGCGAACGCGGCCACCATCTTCTTCGAGCAAAAACGCCAGTTGATCCCGCTCGTGCTCAAGGAAATGCGCGTGCATCAGTGGGTGAAGAACGTGCTGATCTTCGTGCCGCTCCTCACCGCGCACCGCTTCACGGACCTGCATGCGGTCATCGCCGCGTGCGTGGCGTTCGCGTCGTTCAGCCTGCTCGCGTCGTCCGTGTATCTGCTCAACGACATGCTCGATCTCGACGCCGATCGCCGCCACGCACGCAAGCGCACCCGGCCGTTTGCGTCGGGGCGGCTCACGCTGAAGTTCGGCATCGTGCTGACTATCGTGCTGCTCCTTGCCGGCGCGGGACTCGCCACGCTGCTGCCGTGGAAATTCGGTGTCGTGCTGGCCGCGTATTTCGCGGCCACGGTGGCCTACTCTTTCGCGCTCAAGCGCATGACGCTCGTCGACGTGTTCACGCTTGCATGCCTCTACACCGTGCGCGTGATCGCCGGCGGCACCGCCACGGGCATTCCGCTGTCGTACTGGCTGATTCTCTTCTCCGTTCCGATCTTCCTCTCGCTCGCCATGGTCAAGCGCTACGTCGAGCTCGACATGATCCTGCGCGAAGGCAAAGCCGAAGCGGCAGGCCGCGGCTACATCACGCAGGACATGTCGATCCTGCGCTCGTTCGGCACGGCTTCGGCCTATCTCGCCGTGCTCGTGCTCGCGCTGTACATGAATACGCCCGAAATGCGGCAGTTGTACCAGCATCCGCAGGCGCTGTGGGCCACGTTCGCGCTCACGCTCTTCTGGGTGAGCCGGATCTGGATGTGCGCGTTCCGCGGCAACATGCACGACGACCCGATCGTATTCGCGTTCAAGGATCGCGCAAGCCTGGGCGTCCTCGCTCTGTGTGGGATGAGCATGCTGATCGCCATCTAGCCGCGCAGCGTGCGCGGGTCACGACAGGGCCGCCCTTCGCCGCCCTTCGTGCGGCGCGAGGCGCGCAGCGATAAACGAACCATACCTATCGACTTCCGTTTTCGCGCGGCCGAACGCCCGCGCAAGCAGAGACGCGCCCGGATGAATCAAAAGACTGCTGCCTCGCAATGGCAATTCGCAAGCCGTCCGCTCGAGCATGCGCTCGTTGCGTTGCCGGCGATCGTGTGGGTACTCGCTGTGACCCTCGCCAATCCCACGGGCGCCTTCCCGCTCAACGACGACTGGTCGTACGCGCAAACCGTGCACCGCCTGCTCGAGACCGGCCAGTTCCGCCCGCTCGGCTGGACCTCGATGACGCTGATTGGCCAGGTCTTGTGGGGCGCACTCTTTTGCTTACCCTCCGGGTTTTCGTTCGAATCCCTAAGGATTTCCACGCTGGTTGCCGGTGCGCTGGGGCTGTTCGCGTTCGCCGCCTTGTTGCGCGCGCTCGGCTGCAGTCGGCGCAGCATGACGCTCGCGACCCTCGCGCTCGGCTTCAATCCGCTCTACTTCGCGCTGTCGTTCACGTTCATGACCGACATCGGGTTCACCGCGCTCGCGCTGGGCTCGACCTTGAACTTTTGCCGGTATCTCACCGAGAGGCGAATGCGGCACCTGGCGCTGACGGTCGTGCTCTGCCTCGCCGCATTGTCGATACGGCAGACCGCGCTCTATCTGCCCGCTGCGATGCTGCTCACGCTCGCCCTCGAACGCCGCCGCGACTTCGCCGCCATAGGCGTATCGCTGGGAATTGCCGTGGCGAGCGGCGCCTTTCTGTATGGCCTGCGCGCCTTTCTCGCCGCGCACGACGCGACTCCCGTGCTATACGACATGGCGTACGACACGCTCGCCACGCAAGTGGCCACGCCCGGCAGGCTGCTGCTGAGTGCCGTGCTGAAGCTGAGCGCATTGGCCGCCTACCTCGGGTGGTTTCTGTTTCCCGTACTGGTATGGCGCCTGCCCCGAACCGTGCGCCGCGCCCGCCAGTGGGGCGTACGCCGTGCGGCATTGATTGCGGCGGGCGTTGCGGGCCTCGCCATCTGGATCGCGATGATATCGCTCGAGCGCAGCATGCCAGTCGCCGGGAACGTCATCGCAGCGACGGGCATTGGTCCTGTGCTGCTCAGCGACGGCCCGTACCCGGCCGCTTTCGCCCTGCCGCATGCGTTCTGGGTCTTCGTCACGCTGATCTCGGTTGCCGGCGCGATCATGCTCGTGCTCGAATTGTCGCTGGCGTGCGCCGCGCTTTTCGCACCTCAACGCTCGAAGCTCGATGCTCGCGCTCGCGGTGTGCGCGTCTTCCTTTTGTCGTCGGCGGCGATCTATGTAGCGCCTTTCCTCGCGTCGCATTTCTACGACCGCTATCTACTACCTGTCAGCTTCCTGCTGCTTGCACTGCTCGTGATCGACGACCCGCGCAACCCGGCTCGCAAACGCGAACCGGTCGGCTCGCGCGCGGCGTCGTTCGCGGCTGTTGTCACGCTCGCCGCGATGGGGCTGTTCAGCGTAATGGCAACGCACGACTACATGAGCCTGAATCGCGCCAGGTGGTCACTTCTCGACGACCTCACGGCTCGCGGCGTCGCTGCCGATCGCATCGACGGCGGCTTCGAGTTCAACGGCTTTTACCTGTACGACCCGAGCTATGTCGCGAAGCCGCAGCGCGGCTTCTGGTGGATCTACGACAATCAATACGTCGTCCGCTTCACGCATTTGCAGGGATATCGCGAAGTGAACCGCGCAGAGTTCGCCAGGTGGCTTGCGCCGCGCGAGCCCAGTGTGCTGCTGCTCGAGCGCGATAAGACGAATTAACGCCGCCCGTCGACCGACAGCGGCGCCTGCGAAGGCAAGCTGGCGCGAGCGGCGCTGCGCCGTGCGGACATCTTGCGCAGCACGCCCATCGCCGGGCGCTCCACCAGCAAGTGGAAGGCATACGCAAGCGCAAGCGCGATGAGGAAGAAACCCGTCGACCAGAAAATGCTCACCGGCTTGATCGAATGAAAGCGCCAGGAAACCAGCGCGACGCAGACCGGAATATGCACGATATAGAGTGAATAGCTGAATTCGCCGACTTTCTCCAGCGCCCGCATGGCCAGAGAGCGGCTCGCAGGCGCATGGAGCATCCATTCGAGGAACGGCGCGAATGCGAGCGCCCAGAGCTGGAATTGCGCGTACTGCGTCGGCGCCGCGCAGCCCAACACGAGCATGAGTGGCGCCACGACGGCGACCACGCGGTTATTCAGGCGCACGCCCCGCACTTCGCGCTCGGCGATCCACGCGCCGAGATACCAGGCCGCCCAGTACGACGTGAACACGATGACGCCGCGCCGCTCCAGCAGCGCGTACGAAACCGCGCCCAGCACGACCAGCCCCGCGAGGGTCCAGTTCGAGCCGATTCGGCGGCGCACGGCGAACAGCAGCGGATAGAGCGCATAGAACTGGATTTCCAGCGACAACGTCCAGAGCGCGCCGTTCGAGCCATAGGTCGGCGCGGTGACGCCCTGGAGGGCGAGCAGGTTGCCCGCGAAGGCACTCAAGCCGACATCGCCGAGGCGGTCGTTATGCGGCCAGAAGTTGGCGCTGAAACTGTCGAGCGCGAAGGTCATCAGCAGCGCGAAGAACAGCACGGGATAGATGCGGATGAAGCGGCGCAGCAGGAAATCGCCTGCATCGAGCCGATAGAGCGGGTTGCGCGCGAGCCGCGCCGCATGGCCGCGATGAATGCAATAGCCGCTTATCACGAAGAAAATCGGTACGCCAATCGAGCCCCAGACGAACGGAATGGTCAGGTACGCCAGCACCGTGTCGAGCGAGAAATGCGTATAGTGGCCCGCCACGAAGTGCCGGATGCCTATCCACGCAATCACGCGGCAATGAAAGTACGCGACGATCATCGCCGCGATGCCGCGCATGGCCTCGACATTGCGAGTGCTGTCCGCGTGCCCGCTCGTCATCTGATAGCTCTTTGCGTAAGTTTCACGACACGTGCTCGCGGATAGGCCCGGCGCCGCCGCCGAAGACACCTCTGATTTAAGCAAAGCGTCGCCCGGCCCTCTGTGCGCGGCCATACACACCCCGCGCCGCAAAGGCGCCCCGCCGCCTTTGTATAATCGCGCATTCCTCTTTCCGGTCGCGGTTTCCTTTCATGCTCAGTTTCGCCCTCGGCTTTCTCGTTTCACTGCTGGTCACGCTGCTGATCGTGCGTTACGCGCATCTGCATGAAAGGTTCTCCGTCGACTCCGATCTCGTGGGCGTGCAGAAATTTCACGTGCGGCCCGTGCCGCGCATCGGCGGAACGGGCATTCTCGCGGGGCTCATCGTGGCGGCTGCGCAGTTGCACGGCGCGTATCCGGCCGTTTCGGGCGGCATACTCGGTATCGTCGCGTGCGGGCTGCCCGCGTTCGCCTCGGGGCTGATCGAAGACCTTACCAAGCGCGTTTCGCCGCTTGCGCGCCTGCTCTGCACGATGGCCGCCGCCGCGCTCGCGTTCTGGTTCCTCGGCATCGCGGTCACGCGCATCAGCGTGCCGCCGCTCGACTTCCTGCTTTCCTACGCGGCGATTTCCTTCGTCATCACGGTGCTCGCGGTCGCGGCGCTCGCCAACGCGATCAACATCATCGACGGTTTCAATGGCCTCGCTTCGATGGTCGCGTTCATGATGTTCGCCTCGCTCGCCTACGTAGCGTTCCAGGTGCACGACCCGGTGGTGCTCTCGGCGTCGTTCATCATGATGGGCGCGGTGCTGGGCTTCTTCATGTGGAATTTCCCGGCGGGCCTGATCTTCCTCGGCGACGGCGGCGCGTATTTCATCGGCTTCATGCTCGCCGAGCTGTCGATCCTGCTCGTCATGCGCAACCGCGACGTGTCGGCCTGGTATCCGGTGCTGCTCTTCATGTATCCGATCTTCGAGACGTGCTTCTCGATCTACCGGAAGAAGTTCGTGCGCGGCATGTCGCCCGGCATTCCCGACGGCGTGCACCTGCACATGCTCGTCTACAAGCGCCTCATGCGCTGGGTCGTGGGCGCGCGCAACGCACGCGAACTCACGCGGCGCAATTCGCTCACGTCGCCCTACCTGTGGCTGCTCTGCCTGATTGCCGTGATTCCGGCCACGCTGTTCTGGCGCCACACGCTGCACCTGTTCTGCTTCGTCGTGCTGTTCGCGCTCACTTACGTGTGGCTCTACGTGAGCATCGTGCGCTTTCGCTCGCCGAAATGGCTCGTCGTGCGCAGGACGCGCAGGCGCTGAAAACGGCTAGCTGCGCAAGCTCGGCGCATATGGCCCCGCTTCGCGCGTAGAATTGAAAGGAACGGCGGCGTGCATGCCTCATGCCCGCCGCCGCTTCTTTTCGACGTCCATTTCGATTCAGGGAGAGCCGATATGAGCCGTTATCTCGCGTTTGCGCTTGCACTGTTCGCCGTCACCCTCGCCGCCTGCAACACCATCGCTGGCGCGGGCGAGGACATCTCGAAGGGCGGACAAGCCATCACCAACTCGGCGGAAAAAGCCAAATAAGCCGCTTGTGGATGAGTCGCGGTGCGAGCGAGCGCTCACGCCGCGGCACCTTTGCGCAAGCGCGCGATTTCCGCCTCCAGTTTGCGCATACGCGCCTCGCGTTGCGCCGCTGCCTCTTCCAGTTCGCGAATGCGCGCCTCGCGCTCGTCTAACGCCGACTTCACGTCCGCCGCCTCGAAGCGCTGTGGAATAGGCTGCGCGCCGAGGAGTCGGCCGCGGCGGCCAAAGAGTAGTTTCTTCCGCTAAAAAAGATAATCCGGCAGCAACGAGAATCATCCTCTCGAATTCCGGAAAGAAAAACGGCCTGCGTGGGCATGCGGCTCGCGGGTCCGACGCCTAGCGCCACGCGCATGCCGGCGGCGCACGACGCACGTAATCGGGCGCGGCGGCATTTCCCGCGCCGTGCGGCCCGAAGCGCGCTACCCTTGATATTCACGCCGCGTGGCGCGAGTCCTCTCAACCGCCCGGCTGCCTCATGCGCCGGACGCCATGGCAGGGAGTCGAACATGTCGAAAACGATCTGGATTGTCGTCGCCAACCGTGTGACCGCGCGCATTTTCGCCGCAGAAAGCCCGCTGGGCGCCATCGACGAAGTCGAGACGCTGCTGCATTTGCAGGGCCGCATGCTCGATGAGAACCTCGTGACCGACAAACCGGGGCGCACCACCGACCGCGTCGGTTTCGGCCGCAGCGCGACCGATCCTGACACCAGCCAGCACGACCACGAAGCCACCGTGTTCGCCGCGGAGATCGCGACGACGCTCACGAAGGGCCGCAACGACGCGCGCTACGGCACGCTCGTGCTCGCGGCGCCTCCGGCGTTCCTCGGCGTGCTGCGCAAGGCGATCGACGCGCAAACGCGCAGCCTCGTCACGCTCGAACTCGACAAGGATCTTGCGGCGCTCGATGCGCGTGCGCTGCGCGCGCGCCTGCCCGAGCGGCTCGTGCGGGCCGAGGCATGAGCTAGCTGATCCGCAAAACGCGCGCGGGCCGCTATCCCGCGCGCGGGGCAACGATTGCCCCGCGCAGCCCGCTCACCCCGCAAGGTGCGCGACGCACGCGCGCACGAGGCCGATGACGTTTTCACCCGCCAGCATGCCGAGCAGCCCGACGAGCGCAATGGTCGGCGGCGCCGGCGACTTCACCTGCAGCACGTTGTAGAGCAGCCCCGCGAGCGCGCCGACCGCGAACGACACCAGATACCCCTTCATCGCCCTCTCCCGTTCGTCGTCCGGCGCTCACGCCATGTCGATCACGACGCGCCCGGGCGTGCCCGCCGCGACCGCCTCGTAGGCTTCGCGCGAGCGTGCGAGCGGAAAGTGCGCGGCCACGACGGGCGGCTCGAACCGGCCCGCATCGAACGCTTCGGCAATCGCGCGCATGAGCGGCGCGGATTCGACGACGCCGAGCTTCGCGCTATCGGCGCCGAGCAGCTGCGTTTCGTTGTGATAGAAGTCGATCAGATCGAACTCCACGCGCCGCTTGCCGGTTGCGCTGATCTCGACCACGCGGCCACGCCGCTTCGCGAGCGAGAGCGCCAGTTCGAACGCCACGCCGCCCACGGCGTCGTAGACCACGTCCGCGCCTGCGCCGCCCGTCAGTTCGCGCACGCGTTCGGCGGTGTGCTCGTCCATGGGCACGAAGGCGTCGATGAGACGCGCGGCCGGCGAACCGGCAAGCGGCGCCTCGCGGCCCACGCCGATCACGCGTGCGCCGCGCGCCTTCGCGATCTGCGTGACCGCGCCGCCCACGCCGCCCGACACGCCGATCACGGCGATCGTTTCACCTTCGGCGAGATGCGCGTAATCGACGGTGCCCAGCCACGCCACGACGAAGTTCACGCCAATGGACGCGGCCTGCGCGTGCGAAAGCGCCGCGGGCTTGCGCGCGAGCGCGGCCACTGGCACCTCGATGAACTCGGCGTGCGTGCCGTCGCGCGTGAAGCCGATGTCGCCGCCCGTGCCCCAGACCTCGACGCCAAGCCACTGGGCGGGGCCCGCCACCACCACGCCGCTGAAGTCGCGCCCCGGCACGCGCGGCGGCACCGTGTGCTCGAAATGGCCGGAGACGTTCTTCACATCGCTCGGGTTGACCGAGGCGGCGCGCACCTGCACGAGCGCGCTATCGGCGCCGGGCACGGGCGTGGGCAGATCGACGTATTCGAGCACCTCGGGCTTGCCGAAGGTCTTGAACTGGATGGCTTTCATGGCGGGACTCCGTGGGTTCAGGGGCGCCGCGCCCTTGCTTGAGTCAATGGCGGCGGCGCATTGAACGGAAGTCTAGATTGCCGGCATCCCGCCGAGTGGACAGATGCTTTCGAATTTCGGACAAAGAAGCGAGCGGCTCGCCAACGCAGAAAAAGGCCGCCATGTGTGGCGGGCCTTCTCCGCGTTCCCTCAGCTTGCCGACCGCGAAATCGGGCGCGACGGGCGCGAGGTCAACCGGCTGGATGGCACTTCTGGTTCTCGTAGAGCAACCATTCGCCGCTCCTTTGTACGACGGTCAGCGGGCAAAGGCGATTTGCCAGCAGCGCGTGCGGCAACGCCCCCGACGTCCGGACGAAGAAGTACCGGTACTGGTCTCCACGGTCGATATTCCAGTCGAATGTGTCCGGCAGCCAGGCGAGCCGGTCGGCCGACATCGAAAGCGAGCGCCGTTCGCGATACCGCACGGCTTGCGCCAACGAATCGGCGAAATTGTAGTCAACCAGACCTTGCTTGTCCGCCTGATACCAGGCTGCATAGTGCATGTAAGCAAGCGGATTCCCGGCGGCTGGGCTTACCGGATCCATGGTCAGGATAAGTGCGCGTTGCGCGGGCTCCGCCGAAGCGAGCACCGTTTCGAACGATGCGCTTTCCTTCGCGAAATCCAGCAGGCTTTTCGTCTGAACGCCGAAAAAGACCAGGCAGACAAGGGCGAGCGCCCCCTGGCCGACGAGATCGCGGCGGCGCCGTGCGTCGGTATCGTCGCCGGATGGCTCGCGGCGAACGAAGATGAATGCGTAGAACGGCAGCACGTATAGCGCAAAACGCTCGTACAAGAGATGCGTGCTCATGCCGCTGCTCGGAACAAACGCCCACATTGCGAGCAGCACGCCCAACGGCACGAGCGCGGCCGGTTCCCGCCGATTCAGCCGCAAGCCGAGCAGGTGCGCTGCCGCAAGTACGACGAGCGTCGCGACGATCATCGGCCATCGATGGGAGAACCCCGCGCCCCAGGTCGACATGAGAATCGAGGCGACACGGTGAACGATCTGCCCTTGCAAGAAGCTCGGCACGTCAGATTCGTAGGCCGATTGCGCGTTGTGATTCACGACCACGTAGACCGCGCACAGCAGCAAAAGGCCTGCGTACGGCACGAGCGCCAGCATCGTTTTCGACAGCTTGCGCCCACGGCCACGCACGAGGACGAACGTGCCGCCAATGGCATTGGCCACCAGAAAGACCAGTCCGTGCGCAAAGAACAGCGCCGTTCCGGCGAGAAACAGCCAGCCGGACGTCGACCTCGAGGGTCGATCAGCGTGACGCAGCGCAAGCAGCAGATAAAGTAGCCCGAGCGGCGTTGCCACCACGAAGGTGTAAAAACCCCATTGCCAGGCAAGCCCGAAGAAGCCCGGTACGAACAGCCAGTCGAGCCGGGCATCGCCATCGAATCGCCGGCGCAGCAGCACGCAGGCGAATACGAACGTGTAGTAGCTCAGCGTCAGCACCAGTTTGACCGCCGCGCTGACCGACATTACGAGCGTGAACGGCAACGCAAAAAGATAGCCGATCAGGTAGGGCGTAAACAGGTTGACCCGCATCAATTGATGCCAGGGCGACTTGCCGAGCATGAGGTCGTGCAACATCGCGACCTGCGCTGCATGCTGCGGGAGATCGACGAGGGGAGGCCTGGGTGCAACCCAGAACAGCAGGCCGCCATAAAGCACCGTTGCGACGAACAGGAACCGCACCGTCAATACGCGGCGGGCGAAACCGATCAGGGGGAGTTGGCGCGGCAACGAAGCTGTGTTCATCGAAACCCTCTCGATTCCTTGGAATGCTGGTGTGTCCAGCGGGCGTGGCGGTCAAAAAATCGCCTTTTCGATGAGCTGCCGACGCCGGTGACGCCCTCAGGCATACGGCACGGCGCAAAGGCAAGCCCGCACCAGCCGGCTTCCCGCATGGCCTGTTGCTCGGCGAACGCCGGCTCGCCAGCATGAGCGCGAGGACGCAAGCACGCTGTTTAGCGCCAGTAGCACGCGAAATACTAGGACAATGCCCGCGTTCACTAAGTACGCGAACGAACATACCCGCCTGTATCGGCTTACGGCCGCGCGCGCTCGGCCACAAAGGCAGAACATCCGGGGTGGCGGCGTCTGACCAGAAGAGAAGAGCCGGTTCGATCACAACCGGCGCAGATCGGTCACCGCAGCGAAGGCGGCGAGACGTGCACTTCGGAGTGCGCGCCTCAATGCGCCAATGCGACAAATCAGAGAAACGCTCCGTGGTCCGCCACGCTAGCGGGTCAGGCCAGGCGGATGGCAACGTGTGTCGCACATGAAACCGCGGCTCACAGCGCGTCGACCGGAATCTTCAGATAACGCACGCCATTGGCTTCGGGCTCCGGCATGCGGCCCGCGCGGATGTTCACCTGGATCGACGGCAGGATCAGGTTCGGCATGGCGAGCGTACGGTCGCGCGCGGTGCGCATCTGCACGAACGCCGCTTCGCTCACGGTCTCGTTCAGGTGGATGTTGCCGCTGCGCTGCGCGCTCACCGTGGTCTCGAAGCAGGGTCCGCGCGAAGCGGGCGGATAGTCGTGGCACATGAAAAGGCGCGTGTCGCCCGGCAGATCGAGCAACTTGCGCGCCGAGCGATAGAGCGTGTGCGCGTCGCCGCCCGGGAAGTCGCAACGCGCCGAGCCCACGTCGGGCATGAAGAGCGTGTCGCCCACGAACACGGCGTTGCCGATCTGGTAAGCGAGGTCCGCGGGCGTGTGGCCGGGCACGTGCAGCGCGCGGGCCTCCAAAGCGCCAACCTGGAACGTCTCGCCGTCCTGGAACAGCACGTCGAACTGGCTGCCGTCCGGGCTCAGCGTCTCGCCCAGATTGAACACCGCGCGAAACACGCCCTGCACGGCGCGAATATGCTCGCCAATCGCAATGCGCCCGCCCAACTGCGCCTTTAGATACGGCGCCGCCGAAAGATGATCGGCGTGCGCGTGCGTTTCCAGCAGCCACTCGACGCGAAGCCCGTATTCGCGCACGAACGCGATCACACGCTCGGCCGATTCCGTGGAAGTGCGGCCCGATTTCGGATCGTAGTCGAGCACCGGGTCGACGATCGCGCAGGCCGTGCCGCGCCCGGCGTGCACGACGTAGGTGACCGTGGCCGTGACGGGGTCGAAGAACGGCTCGACTTTGGGTTCGGGTGTTGGCAGCTGGGCTGGGTTGGACATCGCGGGCTCCGCAAAAGTGACCCTCTATTGAAACACATATTATAAATTTATATAATGTTTTTAGACAAAGTATAATGCGACGGATCGCCGTTTAACTTCGTCCATCGAGGCGACAAATGAACTCACCACTCGCTCCCGAAGCGCTCGCAGCCCTGCGCGAGTCCGCCGAAAAGTGCTGCGCGCTGCTCAAGGCGCTCGCGCACGAAGACCGTCTCCTGCTGCTTTGCCAGCTCACCGAGGGCGAGCGCAACGTCGGCGAGCTCGAGGAACTGGTCGGCGTGCATCAGCCGAGCCTTTCGCAGCATCTGGGCAAGCTGCGCGACGAAGGCCTCGTCGACACGCGCCGCGAAGGCAAATACATCTACTACCGCCTCGCGAGCCCCGAGGTCATCCAGGTCATGCAGACGCTGTCGAGCCTCTACTGCGGGCGGCTGAAGGTACAAGCGCAGGGACAAGCGTCATGAGCCTCGACCTCGCCCACTTCACGCCATACGCCTCGTTCGCGGGCGGCCTGATGATCGGCGCGGCCGCCGCGCTCTTCGTGCTCGTGAACGGCCGCATTGCGGGTATCAGCGGCTTGCTGGGCGGCTTGTTGCCAGGCTCGGGAGCCGAGCGCGGGGTGAATGCCGCATTCGTCGTCGGCCTCGTCGCCGCACCTTTGCTATGGCAGTTGCGTGCGGCGCTGCCGGCCATACAGATCGACGCGTCCGCGCTCACGCTCGTCGTGGCGGGGCTGCTGGTCGGCGTCGGCACGCGTTACGGGTCGGGCTGCACGAGCGGCCACGGCGTGTGCGGGATCGCGCGCGGCTCGCGGCGCTCGTTCGTCGCAACAGGCGCGTTCATGGCGGCGGGCTTCGCCACCGTGTTCGCCGTGCGTCACCTGGTCGGAGGCTGACATGCGAAAACTCAGCGCACTCGCGTGCGGTCTGCTGTTCGGTATCGGCTTGCTCGTCTCGGGCATGGCCAATCCGGCCAAGGTGCTCGGCTTTCTCGACCTCACCGGCACCTGGGACCCATCGCTTGCCTTCGTGATGGCGGGCGCCATCGCGGTCGCCGCACCCGCCTTCTGGCTCGCGCGCAGGCGAACAACCAGCCTCGCCGGCGCGCCGATTCAGTTGCCCACGTCGCGGCGTATCGATGGCCGGCTGGTCGGCGGCGCCTTGCTGTTCGGCGCGGGCTGGGGGCTCGCGGGCTTCTGCCCCGGCCCCGCGCTCGTCGCCGCGGGCGGCGGCCAGCCGCGCGCCTGGCTCTTCGTCGCCGCCATGCTCGCGGGCATGGCGATTTACGCGGTGCTGGAGCAGCGCCGCCGTTCGCAGGAAACCACATTGAGCAGCACCAAACCACACTAATCTGCGCCAGCCTCGGGACCAAAAATTACATGCAAATCACGCAACACGACGCGCGCTTCGCAAGCGCCGACCAGATCACACCCGACGACCTCGCCGCCATTCACGCGGCGGGCTATCGCTCGATCATCTGCAACCGGCCCGATGGCGAAGGCGGCGAAGCGCAGCCCACGTCGCAGGCGCTGCGCACGGCGGCGGCACAACTCGGCCTGCAGTTCGCCTATCTGCCGGTGAAGCCCGGCCAGATCACCGCCGACGCCGCCGCGCAGTTCGCCCAGTTGCTCGTCGACCTGCCCGGCCCCGTGCTCGCGTACTGCCGCAGCGGCAACCGCGCCACGAACCTCTATCGGCTCGCGCAGCAAGGCGCGCCGGTGTCAGCGGCCACTCAAGCCGCGACTGCCGCGCGCGCTGCGACGGCGGCCTGCGCGTGGGAAGGCGAAACCTGGGATGTGGTCGTGATCGGCGGCGGCACGGCGGGCATCGCCGTCACCGCGAGCCTGCTGCGCCGTGAGCCGAACCTGAAGATCGCCATCGTCGAGCCAAGCGATCATCACGACTATCAGCCCGCCTGGACGCTGGTCGGCGGCGGCGCCTATGACGTGACGAAAACGCGCCGCCCCATGGCGAGCGTCATGCCTGCGGGCGTGAAGTGGTTCCGCGCGGCCGCCACGCGCGTCGAGCCGGAGGCAAACGTCGTACAGCTCGACAGCGGCGTGCGCGTGGCCTACCGCCAGCTCATCGTGGCGCCGGGGCTGCGGCTCGCTTGGGAGCGCATTGCGGGCCTCACGGAAACGCTCGGCAAGAACGGCGTGACCTCGAACTATCGCTATGACCTCGCGCCCTATACCTGGCAGCTCGTGCAGCAGATGAAGGGCGGCACCGCCCTCTTCAGCCAGCCCGGCATGCCGATCAAGTGCGCAGGCGCGCCGCAAAAAGCCATGTATCTCGCCTGCGACCACTGGCGCCGTCAGGGCGTGCTTGGCAAGGTCAGCGTCGAATTCAATCTCGCGGGCGCCGTGCTGTTCGGCGTGGCGACCTTCGTGCCGCCGCTCATGGAGTACGTGAAGCGCTACAACGCGAATCTCGCGTTCTCGTCGAACCTTGTCGCCGTGGACGGCCCGGCGCGTCTCGCCACGTTCGAAGTGAAGGATGCGAACGGCAACGTCACGCGTGTGGAGAAGCGCTTCGACATGCTGCACGCCGTGCCGCCGCAGGTCGCGCCCGACTTTATCCGCGACAGCCAGCTCGCGGACGAGGCCGGCTGGTGCGAAGTGGATCACGCCACGCTCCAGCATCCGCGCTATCCGAACGTGTTCTCGCTCGGCGACGTGTGCTCCGCACCGAACGCCAAGACCGGCGCGGCCGCACGCAAGCAGGCCGTGATCGTGGCCGAGAATCTGCTCGCCGCGCGCGCAGGCGCGCCGCTCGCCTACCGCTACGATGGCTACGGCTCGTGCCCGCTCACCGTGGAAAAGGGCAAGGTCGTACTGGCCGAGTTCGGCTATGGCGGGCGCCTCTTGCCCACCTTCCCGCTCGACCCCACGCGGCCGCGCCGCCTCATGTGGCTGCTCAAGGCGAGCGTGCTGCCGAGCTTCTACTGGTGGGGCATGCTCAAGGGCCGCGAATGGCTCACGCGGGCGGCGCGCGGTTGACGAGATCGATGGGCATCGAGGGCTGCTGAATCAGCCCTCGAAATCGAGCCCGCCAAGCAGCACTTCCGGCTCGCCCTGCGTGCGCGATGCGAAATCGACGGGGCGAGCCGACTCCCATGACGCCAGCTTGCGCCCGGTCGCTTCGAGGTAGTGCTCGAAGCGCGCTTCGCCGCCGGGCTCCATGAGGCGCTCGATCTCCTCGGTGTCCCAGGTCAGCGAGACATTCAACGGATACCCATACGGATGCCGGTGCTCGTTCGCGAGACCGCGAAGGCGCACGCGCGTGGGATGGCCGTGCCCGGCGTTGGGCACGACGTCGACGTGCACCGAAGGTCCGAATTGTTTCGCCAGCTTCGCCGCAATACGCGGTGCGAATTCTTCCTCGAACCGGCGAACGGCTTCGATACTCATGCGCGGGGCGCTCCACGGAGGATTGACTGCGGGTTAAGGCGCTGTTGGCCGCGGCCGCGCAGCGCATCGTGCTGGCATCCTACCGCGCCGTCAGCATGTCAGCCAATGCCCGACAGCGCCTCGCGGCCAAGACCCTTCACGCCACTCACGCCGCCCGGCGCCCACGTGCGGCCACAAGGCTGCGCACGCCTTCGAGCGAATACACGCCGAGCGCGACCCAGATCGCGCCGTAACCCACAGCGCGCACCGCGCCGAATGGCTCCCCGTAGATGAGCACGCCAGTGAGCAACTGCAGCGTGGGCGTGACGTACTGGATAAGACCGAGCATCGAGAGCGGAATGCGCCGCGCGGCCGCACCGAAGAGGAGCAGCGGAATCGCCGTGATCGGGCCGGAGGCCGCGAGCAGCAGTTGCAGCCCGCGCGAGGCATGCGTGAAGTGGCTCTCGCCCGCGAGGGCCACGATCGTCAGATAAACGATCGCAACGGGAAAGAGCAAGACCGTTTCGAGCGCGAGGCCTTCGAGCGCGCCGAGCTGCGCGGTCTTGCGCAGGAGGCCATAGCCGCCGAAGGTCACGGCGAGCGCGAGACTGATCCAGGGCGGCGCGCCGTTCTGCCAGGTGAGCCATACGACGCCCGCGGTGGCCAGCGCCACGGCGGCCCACTGCAGCGCGCGCAAACGCTCGCGCAGGAACGCATAGCCGAACAGCACGTTGATGAGCGGATTGATGAAGTAGCCGAGGCTCGCCTCGACGATGTGCCCGGCATTGACGGCCCAGATATAGATGCCCCAGTTGGCCGAAAGCAGCACGGCGCTCGCGACGAAGCGCGCGAGCAGGCGGCGGTCGCGCAGCGTGGGCCCGAGCCAGCGCCAATGGTGGCGCACGACGAGCACGGCGATCACGAACAGCAGCGACCACGCCATGCGGTGCGCGAGCATTTCGAGCGCGGGGATCTGGTGCAGCGTCTTGAAGTAGATGGGGAAGAGCCCCCAGAGAACGAATGCAGCGAACGCGTAGAGGATGCCGGGATTCATGTTCGATTCTGGTTATGGAGACGCCAGTCCTACGCGGCGCTGTTCGGCGCGTGCTTGCACGACCTCAGGGTCCGTGCGAAGGCAATTGAAAGCCAGGCGGTGCGCGCCCAATTTCGCGTAACCCTGCGCCAAGCCGCCGGTTTTGCGACAATAGCGGATTTTCGCCGCCAGCCCTGGCCGTTGTCCAGCCTGACGCGCCGCTTACGGCGCGCGCTGTTCTCAACGCGGCAGGCGGCGCCGCCCCCTGAACCGGCTTCCTCGCGCGCGATGTCCTTCCCCCATATCGATCTGCTGTATTCGCTGTCCGGCCTGTTCGTCGGATTTCTGGTCGGCCTGACCGGCGTGGGTGGCGGCTCGCTCATGACGCCGCTCCTCGTGCTCGTGTTCCACGTGCACCCCGCCACGGCAGTGGGCACCGACCTGCTCTATGCGGCGGCGACCAAGTCGACGGGCACGCTCGTGCACGGGCTCAAGGGTTCGGTGGACTGGCGTGTGACGCTGCGGCTCGCAACCGGCAGCGTGCCTGCCGCGACGATCACGCTGATTCTGCTGCACCGCTATGGCATGGACACGCCGCGCGCAGGGCATCTGATCCAGGCCGTGCTGGGCGTGGCGCTCCTCATCACGGCCGTGGCGCTCATTTTCCGCCCGCAGCTCGCCGCATTCGCTTCGCGCCACCGCCACGAGCCCGGCGAAGCGCGCACGCTGTTTTTCACGATCTTCACGGGCGCGGTGCTCGGCGTGCTCGTCTCGCTGACCTCGGTGGGCGCGGGCGCCATCGGCGTGACGGTGCTGCTGCTGCTCTACCCGGCGCTGCCCACGGTGCGCATCGTCGGCTCCGATGTCGCGCACGCCGTGCCGCTCACGCTCCTCGCGGGCGCGGGCCACTGGCTGCTCGGCTCGATCGACTGGCACATGCTGCTTTCGCTCCTGTGCGGCTCGTTGCCCGGCATCGCGATCGGCAGCCTGCTCTCTTCGAAAGCGCCTGAAAAGCTGCTGCGCGTGCTGCTCGCCGCAACGCTCACGCTCGTGGGCGTGCGGCTCGTGCTCTCCTGAGCGTCGCGCACGTCATACGCATTCCGCGCAGCACGTGCGCGCTCAGGCGTGAGGCGCCTGGCGAAAGAACTTGCCGTTGAGATCGACCTCGAACTGGCGTAGCCACTGGCCGCGCGCGTCGATGCGGTAAGCCTGCGCCCAGGCGCCGCGCCGCACGATCAGCATGTCGCCGTGGTCCGGATCGTTGGGATCGGCTTCGCCGCGAATATCGAACTGCATGGGCGCAAAGCCGTGCCGCGCACAGGCGAGTTCGAAGGCCGCCCGGTCGACGAGCGGCAAGTCGGTGTAGGTATGAATGGTCATGGCGATTTCCTGCTTTCCAGCGATGAGGCCGCGCTCGACCTCGGGGAAGACGCGCGATATCCACGGTATACCCCCAACCGCGGGAAAACTGTGTGTCAAACTACACTTTGGCGGCTGCAGTGCAGCATGATGAAATTGCATGCCAGACATACGCGCATAAAAAAAGCCCGGCCTGCAGAGGCCGGGCTTTTTCTTCGGACTTTTTCCTGCTACGTGCCGCAAGCACCCTGCTTCCAGGGCGCGTGACAGCGTTTATTGCTGCATGACCGTCAGCTTGTTCGACACCGACTTCACGCCTGCCACGCCTTGCGCGACCTCGCCAGCCTTGTCGATCTGGCCCTGATCCGGCACCGTGCCCTCCAGAGTGACCGCGCCGCCGTGCGAGCGCACGCTGATGTTCGAAACGTCGACGCCCTGGGTCTTCGAGAGCGCCTTGCGCACCGTGTAGCCCAGCTTGCGGTCGGCCTTCTTGGCCGACGTCGCCGGAGCGGCCGAGGTCGTAGCCGCGGGTGCGTTCGCCGAGTTGTCTTGCGCATAGGACGCGCTGCATGCCACCGACAGGCACAGTGCCGCGCCCAGCGTCTTCAGAATAGCGACCGATTTCATGTTTTCTCCTTGTGTCTTCGCGTTGTTGCGGGTTCTTGCCTGGAATAGGACCGCCTCCCTTGCCGGCGGACGGCCCGAAGGCCGCTCGTCAGCCACGGTCTGACGGCTTCGTTACCACTACCGATGACCGCGTACAGCACGCAACGCGCGCGTACACGGCCAGGGTCTGGACGCGATGCGAGAGGCAAGGATGAAAGGACGTCGAATGACTTTGGTTATTACGCCCGCCCGGACAGGTCTGCGCCCGTTTCCTGTTTGTTATGCATGGATGATGCGTCGATGCTCGCGCGAGCCAGATGCTTCGGCCAGACTTCCGGTCCCCGGCGCGCCATGCCAGGCGCGGCAGGCGAATCACAATTTAGCCTGGCTGTGCCGCAAGCGCAAAGAGTTTAGCGCAGGCGCCTGTGGCATGCGCTCAAGGTGTTCGGCAAGGCACGCGGCATGCCGCCGCAACGCCGATTCTCATGTACCATCGGCTCCACAGAGCCCGCGCGGCGCGCGTGCCTGAGCCCACCCGGCGCCAGCGCCGGACCCAACGCGGACCCGACCCGCACGCTCCCGAACCACCCGAGGCCCGCTCCACCCCGATGAAGTCCCGTACCGGCCGCAAACCTCCTCCCCGTCTCGTCGCGCGCTTCGTGGCGATCTCGTGGCGCGACCTGGCAGTCACGTTCGGCCCCATCCTGCTCGTGAGCGCGGCAGCCATCTGGCTCGCGGTGCGCCTCATCCAGCCCGCGCCGCCCAACACGCTCACCATGAGCGCCGGGCCCAAGGGCAGCACCTACTGGAACGCCGCGCAAAAGTACAAGGACATCCTCGCGCGCAACAAGATCACGCTGAACGTGCTCGAATCGGAAGGCTCGGTGCAGAACCTGCAGCGTCTCGCCGATCCGAAGTCGAACGTCGACGTGGCGTTCGTGCAGGACGGCATCGCGAGCAAGGTGCCGGACGGCCTCGTCTCGCTCGGCAGCGTGGCTTATGTGCCGCTCGTGGTGTTCTATCACGGCCCAGTCGCCACCCGGCTTTCGCAGTTCGAAGGCCAGCGCATCGCCATTGGCGCCGAGGGCAGCGGCACACGCGAACTCGCGCTCACGCTGCTCAAGGCGAACGGCATCCAGCCCGGCGGCGCGACGAAACTGCTGCCGCTCTCGGGCGACGACGCCGCGCGCGACCTTGTGGCAGGCAAGATCGACGTCGCGTTTCTCGCAGGCGATTCCGCGCAGCCGGCCGTCATGGGCCACCTCATGCGCACGCCGGGTGTGCGCTTTTTCGACTTCGTGCAGGCCGACGCCTTCGCGCGCCGCTACCCGTATCTCACGGCCATCACGATTCCGATGGGCGCGTTCGATCTCGGCAAAAATCTGCCCGCCACGCCGCTGCAGATCATCGCGCCCACGGCCGTACTGGTCGCGCGCGACTCGCTCCACCCGGCGCTCTCAGACCTGCTGATCGAAGCGGCCAAGGAGGTGCACGGCCGCTCCTCGCTCCTGCAGCACGCAGGCGAGTTCCCCGCGCCGCGCGCCCAGGATTTCCCGATCAGCGGCGACGCCGCGCGCTACTACAAGTCGGGCAAGAGCTTCCTCTACCGCGTGCTGCCCTTCTGGGTGGCGAGCCTCGCCGACCGGCTCGTGGTGCTGCTCGTGCCGATCATCGTCGTGCTGATTCCGGGCCTGCGGATCGTCCCTTCGCTCTACGCCTGGCGGGTAAAATCGCGGATCTACCGCTGGTATGGCTCGCTCATCGCACTCGAGCGCGCCGCGATGGCCGACAACTCGCCCACCGAGCGCAGCGCGCTGATCCGCCAGCTCGACAAGATCGAGGAGTCGGTCAACGGCATGAAAATGCCGCTCGCGTATGCCGAGCAGTTCTACGTGCTGCGCGAACATATCGGCTTCGTGCGCGCGCGGCTCTCCGGCACGCGCGAAGCGCTGGACGCAAGCGTTGTTGCGCAAGAGGAGCAGACAGCGCAAAGCGCCGAAGAGGCAGAGACGCCGGAAGGCGCCAGCAAAGAAGCAGGCACAGCGGGTACAGAGGCGAGCCATGCAGACGAAAGCGGCGGCAACGAAACAGGCGAGCGCACGCATTAGCGCCGCTGCACGCATTTTGAACCGAACAATCGGCCATGCAATCAATGGCCCGGAAATCGCCCAAGAGCGGAGGAACAGCATGATCGACGGCATCGACGCCAGCCAGCCGGCCTGGTTCTACGACTTCGTGTCGCCGTTTTCGTATCT
This sequence comes from Paraburkholderia sp. J7, assembly GCF_905220155.1. Classification (NCBI taxonomy): domain Bacteria; kingdom Pseudomonadati; phylum Pseudomonadota; class Betaproteobacteria; order Burkholderiales; family Burkholderiaceae; genus Paraburkholderia; species Paraburkholderia sp. J7. The sequence goes on along the minus strand of NZ_CAJMYZ010000004.1, from coordinate 189,693 downwards.
GTTGCTGGAACAGCACGAGAAGTGGCCCGGCTTCGACTTCGTGCCGACGCCCGTGCTGCTGTCCGAGCTATATCGCCACTGGGGCCAGCCGTTCGGCTCCGCGGTCCCGGCCAAGCGCATCTTCACCTACCGGCACGCGCTCTTTCGCGCCGAGCAACTCGGCATTCCGTTCAAGATGCCGCCCGCTCACCCGTTCGACTCGGTCAGGCCGATGCTGCTCGCCATCGCCGCGGGCGGCGATCTCGCGTGCGTGCGCGAGATTTTCCGTTTCATCTGGCGCGAGGGACGCGACCCGTCGAGCGACGAGGGCTTCGAACAGCTTTGCGAGCGCGTGGGCATTGCGCACGGCGAGTCGCTGATCGAGGAAGAATCCGTGCGCGCACAGTTGCGCCGCAACACCAACGACGCCATCGCCATGGGCGTGTTCGGCGTGCCGACGTTCTGGATGAACAAGCAGCTCTTCTGGGGCGAAGACGCCTTGCCGATGGTGCTCTACTGCGCGCGCAGCCCGAACTGGCTCGACTCGCGCGAGGTCAAGCGCATCACCACGCTGCCTTCGGGACTCGCGAAGACCGTGACCGAGTGAGCGGCAACGCCCCCGAAGCATCCTTCTGATCTCCGTCATGCCGCGCACCCTATGGCGGCGGCGCGCGAGGCGGCTTATGGTTATGGCTGAACGCGTGCGCGCGCAGGTTTCTCTGGCGCACGCGCCCTTGCCCGCCACGCCCCATGGACGACGATAACGCCCTCACCCTCGATATCTGGCTGGTGCGAGTCCTGCGCACGCTGCTGGTCGAGCGCAGCGTCACGCAGGCCGCGCTGCGCCTGAACCAGACCCAGCCCGCCATCAGCACGGCGCTGCGCCGTCTGCGCGAGATCCTGGGCGATCCCATCCTCGTGCGCGGCAAAGCCGGCATGGTGCCGACCGAGTATGGCGAGTCGCTGTTGCAGCACGCGCAGCGCGTGCTGCGCGACGTGGAGTTCGTGGCCACGCCGCACGGCGACTTCGACCCGGAGCGCTCGAAGCGCACGTTCCGCCTCGCCGCCCCCGACTACCTCAACGACTTCTTCATGCCGACGCTGATCGCCCGCTTTCGCGAGACGGCGCCGGCGGCGCGGCTGGAGATCCTCTCGCTCTCGCCCACGCTCGACCATCACGGTGCGCTGGACGCGGGCGAACTCGACATCGTGATCGGCAACTGGCCGAAGCCGGAGCCGCGTTTCGCGCGCAGCGACCTGTTCTCCGACAAGGTTGTCTGCATGATGCGCGCGGATCATCCGCTCGCGCGCCGCGAACTCACGCGCGAGGCGTATCTCGCGGCGCCCCATCTCGCGCCCACGCCCTATACGGGCGCGCATGCCAGTGCGATCGATCTGGGATTCGCGAAGGCGAAGGCCGAGCGGCGCATCGTCGCGACGCTGCCCTACTTCGGGCTCGTGCCGCAGGTTTTGCTGCAATCGGATCTGATCTTCACGACGACACGGCGCTTCGCACAGCATTACGCGAAGCTCATGCCGCTTGCGGTGGTGGACACGCCGATCGCCTTTCCGCGCATTCACTGCTATCAGATGTGGCATCCGCAGCCAGACAGGCCGAGCGACGTGGGATGGCTGCGCGGCTTGGTCGACGAGGTATCGGGAACGCTCACCGCCGAGCGCGGCACGAAGCGCGCGAGCGCGAAGAAGACCGCGAACGTGGCTAGCGAAGCGCTTTGAAATGCAAACGGGCGCCTCGTCGAGGCGCCCGTTTTACTTGCACGATGCGTCGGATCAGGCGCGCTCGAGCGCGAGTGTTCTCACCACAGCCGGGCGCTGCGCCACCCGCATCTGCATGAGCTGCGCGGCGACCGCCACCGCAATCGACGAAGGCGCCTTGTCGACGATCCCCGTCACGCCGATCGGGCAGGTGATCTCCTCCATACGCCCTTCTTCCACGCCGCGCTCCATGAGCCGCCGCTCGAACTTCACGCGCTTCGTTTTCGAGCCGATGAGGCCGAACCACGCGAAATCGCGCCGGCGCATGATGCGCTCCGAAAGCTCGAAGTCGAGCGCGTGATTGTGCGTCATCACGAGGAAGTACGCGCCCGCCGGCGCTTCGTCAACGATGGCCGCCGGCGTGTCCGTCGCTTCGATCTGCACGTTGGCGGGCACTTCGTCGGGGAACAGTTCGTCGCGCTCGTCCACCCATTGCACGACGCACGGCAGCATGCCGAGCAACGTGATGAGCGCGTGCCCCACGTGGCCCGCGCCGAACAGCACGATGTGCATCGGCCCGTAATGCGGCACCGGCGTGCTGCGGCGGCCAATGATCACGCGTCCGGTTTCATCGACGCGCACGCAATGCTCAGGATGGCGATTCATTTTGCGGCCCCCTCGCGCGCCATCGTCCGCACCGCGCGCACGCCCTTCAAGATTTCCTCGGCGGTGGCCGGCGCATTCATCGGCGGATTGAAGCGGTAGTCGGCCACGCTCGCCACGGCGTCGCGAATCGCGAAGAACACCGAGAACGGCAGCAACAGCGGCGGCTCGCCCACAGCCTTCGAGCGGTGAATGCTGTCCTCCGCGTTGCGGTTCTTGAAGAGCCGCACGTTGAATTCCGCAGGCGTGTCGTTCACGGTCGGGATCTTGTAGGTGGACGGCGCGTGCGTCATGAGCTTGCCGTCCGGCTTCCACCACAGTTCTTCCGTGGTGAGCCAGCCCATGCCCTGGATGAAGCCGCCTTCCACCTGGCCCACATCCAGCGCCGGGTTCAGCGACGCGCCCACGTCGTGCAGCGCATCGGCGCGCAGCACGCGCATTTCGCCCGTGAGCGTGTCGATCACGACTTCCGATACCGCCGCGCCATACGAGTAGTAGTAGAACGGCCGCCCGCGCAGCGTGGCCTGATCCCAGTACAGCTTGGGCGTGGTGTAGAAGCCATCGGACCAGAGCTGGACGCGCGCGAGATAGGCCTTCGAAACCAGCGTTTCGAACGGCACGATCGTCTCGCCCACGATCACGGATTCGTTGGCAAAGCGCACGTCGGCGGCGTTGACCTCGCCCTTGCCGTACGTCGTCGCGGCCAGCGCGGCGAGGCGCTCGCGCAACTGGCGCGCGGCGTCCTGTGCGGCCTTGCCGTTCAGGTCGGTGCCCGTCGACGCCGCCGTGGCGGACGTGTTCGCTACCTTGCTCGTATCCGTGGCGGTCACGCGCACGCGGCCGAACTCGATGCCAAGCTCCTGCGCCACGACCTGCGCGACCTTCGTGTTCAGGCCCTGGCCCATTTCAGTGCCGCCGTGGTTCACGAGCACCGAGCCGTCGGTGTAGATGTGAACGAGCGCGCCCGCCTGGTTGAAATGCGTGACGTTGAACGCAATGCCGAACTTGACCGGCGTGAGCGCAATGCCCTTCTTGAGCACGGTGTTGTTCGCGTTGAATTCGCGAATCGCGGCGCGGCGCGCGCGATAGCCGCTCGTTTCCACGAGTTCGTCGATCAACTCGTGAATGACGTTGTCCTCGATGACCTGGCCGTAAGGTGTTTCGTTGTTCTGCGTCTTGCCGTAGAGATTGCGGCGGCGCACGTCGAGCGAATCGAGGCCGAGCGAGCGCGCCACGTCGTCCATGATGTACTCGATCGCGAATGCGCCCTGCGGGCCGCCGAAGCCGCGAAACGCCGTGTTCGACTGCGTGTTGGTCTTGCCGCAGAAACCGGCGATCGACACGTCGGGCAGCCAGTAGGCGTTGTCGAAGTGGCAGACCGCGCGCGTCATCACCGGGCCGGAGAGGTCTGCGGAAAAGCCGCAGCGCGAGGTCATGTCGACCGACACGCCTTCGATCGTGCCCTGATCGTCGTAGCCCACTTCATACGTGTAGTGGAAATCGTGGCGCTTGCCCGTGACCATCATGTCGTCGTCGCGGTCCGGGCGCAGCTTCACCGGGCACAGCAGCTTCCATGCGGCGAGCGCCGCGCAGCACGCGAAGAGGCCCGACTGCGATTCCTTGCCGCCAAAGCCGCCGCCCATGCGGCGGCATTCCACGAGCACGTTGTGCGAGGCCACGCCCAGCACGTGCGCAACGAGGTGCTGCATCTCGCTCGGGTGCTGAGTCGAGCACCACACGTGCATGCCGTCGTCGTCCTTCGGCACCGCGTAGGCGATCTGCCCTTCGAGGTAGAACTGCTCCTGGCCGCCCAGCAGCATCTCGCCTTCATGCCGGTGCGCGGCGCGCGCGGCACGCGTGGACGCCTCGCCGCGCGCAAGCTTCATCGGCGGCAGCACCGACTGCTGCGCGGCGCGCGCCTGCTGCGCCGTGAGCACGGCAGGCAGCTCTTCGTACTGCACGTCGGCGCGGCGCGCGGCAAGGCGCGCCGTGTCGTGTGAGGTTGCCACCACGATGAACATGGGCTGGCCCACGTACTGCACGACGCCGTCGGCGAGCACCGGATCGTCGTGGATGATCGGGCCGCAGTCGTTCACGCCGGGAATGTCCTCGGCCGTGAGCACGGCCACGACGCCGGGCGTCGCGCGCACTTTGTCGAGGTTCATCGAAACGATGCGCGCGTGCGGCTTTTGCGAGAGGCCGAGCGCGGCGTGCAGCGTGCCGGCCACGACCGGAATGTCGTCGGTATAGGTGGCGCGGCCGCTCACATGCAGGTGCGCGGATTCATGCGGGCGCGAGACATGCACTTGCGCGAAGGGCTCGCGTGCCTTGAGTTCGTCCAGGAACGGTTCGGCTTGCTGGTTCATTGTGTCGTTCTCCGTATCTCTTTTCCGATTCCTGAATGTCTCAAGCCGTTTCTGCTGCGACGTTGCGCACGTTGATCGCTTGCGGCGCAAGCGGGTTTTGCGGACGCGTTTCGAGCCAGAAGCGGTACAGCGTGTTCTTCGCGGCTTCGAGGCGGTAGTCGCTCGTCGCGCGCATGTCGGAAAGCGGCGCGTAGTCGTTGCCAAGCGCGATCATCGCGGCCTGGGCCGTGGCTTCGTGCCATTGCGCGCCGGCGAGCACGCCTTCCGCGTGGGTCGCGCGCTTCGGCGTTGCGGCCATGCCGCCGAAGACGATGCGCGGCTCGCGAATCACGTCGCCATCGGCGATATACGCGAAGGCGGCGCACACGGCCGAGATGTCCGAGTCGAAGCGCTTCGAGACCTTGTAGGTGCGAAAACGCAGGTTCGCACGCGCACCGGTGCGCGTGGGCACCTTGAGCGCGAGCACGAACTCGTGCTCCGCCATGTCCTTTTTCTGGTATGCGAGGTAGAGGTCTTCGAGCGCCATCTCGCGCTCGACATCGCCGCCGCGCAGCACCACGCGCGCGCCGAGCGCGATGAGCCCCGGCATCGAGTCGCCGATGGGCGAGCCGTTCGCGACGTTGCCGCCTATCGTGCCCGCGTTGCGGATGGGCAGCGAGGCGAAGCGCTGCCACATCTCTTCGAGTTCCGGGTACGGCTTCGCGAGTTCGGCATACGCGCGCTCCACAGTCACGCCCGCGCCGATCTCGATCCACGCGTCACTCACGTCGATGCGGCGCATCGCTTCGACCTGACCCACGTAGACGATGTCGCCAAGCTCGCGCATCTGCTTCGTGACCCACAGGCCGATGTCGGTGCTGCCCGCGAGGATGCGCGTGTTGGGACGCTCGGCCTTGATGGCGGCGAGCGCCTCGACGGTGCGCGGCGCGTCGTAGTGCTGGCCTCGGCTCTCGTAGTGGAAGGTATCCTTACGCTCGATCGTGGCCAGCGTTTGCGCGAGCGCCTTCACGTCGACAGGCTGCTTCGGCGCGCCGGCCTGGAACATCTGCTCGGCGGCGTCGAGGATCGGCCGGTAGCCCGTGCAGCGGCACAGGTTGCCCGTGAGCGCGTTGGCGATCTCGTCGCGCGAAGGCACGCTGCAGGTGCCCTTGCCCGCGCACGCGCCGAGGCCGGCGTGGTCCGCGTGCTCGTGGCCGTGCTTTTCATAGAGCGCCCACATCGACATCACGAAGCCGGGCGTGCAGAAGCCGCACTGCGAACCGTGGCAATCGACCATGGCCTGCTGCACGGGATGCAGCGAGCCGTCGGGCTGGCGCAGGTCTTCGACGGTGAAGAGCGCCTTTCCGTCGAGCGTGGGCAGGAACTGGATGCAGGCGTTGACGGCCTTGAAGCTCACGCCGCCCGCCTCGTTGCGCTCGCCCACCACGACCGTGCAGGCGCCGCAGTCGCCTTCGGCGCAACCTTCCTTGGTGCCGGTGCAGCGCGCGTCTTCGCGCAGGTACTGGAGAACGGTGCGGGTGACGCCCGCGTCGCTGACTTCGCGAATCGCGTTGCGGTGGTAAAAGCGGATCGGCTGGCTCATGGTTTCTGGCTCGTCGTTGGCTGCGGCTCGCAAAAGGCGTGTGCCGCTCGAGTGGACGGTTCGAAAACTATCACTGCCAATATTGGCAACCCATAGCTAGAGGAGCATGGGGGATATATCGTTGAATCGATAAATCGGTGTGCTGCGGGGTGGCTGTGCTTATGTTGATGTGTCTTGATTGCGCGATTTCGGCGTTAATTCATGAATATCGGACATATTCGACTGAGCATTGACCCGTTTAAACACCGATATCTCCGCACGAACGGTCGGACAATGCCACCGCGCTTGCGCGAATTGCGGGCAACGTCGCGCAAGATCGCGGGATCTCCGTGGCGGGGCGATCGAACGCAAACCGCCGTCATCACCGCAGAAAACCCTTGTTCCGCCGGTTGGAACAGCTTTTCAATTTCTGCATAAAAACCGGTTCCATGGGACAATTACGCCTTTCCCGCCGTTTTCCATCCGCGTTTTCCCCATGTCTGCTGATTTGGCGCCCAGGCGCAACGCCGCATCGACGACCCTGCAGATCATTCCGGTCGTCTTTTTCACCTTCCTCTGCTACCTGACGATCGGCATTCCGCTCGCGGTGCTGCCGGGCTACGTGCATAACGACCTCGGTTTCAGCACCGTGGTGGCGGGCGCGGCAATCAGCGTGCAGTACATCGCCACGCTCTGCTCGCGCGCGCTCGCGGGCCGCTCGGCGGACACGCTCGGCCCCAAGAGAACCGTGACGATCGGCCTGACGATCTGCGGCGCGAGCGGCGTGCTGCTCCTCCTTGGCACGCTCGTCGATCACTGGCCCGGCCTCTCGCTCGCGCTGCTGGTGGTGAGCCGCCTGTTGCTCGGCTGCGGCGAAAGCCTGTGCGGCACCGGCGCGATCCTCTGGGGCATCGGCCGCGTGGGCACCGCTCACAACGCGAAGGTGATCTCATGGAACGGCATCGCCACTTACGGCGCGCTCGCGATCGGCGCGCCGCTTGGCGTGGTGATGGCGCACGCGATCGGTTACTGGATGCTCGGCGTTTCGGTCATCGCGATGGCCGCGCTCGGCTTCTGGCTCGCGCGCCCGATCGCGCCGGTGCCGATCGTGCACGGCGAGCGCATGTCGTACCGCAGCGTATTCACGCGCGTGCTGCCGCATGGCATCGGCCTCGCGCTCGGCTCGGCAGGCTTCGGCTCCATCGCGACCTTCATCACGCTGTTCTACGCCGCGCGCCACTGGCCCAACGCCGCCTTTACGCTCACGGTGTTCGGTCTGATGTTCATCGGCGCGCGCCTGTTGTTTGCAAACACGATCAAGCGCTTCGGCGGCTTCCGCGTGGCCATCGTCTCGTTCTCGTGCGAGTGCGCAGGCCTCTTGCTGCTGTGGCTCGCGCCCACGCCGCAAGTCGCGCTCGCGGGCGCCGCGCTCACCGGCTTCGGCTTCGCGCTCGTGTTCCCGGCGCTCGGCGTCGAGGCGGTCGGGCTCGTGCCGCCCGCAAGCCGCGGTGCGGCGCTCTCGGCGTACTCGGTGTTCCTCGACCTCTCGCTGGGCATTACCGGCCCGCTCGCCGGCTATGTGGCGAACCTGTTCGGGTATGGGTCGGTGTTTCTGTTCGCCGCCATCGCGGCGGCGGCGGCCGTGGCGCTTTCGGTTTCGCTTCATCGCAAGAGCGTGCGTTCGCATGCCGCGCAGAGCGCGCCGAGTGCGCAAAACGCAGGTGCCGCCAGCGCACCCGCCGGGCAACGAGCCGAATAAAAAAACCGCACCCGGCAAACTGCGCCGGATGCGGCCCGGACTTCAGACGACATCACCGCAGGCGGCTCTACGCCGCCTGCCATCACTTCTTCACCGCAGCCGTATCGAGCTTCTTGCCGGTCGCCTCGTTATAGCGCTTCACGTATTCCTCGGTGAGCTTGGCCACCGCACGGCCGATCTTGCGGTAGTCCGACTCGTTGAGGTTCGCGAGCGACACGCGGCCCGACGGATGCGCCGTGCCAAAACCCTTGCCCGGCAGCAGCACGACGCGCGCCTCGGCCGCCAGCTGGAACAGCAGTTCGTTGGGCTTCACCTGCTTGAGCAGCCAGTCGACGAAATCCCGTCCGAAACGCTTCTCGCCCAGGTACTCCATGTCGAGAATCGTGTAGTAGTCGACCTGGTTCGGATCGTCCTCGTCGTAGGTCGTGCCCATTGCCTCGAACAGCGCGCGCTTGCGGCTGCGAATCAGGCGCTTGAGCGCGTTCTTGTACGCGTCAGGGGTGTCCATCAACGAGAACAGCGAGAACAGCACCATCTGCACCTGTTGCGGCGTGGAGAGGCCCGCCGTGTGATTGAGCGCGACGGTGCGGCTGTCGGCCACCAGACGGTCGATGAACTTGAGCTTGTCCGGCTCCGTCGTGATCGACTCGTAGCGCTTGTGCAGTATCTTCTTCTCCTCCTTCGGCAGCTTCGCGAGCAGATGATCGAGGACGTTGTCGCGATGCGTTGCGATAGCGCCCAGACGCCAGCCCGTCGCCCCGAAGTACTTCGAGTAGGAGTACACGAGAATCGTGTTCTTCGGCGCGAGCGCGAAGAGCGAGACGAAGTTGTCGGCGAAGGTGCCGTACACGTCGTCGGTGAGGAAGATGAGGTCCGGGCGCTCCTTCACGATCTCGGCAATGTATTCGAGGCTCGCGTCGTCGAGCTTCACCGAAGGCGGGTTGCTCGGGTTCACGAGGAAGAACGCCTTCACCTTCGGGTCGCGCAGCTTGTCGAGTTCCTTCTTCGAGTACTGCCAGTTGTTCTCGACGGTGGCGTTCAGATGCACGACATCGAGCTCATAGTCGTTGAGCTCCGGAATCTCGATGTAGGGCGTGAAGATCGGCATGCCGAGCGCGATGGTGTCGCCCTTCTTGATCAGGAAGTTCTCGCGCATCGTGTTGAAGATGTACGTCATGGCCGCCGTGCCGCCTTCCACGGCGAACACGTCGAACTCGCCGACGAACGGATGCTTGCCGATCATCTCGCGGCGCAGATACTGGCCGACGATGATTTCCGAGAGCTTGAGCATGCGGTCCGGCACGGGATAGTTGCAGGCCAGAATGCCTTCGCACATCTCGTAGAGGAAGTCGCCCGCCGAGAGGCCCAGCTGGTCGCGCACGTACGAAACCGCCCCGCCGATGAAATCGATGCCGGGCTGGCCCTTGTTCTCGCGCAGGAACTGATCGAAGCGTTCGACAATGCCCGCGCGCTGCGGGAAGCCGCCTACCCCTTCGGGCATGTACGAGAATGAGCGCTCCGACTCGCGCATCGCGAAGAGGCCTAGCTGCCAGAAGCCGTGGCGGGGAATGGTGGCGAGAAAGTTGGGGTTGCCGCGGCCTGCGTTGAGCATCGAGAAGTTGGCCGGGCGCTCGGTCGCGCCACCGCCGGCCGCCTTGATCAGTTCGTCCTTCAGCTCGAACGGGCTCAGTGCCTCGAGGGCCGACTTTTCCTTCGCGCCGTTACTCTTCGCTTTCGTTGCCATGGTGTTCTCCATTGGAAGACGTTGCGCGCGCCGCGCGTCCATGCGCGGCACGCGTTGAGTTCATGTCACGCAAGACCGACCACGAGCGGCCCGAGCAGCGTGAGCAGCACGTTCGCGATCGCATAGGTAATGGCGAACGGCACGGTGGGCACCGCGCTTTCCGCCTTGTCGAGAATGCCGCCGAAGGCGGGGTTCGCACTACGGGCGCCGGACAGCGCACCCGCGAGAATCGCCGCGTTGTTGTACTTGAGCACATAGCGGCCAAACAGCATCGTGAGGAAGAGCGGCACGAGCGTCACGACCACGCCCAGGAGGAAGATCGTGATGCCGCTTTGCTTGATCGTCACGACCGCCTGCAGGCCCGAGTTCAGCCCCACCACCGCCACGAACGCCGCAAGACCGAAGTCCTTGAGCAGTTGCGAAGCGGCAGGCGGCATCACGCCGTACATGGGGTGCTTGCCGCGCATCCAGCCGAACAGGAGACCCGCGAGCAGACAGCCGCCGCCCGAGCCGAGCGTGAGCGGAATGCCCGCCACATTCACGACGACGAGACCGATCAGCAAGCCGAGCACGAGGCCCACGCCCATGTAGATGAAGTCCGTCTTGTTGCTATAGGCAAGCTCGTAGCCGGCGGCCTGCACCGCGCGTTTGGTATCCGTCGCGGTGCCGTACACGGTCACGACGTCGCCGTGCTCCAGCTTCGTTTCCGGCAGGAGCGGCACGGGCTGGCCCACGCGCTCGATCTTCTCGATGTACACGCCGTGGCGCATGTCGCGGTCCACGTTCTTGCGCACTTCGGCAATCGTCGTGTGATTCATGCCCTTCGCCGTGAACACGATCTGGCGCGTCTGCATCACGAGGCTCATGCCGCCCGAGTCCGGCACTTCCGGCCCGATCAGCGCCCCCACCTCGACCATCTGCTCGCGGCGGCCCACGACGAGCACGAGGTCGTCGCGGCTCAGCACGAAGTCGGGGGTGGCGTCGATCACCTTGCCCGCGCGGCGGATCTTCTCGATCGCGACGAAATCGTGTTCGGCCAACTCGATTTGCTTGACGGTCTTGCCCGCACCCGCCTCGACGCGGAACACGCGGCCGAAGAGCTCGGGCAGCGCCGTGATCTGGCCCGGCCCCGCCACGGCTTCGCCGCCCGACATTTCCCGCTCGGCGTCCATGGAGGCGTCCTTGAGACTGCGGCCCATGAACTTTGGCAGGATGTTCACGCAGACGATGATCGCGCCCAGCGAGCCAAACACATAGGTCACGGCATAGCCGACGGCGACATCGGCCTGCATGGCTTTGACCTGGTCGGCCGGCAGACCGAGGCGAGCAATGGCGTCACCGGCCGTGCCGATGATGGCCGACTGCGTCATGCCGCCTGCCGCGAGACCGGCGGCAAGGCCCTTGTTGAGGTGAAAGAGCTTCGCGCAGACGAGCACCGTGACGAGCCCCGCCAGTGCCATGAACACGGACATGGCGATCTCGCGCAGCGTCTTGCGGTTGAGCGAGTTGAAGAAGCCCGGCCCGGAGTCGTAGCCCACCGCGTAGATGAACACGGCGAACATCACCGCCTTCACGCCGTTGTCGACCGTCACGCCGACCTGGCTGATCACGACCGCGGCGATCAGCGACCCGCCCACGCCGCCTAACTGGAACTTGCCGAAGTTGATCTGGCCGATCCAGTAGCCGACGGCCAGGGAAAGAAATAGCGCGATTTCCGGCGATTTGTGAAAGATGTCATGTAGCCATTCCATCGTGTCCTCGCTTTGGGAAAGAACCACCCGTTGCTGCCGGAGATGGCCGTGAGGCGTGCATCAGCGCCGGCCAGATCCAGCAAAAAACGCCAGCCAAACTTGTCAGCCAAACTTCGCCGCGAGCCCCACCACCACGGGGCCCATGAGCGGCAAGAGGATGTTCGACAGCGCATAAGTGATCGTGTAGCCGATCACGGGAGTCGAGTTACCGGCTACGCCGACGAGCGCGCTGATCGCCGGTGTGCTGCACTGCTGGCCTGCTATCGCGCCGAGCAGCATCGGCGCTTCGAGCTTGAGGAACATGCGCCCGATCCAGAGTGAGAGAAGCCCCGGAATCAGCACCATCAGGATGCCAGCGAGCGGCAGCGCAAGACCGTACTCGCGCACGAGCTTGATAGCGTCGGGACCGGCGGAGAGGCCCACAGCCGCGATGAAGGTGGCAAGGCCGAAGTCCTTGAGCACCTGCGCGGCAGCCGAGGGCAGCGAGCCCACCACGGGAAAGTGCGAACGCAGCCAGCCGAAGAAGAGGCCCGAGAGCAGGCAGCCGCCGCCCGTGCCGAGCACGAGCGAGACGCCGCCCACGTTCACGCCGAAACGCCCGATCATCATGCCGACCAGGACGCCGAGGCCGAGATAGACGAAGTCGGTTTTCTGGGTCTGCTGGATCACGTAGCCAAGCCGCTTCGCGCCGCGCGCCACGTCGTTGGGCGTACCGAGCAGCGTGAGCACGTCGCCGCGATGCACGACCGTGCCGGGCAATGCCGGCACCGTGGTGTCTTGCCGCGTAATCGCGCTCACATAAATGCCGCGGCCCGCTTCCGGGGCGGCGCGCTCGCGCATCTGCGCAAGCGTGAGGCCGTTGACGTCGCGACGCGTGACCATCACGTCCACCCGCTTCGCGAGCAGCTTGAACAAGCCCTCGCCCGGCAACTCTTCGCCGAGGCTGCCAGCAGCCTCGATCACCGCTTCGCGGCGCCCGGCGACGAGCACCACGTCGCCCGGTTGCAGCACGGTCTGCGCAGTGGCGTCGAGCTGACTTGCGTCGCGCAACACGTGCTCGATCGTGATGTTGTTGCCAAAGCGCGCCTCAAAGGCGGCGACCTCCGTGCCGGCGGCGGGGCCCACCTTGAACGCGCGCCCAACGAGCGGCGGCAGCGCTAAGCGTTGCCCATCGTCGAGCACGCCGTCGCCGCCGAGCTTGCGATACAGGCGCGCAGCCTCTTCGCGCAGATTGATGCGCAGGATGAGCGGCGCGATCTGGCTCGTGAAGAGCACGATGGTGATGAGGCCAAAGAGGTAGCTCACGCTGTATGCGGTCACGATGTGCGCCTGCAGCGTGCTCGCCTGGGCGTCGGTCAAACCGAGCCTCGTGATCGCTTCGGAAGCCGTGCCGATCACGGCCGATTCGGTCGCAGCGCCCGCGAGCAGGCCCGCCGCGGTGCCCGCATCGAGCTTCATCACGACGACCGCGATCATGATGAGCGCCATGACAGAGACGATCTCGATGATCGATAGGAGACCGTAGCGCCAGCCGCGCCCGACGTTCGCGAAAAACTGCGGACCGCCCGTGAAGCCGAGCGCGAAGATGAAAAGTGCAAAGGCGATGTTCTTGAGGTCAGGCGCAATGCGCGCGCCGGTTTGCCCCAGCACGAGCGCGACGATCAGCGTGCCGCACACGCCCCCGAGGGAGATCGGCCCGAAGCGGATGGAACCAATCAGATAACCGAGCGCGAGGCTCACAAACAGGGCAATCTCGGGTTGCGACTTCAGCAATTCGACGATCATGTCTGGTCTGCCGATTTACGTTTTAGTTAGCCCGAAAGCGTGCTCGAAATTGAGCGGCAATGCACATTAAATAACATGCAATGCCAATGCAGGTCGCTATTTTTCCCCATGTGCAACAATTCTTTCACACAGCAAAAGAATCAATGCGCGCTAATTTCCGGGTTGTGAATTACGATGTATTCACAGAGCGCAATGGCTCGCAATTTACCGCAGGCAAGGCGAGTCCGCCGTAAATCTGACAGATCTAATGGATAGCCGCTGCCTGCGCGAACGGCGCAAACACGTTATCCGCAATGCACAAATAGTTGATAGTGACAAAAACGTGCAACGCATTCCTCATTCAATACATGCCATTTGAGTACTGAATCTTTTACAGCTTCGAAATGCTGCCGTGTGTTGAGATAGATATTGTAATTCTCAGCGACTGTCAATATTATTTTTGTTAGATTGCCGCCCTCGTCCATTCGAGGCATATCGTTCAGAACAACGCAGCACATCGCTTCGTTCCCCAACTTCGCCAGCAGTCGCAGTGCCCCTCAACCGGTCCATGCATCGAGCATACGAGGCTACACATGAACCAGATACACGCCATGCGCGTCTTCGTCAGGGTTGCGGAAACCGAGAGCTTTCGTCGCGCCGCGCAGCAGCTCGACGTCTCCAACGCGCTCGTCACGCGCTCCGTCGCGATGCTCGAGGCGCACCTGAACACACGACTCATCAACCGCACCACGCGCAATCTCGCGCTTACCGAGGCAGGGCTGCGTTATCTCGAGGGCTGTCGTTGCGTGCTCGAGGAACTTGATCATCTGGAGCGCTCGCTGGCGCATACGGAAAGCGAGCCGAGCGGCACGCTGCGCGTGGTGGCCGCGGGCGCGCTCTCGCTCGCCACGCTCACGCCGCTCATCGACGGTTACCGGCGTCTGTATCCACGCGTGAACGTGCGCCTCACGCTCGCCGAGCGGCCCGTGGATCTCGTGGAAGATGGCTTCGACGTGGGCATTGTCGGCGCCACGCCCGCACGCAACGGCGAGTGCGTGGCGCGCGCGCTCGGCACCACGACGTTCGTGCCCTGCGCGTCTCCGGCATGGCTTGCCGAGCACGGCGAGCCGCATACGCCCGAGCAGCTCGCCCAGTGCGCGGCGGTCGCGCTGCCGCCCGAGGAGCGCAGCGCGACGTGGCAGTTCGCGAAGCCTGGCGAGCCGGCCCAGCAGGTCACGCTGCAGCCGGGCTACGCCGTCAACAACATGCTGATGGTGCGACTCGCGGCGCTTGCCGGCATGGGCGTGGCGATCGTGCCCGCGCCGCTCGTTGCCGACGACTTCACCGCGGGCACCTTGCGGCGCCTGTTGCCCGACTACGATATCGACGACCCGGACGCGCGCATGTCCATCGTCTATCCGAGCCGCCAGTATCTGCCCGCGAAGACGCGCCGCTTCGTCGACTACACGGTCGAGCATTTCGAACACGCGCACAACGCATCGCCCGCGACGACAGCAACGTCATCACCGGCGAATTCTCCGGGCGCGCCTGCCCGGCCGCTGAGCGTAGCGTGAACACACAACGGGCACGCGCCATGCGCGCGCCCGTGGTTTGGGAACATGTGTTCGAGAACAACCTTACGCGAAGAGCGGCGCCTCAGGGCCTGGGCGAATTGCCGTCGACCGGAACCAGCAGGCCCGGGTCGCCCGCGCCGCACAGTTCGTGCAGCAATGCCGCTTCGCGCTCGTGCACTTCCACCGGTAGCCACGACGCCCCCGCCCACGCGAGGTAGCGCGCACGATGCTGGCCGTTGCGAAACGCCACCACGCCCTCGTGCGCGAGTCCGAACCAACCCGCCAGCCCTGCCACGCGGCGTTTGCTGATCGTTACGTACGGCATCTGCGGCACGCGCTCGTTGTCGGGATCGAGAAACTCGCGAATGCCGCGCACCTTGCCGCTGTGCCAGTCGTCGACGGGCTTGAGCACGTAGTCGGTGTCGTCGCGGTCGGCGCAGAGAAGCAGCTTGTGCAAGTCGACGATCACGACGACATGGCGCGTGCCGTCGGTCGTGAAGACGCGCTTGAAGCGCACATGGTCATACGCGTCGTGGTTGGGCAGAGGGACGGTCCAGAAGGGTCCACAAGCAGGATACGGAGAATCCGGAACGGAGGTGATGCTGGACATGGACGTCGATTGCATGCGTGCGCGGGAGAACGTGGTTCGGGCAATTAAAACCGGCCTAAGCTACGGATGGACCGTGAAATTTTTATGACGAATGCGGGGCGCATCGAGGAGCGGCACATGACCATCGAAACCTTCGGCGAACACGTGCGCATCGAAGCGCAAGAGCGAGTAGCAATTCTCGTGCTCGATCGGCCCGCGCAGCGCAATGCCATCGACAGACCTGTAGCGAATGCACTCGCCGCCGCGTTTACCCGCTTCGAGGAAAATCCCGCATGGCTCGCGGGCGTGCTGTATGGCGCGGGCGGCACGTTCTGCGCGGGCGCCGACCTCACCGCGCTCGCCGACCCCGAACGCCGCAATGAAATCCATGCGGACGGCAGTGGCAATGGCCCTCTCGGCCCCACGCGCATGTGGCTCACCAAGCCCGTGATCGCCGCGGTTTCAGGCTACGCCGTGGCCGGCGGGCTCGAACTCGCGCTGCTGTGCGACCTGCGCGTGGTCGAAGAAGACGCCGTGCTCGGCGTGTTCTGCCGCCGCGTGGGCGTGCCGCTCATCGACGGCGGCACGGTGCGTCTGCCGCGCTTGATCGGCCTTTCGCGCGCACTCGATCTGATGCTCACGGGGCGTGCCATCGATGCGCAGGAAGCCCTCGCGTTCGGACTCGCCAATCGCGTAGTCGCAAAGGGCCGCGCGCGCGAGGCCGCCGCGCAACTCGCCGCGCAACTGGCAGCGCTTCCGCAAGCGGCGTTGCTTGCGGACCGCCGCTCCGCGCTCGAACACAGCATGCTGCCCGATATTGCCGAGGCATTGCGCCGCGAAGGTGCACACGGCTATCGCGCGGTGCTCGACGAAGGGCTCGCGCTCGCCGCTCGCTTCGCGGCTGGCGAGGGCCGTCATGGCGAACCACTCGATCCGTAGACCGCTGATTGAAAACACGCACGCGTCCTTCCAGGCGGACGATTCACGCGTCGGTGACCAGCACACGCTGCGCTTGACGCTTGAAGGCGCGCGCGCGACCCGCTACATTGAAATTGATCCGCGCCGCTGCCCCCGCCCCTGTCGCCATGTCTCATGACGCTGAGCACGTCTGCGTCTAACGGCAATCTTCAGACGAACCGCCCCGGCGCCCCCTTCCCTGATCCCGCATCACGGGAGAGATCTCATGCCGACGGATCGAATCATCCGCTTCGCGGACTTCGAACTCGACGTCGAGCGGTACCAGCTACGCCGGGCAGGTGCGGAGGTCCGGCTGGAGCGGTTGCCGATGGATCTGCTGATCCTGCTGGCCTCCCGGCGCGGCGAGTTGCTCTCGCGCGCGGACATCGTGGACCGGCTGTGGGCCGGCAGTCCCTTTCGCGACACGGACAACGGCCTGAATACGGCGATCCGCAAGATCCGCATCGCGCTCACCGACGACCCGGCCAGCCCGCGCCACCTCATTACGGTGAAGGGCAAGGGCTACCGCTTCGACGGCATCCTGCCCGAGCGCTCCGAGCTTCACGATGCATCGCCCCCCGCGCACGACGCGCACACGCCGCGCGAGAGCGAGTACGCGCGACCCGCCGTACGCATGCTGGTGCTGCCGTTCGACAACCACACGGGCGACGCGAGCCAGGAGAGCCTGTGCTACCAGCTCGCCGACGAAATCTCGGTCACGCTCGGCGCGCTCAACCCGGAACGTCTGCTCACGATCGCACGCACCACGGCAGCGCGTTACCGCGCGACGCAAAAGAGCATTGGCGAGATCGCGCGCGAACTGAAGCTCGACTACGTGCTCGAAGGCTCGCTCACGCGCGCGGGGCAGCAAACGCGCATCCTCACGCGTCTTATCCGCTGTTCCGACGAAGCACAGATCTGGAGCCGCGCGCACGAGAGCGCCACGCAAGGCGCGCTCGACATCCTCAAGGAAGCGGTCGCGGCGCTCGCCGAGAACCTCGCGTCCACGCTTTCCGAGCAGCAGCGCACGCGCCTCGAGCGTCGCCTGCCGGTCGATCCCGCCGCACACGACGCGTATGTGCGCGGGCGATTCTTCTGGTATCGCCGCGTGCATTTCGAAGCGGGCTTTTGCGCGCATCACGGCATCGACGGCGAAGACTTCGTGCGCAGCCGAACGTACTTCGAGTCCGCGCTCGAGCACGACCCGAGCTACGCGCTCGGCTATACGGGCCTTTCGAACTACTACGGATCGACAGTGGTGCACGGCTTCGTCGCCCCCGACGATGGTTGGCCGGTCGCGCGCTCGCTTGCCGAGAGTGCGCTCGAACTCGATCCGGATCTGCCCGAGGCGCATCACGCACTCGCGGCCGTGCGCTACTTCTACGACTGGGACTGGGATCTCGCCGAGGCCGGCTTCAAGGACGCGCTGCGGCGCAATCCGAGTTACCCGGAGGCGCACAGGCTCTATGCGCGCATGCTCGTGGCGGCGGGCCGCCGCGCCGAGGGCGACGTAGCGATGGAGCGCGCCGAACGCATCGATCCGCTGGCGTTCCAGGGCTCGCGCGCGTTCGGCATGGTGATGTCGGGCAGGCATGCGGAAGTCGTGAGCGAATATCTCGCGCCGGGGCACATGGACCATCCGCCGCTCGTGTATCAGCTGCTCGCAACCGCGTTCGAAGTGAAGAAGCTGTATGCGCAGGCCGTGGACGCGACCGTGGAGGCACTCGAGCGCTGCAACCAGCAAGCGCGCGCAGGCGTCATTCGCGCCCGCTGGGAAGCGGGCGGCTATGACGCGGTGCTGCGCTGGTATCTGGAAGATCTGCTCGCGCGGCGACGGGCCCGCTACACCTCGCCGCTTCTCATCGCCGAGGCCTATGCGCGCCTCGCGCAGCCCGACGAAATGTTCCACTGGCTCGAAACGGCGCTGGCCGAGCGCAGTTCGCGGCTATGCGAGTTGCGCACGAATCCGTGGTTCGCGCCCTGGCGTCCAACAGGGCGCATGCGGCTCATCGAAAAACATATTGGCGGCGGCCCGACACGCTGAGCGGTTGGCGCAAGGCGCGAGAGCGCGTCGCGTCGCCGTCCTGCTACCCTGGTCTGCGTAGTCCCTTCAGTTCCCGTGATAGAGCCCTTCGCTCAGCGCCTTCTGCTGGCCCGACTTCTCGGAGCGTATGAGATCCTGATAGACCTGCGCGTGCGTGAGCGCCATCGGCGCGCCCGAGGCGCCTGTCGACATCGGCGAGCCGCCCACGTCCTGTGCCGCCGGCGGCGTCGCGGCCTGTTGGGTCTGGTCGTCGCTCTGCGACTGCGCCAACGCACTCGCTGCGAAGAAGGCGGCCGCTGCGGTCACTGCGATGCGTACTGTGTTCATCGTGTTCATGTCATCGCTCCAGCAAGGTTGCGCATGTTCGGTTCCGTCATGCGCGGGACGGACGAGGCGAGGGCGGCGCCCACCGGCAGGCGCGCCGGATGGGGAACGGTTTCGCTCGTGGGTTCGTGTTAGGTATCGTGCGGCCCGGGAGCGCGTTGCGCCATGCACGTAACCTGTAGAAATCGTCAAGAAATATGAAGGAACGGTGAACGAGGTCCGGCGCGCGCACCTGTTGTTTTCCCAACAGTGTCGAAAAGCGTGCCGTATGCGTTGCGTCAGGTTTAAGTACAATTCCGTGTTGACTTAAATAAAACGGCTTCGTGCTCAGGCCCGTTGCCGAACCGCGCCGACCCCACGCCATGCCTCTGCCTCTGCTCGCCCTTGCCGTTGCCGCCTTTGGTATCGGTACCACCGAATTCGTCATCATGGGCCTGCTGCCCGACGTCGCGCGCGACCTGAGCGTCTCGATCCCGGCGGCGGGCATGCTCGTCTCGGCCTACGCGCTCGGCGTGACGATCGGCGCGCCCATCGTCGCTATTGCCATTGCCAATGTGCCGCGCAAGCAGGCGCTCATGCGGCTGATCGGCATCTTCATCGTCGGCAACCTGCTGTGTGCGCTCGCCCCGAACTACTCGATCCTGATGGCCGCGCGCATCGTCACCGCGTTCTGCCATGGTGCGTTCTTCGGTATCGGCTCGGTGGTCGCGGCAGGACTCGTCGCGCCGAACCGCCGCGCCCAGGCTATCGCGCTGATGTTCACGGGCTTGACGCTCGCCAATGTGCTGGGCGTGCCGCTCGGCACGGCGCTCGGCCAGATCGCCGGCTGGCGCACGACGTTCTGGGCCGTGACGGCCATCGGCATTCTCGCGGCGGCGGCGCTGCAGGTGTGCCTGCCCGCGAAGATCGAAATGCAGAAGGCGAGCCTCGTGCATGAGTTCGGCGTGCTGAAGAACCCGCAGGTGCTCATGGTGCTCGGCATGAGCGTGCTGGCCTCGGCCAGCCTCTTTACGGTGTTCACCTACATCACGCCGATTCTCGAAGACGTGACGGGTTTCTCGCCGCATGAAGTCACGTTCGTTCTGCTGCTGTTCGGCCTCGGGCTCACGGTAGGCAGCACGCTCGGCGGTAAGCTCGCCGACTGGAAGCTCATGCGCTCGCTGCTCACGTTCCTCGCCATGATCGCCGTGGTGCTCGCCGTGTTCTCGTTGACGATGCACGACCCGATCGCGGCCATGGCGACGATCTTCGTGTGGGGCATTCTCGCGTTCGCGATCGTGCCGCCGCTGCAGATGCTGATCGTCAACCGCGCGAGCGACGCACCCAACCTCGCCTCCACGCTCAACCAGGGCGCGTTCAATCTTGGCAACGCGGGTGGCGCCTGGATTGGGGGCGTCGCGATCAGTGCGGGCGCGCCGCTCACGGCGCTGCCGTGGGTAGGCGTGGTCACCGCGTTCGCAGCACTCACGCTCACGCTGGTTTCGGCGCAGATCGAGCGGCGCACGCGCCGCCGCGTGGCCGTTTCGGGGCCGACTTCCTGCGCGTGAGTTTTCTTTCGACGCAGGCGTGCACGAACGTGCGTTGCGTTGAGGCGCGCATGCTCAACGTGAGGCACAACTGCGCCGCGTAGTATGAGCGCCCGTAGTGGGGCCTGCTCGCGCCAATAACAGGCTTGCGCTAGGCGCCAGAAGGGCCGAGCGCAAGGATTGAGACGAAGCGAATACCCGACGTATTCGTGAGGAGCATGACGCAGCGATCGGCCCTTCTGGCGCCCAGCCCGTAGAATGCACATTTTCTTTTTTGGGGAACGTGCCTTTGCGGCCGCATTGCGGCGTCGCGCGTCGCTTGTTTGGCTCAGCCAAACGGCGCTCCTAACGCCTTGCACTGCGGCCGCAAAGGCACGTTCGCAAGCCTGTTATTAGCGCGAGCAGGCCCCAATCTCGCCCGATGAAAACCGTCCTCACCCGCGACTTTCTCGCGCTGATCCTGAGCGTAGCCGTGGTTGGCTTAGGCTCCGGCGCGACCCTCCCGCTCACCGCCCTCGCCCTCACCGACGCCGGCTACGGCACCGCCATCGTCGGCCTGCTCACGGCCGCCCAGGCGCTGGGCGGCCTCGCCGTCGTGCCGGTCACGGCATGGATCTCCACGCGCTTCGGCTCGCGCCAGGTGATCGTCGGCTCGGTGCTGACCGTGGCCATTGCGACTGCGCTCATGCAGACAAGCGCCAACCTGTGGCTCTGGGCCGTGCTGCGCATGCTGTGCGGCGCGGCGCTCATGCTGCTCTTCACGATCGGCGAGGCCTGGGTCAACGAACTCGCCGACGACTCGAACCGCGGCCGCGTGGTGGGCATTTACGCGACCACGTTCACGCTGTTCCAGATGTCGGGCCCGGTGCTCGTGAGCCAGATCGCGGCGTACACGGCGTGGCGCTTCGCGATCTGCGGCGCGCTCTTTCTCATCGCGCTGCCGATGCTCGCGGCAATTCGCTCGAACCCGCAGCAAACCGACATGCACGAGCCGCACGGAAGCTGGCGCCACGTGATGCCGAAAATGCCCGCGCTCATCATCGCCACGGGCTTTTTCGCGCTGTTCGACACGCTCGCGCTGTCGCTCTTGCCGCTCTTCGCGATGGGCCACGGCATCAACAGCGAAATGGCCGTGCTGTTCGCCTCGGTCGTGCTGCTCGGCGACACGATCATGCAGTTCCCGATCGGCTGGCTCGCCGACCGGCTAGGCCGCGAGCGCGTGCATGCGCTCATGGGCCTGATCGTCGCGGCGCTGCTGCCGCTCCTGCCCTTCGTGGTCGATACGCCCTGGCTGCGCTGGCCGCTCCTCTTCGTGCTGGGCGCGGCGGCGGGCTCCATTTACACGCTGGCTATCGTTGCGTGCGGCGAGCGCTTCGAGGGCGTCGCGCTCGTTTCCGCGAGTGCGCTCGTGAGTGCCGCGTGGAGCGCGGCGAGCTTCGGCGGCCCGATTATCACCGGCGCGCTGATGGAGCATGCGGGCCGCGACGCGATGCTGTGGGTACTGTTCGCGGGCGCGCTGGTGTTTCTCGGCGCGCTGCGTTGGGAACGCTCGCGGGGGCTCGCGCAAGCGCGGGCATAGCGCGAGCACACGCGAAAAAAACGGCCGATGCGCTTTCGAAGTGCACCGGCCGTTTTGCTTTTCAGATTTTCAGACGCATGCGCCGTTACTTCAACGCCGGCAGGATCTTGCCAACGCAGGCGCCAAAGCCCACGCGATAGCCATCGCCCTGGCACCAGCCCGCGAGCGTGAGTTCGTCGCCGTCTTCGATGAAGCCGCGCGTGCCGCCGCTCTTCAGTTCGAGCGGGTTCTTCGCGTTCCACGTCAGTTCGAGCAGGCTGCCGAACGAGTCGGGCGTGGGGCCCGAGATCGTGCCCGAACCCATCAGGTCGCCCACGCGCGTGTTGCAGCCGGCCACGGTGTGATGCGCGAGCTGCTGCGCCATCGACCAGTACATGTGGCGGAAATTCGTGCGCGCGATAGTCGTGGCCTCTTGAGCGCCCTCAGGACGCATCAGCACTTCGAGCGAAATATCGAACGCATGGTCGCCTTCGTGACGCAGGTATTCGAGCGGTTGCGGCTCCTGCACCGGCTGCGCGACGCGAAACGGCTCCAGCGCATCGAGCGTGACGACCCACGGCGAAATCGTCGAAGCGAAGGTCTTCGCGTTGAACGGTCCGAGCGGCACGTATTCCCATTGCTGGATGTCGCGCGCGCTCCAGTCGTTGAGCAGCACCATGCCGAAGATGTGGTCCTCGGCATCTTCACAGGCGATCGGCTCGCCGAGCGCATTGCCGCGCCCGACGATGAAGCCCGTTTCCAGTTCGATATCGAGCTTGCGGCACGCGCCGAACACCGGACGCTCCTGATCGGGCAGCTTCAACTGACCGTTCGGGCGGCGCACCGGCGTGCCGCTCACCACCACCGACGACGCGCGGCCGTTATAGCCGATCGGCATCTCCGACCAGTTCGGCAACAGCGCATTCTTCGGATCGCGAAACATCGAGCCGACGTTCGTCGCGTGTTCCTTCGACGAATAGAAGTCGGTGTAGCCGGGAATCTGCACGGGCAGATGCAGCTTCGCGTCGGCGAGCTTCACGAAGGCGCGCTCACGCAACGCGGCATCGTCGCGCAGCGTGGCCGTGTCAAGCGCGAGCAGCGACGAAAGCTGCACGCGCACGCTGCGCCACACGTCGCGGCCAAGCGCGATGAAGTCATTCAACGCGGGACGGGCAAACACGTCCTGCGGCGCGCTCGCGGGCAAGCGCAGCAGCCCGGTTTCGTGCAGCACCGCAAGATCGGCCACGAGGTCGCCGATCGCCACGCCCACGCGCGCCTCTCCATTGCCCGTCGTGCTGAACACGCCGAACGGCAGGTTCTGGATCGGGAAATCGCACTGCGCGTCGTTCGCGCTCTCGACCCAGCTCTTGCGCTTCGCGTCGAGCGTCGCCTTGAGGTCGTCCGTCATGGTGCTGTTCATTGCTGCTCCGGATTGAAGTGTTTCGTGAGGCCTTGCCAGCACTCGTAGTAATGCGCCTGCAGCTGGCTCGTTTCCAGCGCATAGCGCGTCGGGCGAATCAGCGTGCGGGTTTCGAACATGAAGGCCATCGTGTCGCCGACCTTGTGCGGCTTGGTCGTATCGGCGTTCGAGGCTTTTTCGAAGGTCTCGGCATCCGGGCCATGACCCGACATGCAGTTGTGCAGGCTCGCGCCGCCCGGAACGAACCCTTCGGCCTTGGCGTCGTACACGCCGTGCACGAGGCCCATGAACTCGCTCGCCACGTTGCGGTGATACCAGGGCGGGCGGAACGTGTTCTCGGCCGCGAGCCAGCGCGGCGGGAAGATCACGAAGTCGATCGAGTCGACGCCCGGCGTGTCCGTGGGCGCGTGCAGCACAAGGAAGATCGACGGGTCGGGATGGTCGTAGCTGATCGAACCGATGGTGTTGAAGCGGCGCAGGTCGTACTTGTAGGGCGCGTAGTTGCCGTGCCATGCCACCACGTCGAGCGGCGAATGGCCAATGTCGGCACGCCAGAGCTGGCCGTTGAGTTTCGTAACGAGTTCGAACTCGCCTTCGCGGTCTTCATACGCGGCGACGGGCGTGAGGAAGTCGCGCGGATTCGCCAGCCCATTCGAGCCGATCACGCCGAGATCCGGCAGACGCAACAGCGCGCCAAAGTTCTCGCAGATATAGCCGCGCGCTTCGCCATCGGGCAAATCCACCGTGAAGCGCACGCCGCGCGGAATCACGACGATCTCGAACGGCTCGACGTCGAGGCGGCCCATTTCCGTGCGAATCGCAAGGCGCCCTTGCTGCGGGACGATCAGCAACTCGCCGTCGGTGTTGTAGAAAAACCGGTCCACCATCGGCCGGTTCGCCGCGTACAGGTGGATGGCGCAGCCGCACATCGAGGCCGCCGAGCCGTTGCCCGACATCGTCACCCAGCCGTCGATGAAATCGGTGGGCTCCGTGGGCATGGGCAGCGCGTCCCAGCGCAGCTGGTTGGGCGGCGTGGGCGGCACCTCGCCGAAATCGGCGACAAGGCGCGGTGCACCGTTCACGTTCAGGCGCGCGGTGACCGGCGCAAACGGCTGGTGCACGGCGCCCGGACGGATCCGGTAGAACCACGTGCGGCGGTTGTGCGAGCGTGGCGCGGTGAACGCGGTGCCCGAAAGCTGCTCGGCATACAGACCATAAGCACAGCGCTGCGGCGAGTTCTGGCCTTCGGGCAGCGCGCCCGCCAGCGCCTCGGTCGCGAACTCGTTGGCAAAGCCGCTCATGTAACCGTGCTGGACTTCGGTTGGGTGCCGCAGGGGTGCGTTCATTGCTGTCTCTCCACGTTCTCGGGCCGTGACATCAGGTCACGCGATTTACGGATGGTAAAACGAATTACGTTTAGTGAAATTAAGCGTTAACCCCTGGAAGTCGTTCGTGGCCTGCAGAACGTGGATGAACGGCCGATAACGTTATGACCAAACAGTCCATCCGGCGCGGCTGCGGGCTGCTAACATCGGGTCATGCGACCCCGTGCCGGGCTCGCGCTTTTCACCCGCTGCCCGCTACATCACCATGATCGCTCCCACTATTCCCGAGCTCGTTGCCCGCGCCGCCGACCATCCGTTTCTCGGCGAGCACCTGGCGATGGGCACAGGCGCGCACGCCAAAGAGGCCGTGGCGCGGCGGCGCGGCGTGGAGCTATTGAGCGCCTATGAGCCGATTTACGACATCAGCGTGCACAGCGGGGCGCAGTCGCTGACCGCAGATCTCGCAATGGCGTCGCGCTTTGGCGACGAACTTGGCTATCAGGCGGTCACGCTGCGCGAGCAGAACGGCCTGCTCGCGCCCTGCGACGCATTCAGCGACACGCTCGACGATCCCGACCTCGTCGCGGTCGACCGCATGGTGCGCGCGCTGCACGCCATCAATTTTCTGGGTGGCCAGCAGCACGGGCTGCTCTTTCTGCGCGTGCACGAGCGGCTCCTGAAGAGCGTGAAGTACGACCATGGGCGGCACTTCTCGAACGTGCTGGTGTCGTTCGGGCTCAATCCCGGGCGTATCGTGATCGAACTGCCGGCGGCGGCGGTGGCGCACCGCACGTTCCTCGGCTATCTCACGAAGAGCTATCAGCGGTACGGGTTCAAGGTGGCGGGCAATCTGCCCAATGCGGGGCAGATTCTTTCGGTGTCGGACGTGCCGCGGCCCGATTTCGTGAAGATGGATGCGTCATCCGCGCTGCGCGATTCGATGGTCAAGCCGCTCGTGAGCTATGCAGCGCGGCTGCGCATCCCGCTCATTTTCAACCGCGTAACCGATGCGGCGCAGTTCGAGCAGTTGCAGCAGTACGACGTGCGCTTCGTGCAGGGGCCGGTGTTCGCGGCCCAGGACAAGGTGGTTTGAGGGTGAGGCAGGCGCTGCGAAGCGGCGCCTGAGGCCTTACAGGCTGATGGGTTCCTGCTCCAGCTCCACGCCGAAGCGCGCGAGCACGTCGCGCTGGATCGCCTCTGCGAGTTCGAGAATATCCGCGCCGGTCGCGCCGCCCCGATTGACGAGGACGAGCGCCTGGCGCTCGTGCACGGCCGCGGCGCGCAGCGCACGGCCCTTCCAGCCACACCGGTCGATCATCCAGCCCGCCGCGAGCTTCACGCGCCCGTCGGCCTGCTGATACGAGACGATCTGCGGTTCGCGCACGACGAGCATATCGAACTGCTGCGCTTCGATCACCGGGTTCTTGAAGAAACTGCCTGCATTGCCGAGTTCGAGCGGGTCAGGCAGCTTCGCGCGCCGCACCGCGACCACGGCGTCGAACACGGCGCGCGCATGCGGCGTCTCGCCGGCGTGGTGCTGTGCCAGTTCGCGCGCGAGATCGGCATAGCCCGCGTTGGGCTGCCACATCTTCGGCAAGCGAAACGTGACCGAAGTAATGACGAAGCGCTCGCGCCCTTCTCGCTTGAAAAAGCTGTCGCGATAGCCGAAGCGGCAGGCAGCCGCATCGAACTCCACGGCTTGTCCCGTCGCCATCTCGATGGCCCGCACCGAGACGCAGCGCTCGGCCATCTCGAGCCCGTAAGCGCCAATGTTCTGGATGGGCGCCGCGCCCACCGTACCCGGAATCAGTGCCAGGTTCTCGAGGCCCGGCATGCCCGCCTCGAGCGTCCACGACACAAAATCGTGCCAGTTCTCGCCCGCGGCCGCTTCCACGTACCAGGCGTGGCTGTCTTCGTGGGCTATGCGCTTGCCGGCCAGCGCCATGAGCAGCACGAGGCCGTCGAAGTCGCGCGTGAGCACGACGTTGCTGCCGCCGCCCAGCACGAGCGTGCGCAAACCCTGGGCGCGCGGATCGCGCACGGCGGCGGCAAGATCGGCCTCGCTTTCGATCCGGCACGCGTAGCGCGCGCGCACGTCAAAGCCGAACGTGTTGTGCGCGCGCAGCGCAAAGCCGGCGGCGAACCACACTGGAGACGTAGCGACGGGCGTTTGGACGACAGGCATTGGGGAGAGCGGAATACGGACAGCAGACGGAAAAAGGCCGGAAAGGCCGCCGGCGGACACCCTTGCACCGCGCATGACCGCGGATCTCGCCAACTGGCGGCGGCAAGCCGCCTTGGGCAAACGCAATGGCGCCGGTAGAATGGCGTCGGTCCGTGATTATAGCGAGTGCGCGAACCGCTGCCTGAAAATGCGGCTGCGGGTCGCGGGCGCGTCGTTTGCATCGCGTTTGCCTAGCCGTTTGCGCACCTCGTACTTTTTGGAGAAAGCAATGCCATCGTTTGACGTCGTCAGCGAAGCCAACATGATCGAAGTAAAGAACGCCGTGGAGCAATCCAACAAGGAGATCTCCACGCGCTTCGACTTCAAGGGCTCGGATTCGCGCGTCGAGCAAAAAGAGCGCGAGCTGACCGCGTTCGCCGACGACGACTTCAAGCTCGGCCAGGTGAAGGACGTGCTGGTCTCGAAAATGGCCAAGCGCAATGTGGACGTGCGCTTCCTCGACTACGGCAAGATCGAGAAGATCGGCGGCGACAAGGTCAAGCAGGTCATCACCGTGAAGAAGGGTGTGTCGGGCGACCTCGCGAAGAAGATCGTGAGGCTCGTGAAGGACAGCAAGATCAAGGTCCAGGCCAGCATTCAGGGCGACGCCGTGCGCGTGACGGGCGCCAAGCGCGACGACCTGCAAAGCGTGATCGCCATGCTGCGCAAGGACGTGACCGACACGCCGCTCGACTTCAACAACTTCCGCGATTAAGGCGGATTAGAGCGCATTAAAGCGGCAAGTCCATTGCATTGCGGGGCGGCTTCGGCCGCCCCGTTTTCGTTTCGCCTCTCCGTCTTTTCCCGCGCTCAGTCCGCCGTCACCACGAGCGGCATGAGCACCTCGCCGGTTTCCAGCAGCGTCTTGAGATTCGAGAGAATGCGCGGCCAGCCGCCCGACACCTTCTCGATGAAGATCGATCCTGGCCGCGCCATGCTGTGCGTAATCGTGAGCTTGACCGCGTGCTCGACGGGCTCGATGTCGATCGTGCAGTGCGAATCGCCCTCGGCATGCAGTTCGGAGAGGAACATGTTGCGCCAGCGCAGCACGAGCCGGCGCGGCGGATCGGACTCGACCACCGTGCCCGAGTCGGCGATACGGCCGTCGGCAAAGCGCAACGACCACGGCGAGCCCGTTTGCCAGTCGCATTCGTGATGCATGCCGAACCAGTAGCGCTCGGTGAACTCACGGCTCGTGAGCGCCGCCCACAACGCTTGCGGCGTGGTGCGGATGAACGTGACGTAGACGAACGTCGAGTCGCCAGCAGCACCGCCTTGCGCGTGCTTTTCGCTACTCATGACTGTCTCCTTCGAGTGAGCGTTTGAGGCCGACGAGCGCGCCTACACGCTCGCGCTCGAACTTGCCGATCCACCGCGCCGCAATCTCGCCGATGGGCACCGGATTGATGAAATGCCGCTTCTCGCGTCCATGGCGCTGCGTCGCGACGAGATTCGCCTCCTCCAGCACCGCGAGATGCTTCGTGACCGCCTGGCGCGACATGGCCAGTCCCTGGCATAAATCGGTCAGCGTCTGCCCGTTTTTCGCGTGGAGGCGATCGAGCAGTTGACGGCGGCTCGCGTCCGCCAGCGCGCGGAAAACGGCGTCGTCGTTCATGCATTGATTATGCAACCCCGTGGTTGCATGTCAAGGTAAGAAAACGGCGCCGTGACGATGAAGGCGCGTCACGCCGCCGTAGCGCTTGCCTGAGCCTCTACCGGATCAGCCGTTTCATCGTCCGGTTCATCGTTCGCCTGATCGCTTGGCTGCTTGCGCGGGCGGCCACCCTTGCGCCCGTTCGCGCGCGCTGCGGCGGCCTTGGCCGGCGACGTGAACGAACCCATTGCGCGCGCGAGTTCGCGCATCCATTCCTGCGTGCCAAACACGCCTTGCAGCAGGCCGGGCGCCCACAGCAAAAGATCGAGCCGCGGAAAATAAAGCGACTGACCGCCGCCCCAAATTTCGACCTCGGCCAGTTGCGCGGCCGTTGGCGCACGCTCGAGGCTTTGCAACTCCTGGATCAGCGCAACGGGCACGCCAATGGCCACGCCGTTGGCGAACTCGATTTCGAACCGGGCGCGCACACGGCTATAGCGCGCGGATACAGCAACCGGACTCTGCGCGCCAGCCTCGCGCGCAGCGGCAATCTGCTTCTTGCTAATGGAAACCATGGATCCTCCACCACGCCATGCACAACATGTTGATTTCCGGCTCGAGCGCGCGTGTGAGGCGCGCAACCTGCTGCTCCGCGAGTTCGTAAAGCTCGCGCAATTCGAGCGGACCTTCAGGGCAATTCAGCTTGAACACACACGATCCTTGCGGACTGGCGACATGAACATGGGCGGGCCGATGGTCATGCGAAAAGATCGCCACGCGATATCCCGCTACGCGATGAACAGTGGGCATGGGTCGGATAATAACCTAACGTTGGGTTTCCAAAACCTCGATTTGAGGTGCGCGCGCACGGTCTTTGCCTCACGACAAACTTTGGCGTTTGCGTGAACCCAGCTTATCAACGTGGCGTTTGTGGAAAAGTCATCCGTTAGGGATAGGCCGTTTCTGAGCGGCCGAAGACAGGCGACTGGCGGGCTGAACATGCGAAAACGGCGCCGCAGCGCCGTTCTCTCACCGCATTGCGCTCGCGCGCCTCAGTCGAGCCGGAACTGGCCGACCGCATCCGCGAGACTGGCCGCCTGGCTGCGCAGCGCGGCCGCGGCAGCCGTCGACTGTTCGACGAGCGCCGCGTTCTGCTGAACCATCTCGTCCAGCTGGCTCACCGCGCGGTTCACTTCCTGGATGCCGCGCGTCTGCTCGCCGGTTGCGTTGGTGACTTCGGAGATGATCGTCGTCACGTTCGAGACATTCGCCACGATCTCATCCATCGTCGAGCCGGCGCGGCGCACGAGCTGCGAGCCCGAAGTCACGCTGGTTACGGTCGATTCGATCAGCCCCTTGATCTCGCGCGCCGCCTGCGCGCTGCGCTGCGCGAGGCTGCGCACCTCGCCCGCCACCACGGCGAAACCGCGGCCTTCCTCACCCGCCCGCGCCGCTTCGACCGCCGCATTCAGCGCGAGAATGTTGGTCTGAAACGCAATGCCGTCGATCACGCCGATGATGTCAGCGATCTTCACGGACGCCTTCTCGATGTCGCCCATCGTGTGCACCACGTCGCCGATCACCGAGCCGCCGC
Source organism: Paraburkholderia sp. J7 (assembly GCF_905220155.1). NCBI lineage: Bacteria > Pseudomonadati > Pseudomonadota > Betaproteobacteria > Burkholderiales > Burkholderiaceae > Paraburkholderia > Paraburkholderia sp. J7. The sequence continues at coordinate 159,661 of NZ_CAJMYZ010000004.1, read as the reverse complement.
GCGAAGCTGCCTGCGAAGCGGTGGCCGCCGTCACGTCGGCCTGTTGCGCCGCGTTCGCCGACTGCGCGACCGTCGCCGTGATTTCCTCCATCGACGCCGCCGTCTCTTCGAGACTCGCCGCTGCCGACTCGGTGCGGCCCGAAAGGTCGACGTTGCCCGCCGCGATCTCGTCGCTCGCCGTACGCACCGATTCGCTCGCGTCGCGGATGTGGCGCATCACGTCGCGCAGCTTGTCCATGAACGCGTTGAACGAACGCGCGATCTGCGCCACTTCGTCGTTGCCCGCGGCGGGCAGGCGCTTCGTGAGATCGCCTTCGCCAGCGCTGATCGCGTCCATCGCGTCGCGCACGCGCGAGAGGCGCTGGAACGACACCGCTGTCGCCGCCGCCACGATCGCCGCAGCGGCCAGCGCAACGACGACGAGCGCGATGAGCGAGGCCGTGAGAAGCGAGCGCATGGCCGCCGTCGCATCGGCGCGGTCGAAGGCGACGATCACGCGCCAGTCGGTGCCCGGAATCGTTCGCGCGCGCATCAGCTTGATGTCGCCGTTCACGTCCACCTTCAACGGCGCGGTGGCCGTGAACAACGCGTTCAGGCGATCGCCTGCCAGATCAGGCGCGAGTTCCGAGACGGGCTTGAGCGTGAGCTTCGGGTCGGGGTGCGCAACGATCGCGCCGCTCGCGTCGACCAGCATGCCGAAGCTCGCCGGCGTGGGGTGAATCGAGCGGACGTTGTCGATCACGCTGTCCATCGCCACGTCGCCGGAAATCACGCCCTTCACCGCGCCGTCGCGAATCACGGGCTCGGCGAACGCCACCACGAGCTTGCCCGTGCCCACATCCACGTAAGGCGGCGTGACCACGGCCTTGCCCGCCGCGACGGCCTGCTTGTACCAGGGGCGCCCGGTCGGGTCATAGTCGGGCGGGATGCCGGTCGCGTCGGAAAATTTCGCCGTGCGGTCGGCGTAGCCCACGTAGACATTGGTGAAGCCGCCCGCCGCCGCGATCTGCTTGAGCGCCGGCACGGGGTCCGGCGCGAGCACGGCGTCCTGCAGCGAGTCGATCATCCGCACGTGCGTCGCGACCCAGTCGGCAACGCCTTGCGCGTGGCTCTCCTCGAGCGCCGTGAGCGTGCTGTCGATCGAATCCCGGTTGTGCGAGTTAGCGACGAAATAGTTGAGCGCCGTATTCGCGGCAAGCGCGGACACGACGATTACAACGCATAGCGCGACGATGCGCGCGCGAATAGTGGAAAACATCGGGAGGGAATGCCGTGTGGGGAAGAAAGGGGAAAGCCGTCATACCTGATCTGGACCTATCGGGGATTACGGCAAACCACACGGCATTCTTGAGGGCGCAACGGTGGAAGATGCGCCTTGAATCGCCTATTTGTCAGAAGTTGGCGGAGGATAAGCGAAATTATCAGACAAATAGATAGTAGCCGACTACTTGCCGGCGCCGGCAGCCTTCTTCTCGCCGATGCGGCTCTCCTTGCCCGCGATGAGCTTGGAGATGTTCGCGCGATGCCGCCAGAACAGCAGCACGCTCATGGCGAGGATGGCGAGCGCGACAATGCGCGGGCCGAACATGAACACGTAGTAAAGCGGCGCGAACACGGCGGCCGCCAACGCCGCGAGCGACGAATAGCGCGTGAAGAACGCGACGATGAGCCAGGTGGCGAGCGTGGCGACGCCGAGGATCGGATTCACGGCGAGCAGCACGCCGGCCGCGGTGGCGACGCCCTTGCCGCCCTTGAAGCGGAAGAACACCGGGTACAGGTGGCCGAGGAACACGGCGATCGCGGCGAGCGCGACGGCTGTGTCGCCGAGACCGTAGCCCGGGCCGAAGCGTACGACGAGCCAGACGGCCAGCCAGCCCTTGAACGCGTCGCCGATCAGCGTGAGGATCGCGGCCTTCTTGTTGCCGCTGCGCAGCACGTTGGTCGCGCCGGGATTGCCGGAGCCGTAGGAGCGGGGATCGTCGAGGCCCATGAAGGCGCTCACGATCACGGCAAACGAAACCGAGCCGATCAGATAGGCAAGAACGGCGACGAACAGGTTGTACATGCACGAAACCCGGAGGAAGTGGAACGATGCGCGCCGGGCCGAAGTGATGATCGTCACCGCCCGGCAACGCGCGACGGCGCTCATTCTACCGAAGCGCGGGCACGCCCTGCCCGCGCAAACGGAACAACCGCGCCCAAACCAGGGTAAATCAGGGAAGCAACGGGAACCGGCGGGAAGACGGTAAGCGAACGCCGCGCGTTAGTCGACGCTTGCGCACTGCACCGGCTTCGCGTTCAGGAGCGTCGTGAGCACCGCGGGAGCGAGGCTCACGAGATAACCGCGCCGGCCGCCGTTGAGCCAGATCTCGTCGAGTTCGAGTATGGTCGATTCGACGTACACGGGCATGGCTTTCTTCGTGCCGAAGGGCGAGGTACCGCCCACCAGATAGCCCGAATGACGGTTCGCGACTTCGGGCTTGCACGGCTCGATACGCTTCGCGCCAATCTGCCGCGCGAGATTCTTCGTCGACACCTTGCGGTCGCCGTGCATGAGGACGATGAGCGGCTTCGCGTGCTCGTCCTCCATCACGAGCGTCTTGACGACGCGATGCTCGTCCACGCCGAGCTGGCGCGCGGACTCTTCCGTGCCGCCATGCTCAACATACTCGTAGGGATGCTCGCCGAACGCGACGCCCGCGCGGCGCAGCATCTGCGTGGCAGGCGTTTCGGACACATGTTTCGTTTTGCTCATCGGCGCATTGTAATCGGTGGACTCGCGCTGGCCGCGCTACTGCGTTTGCCAGTTTCACCCGCGCGGATGATGCTTCGCGTGCAAGAGACGCAGCCGCTCGCGCGCCACGTGCGTATAAATTTGCGTAGTGGAAATGTCGCTGTGGCCGAGCAGAAGCTGCACGACCCGCAAGTCCGCGCCGTGATTGAGCAGGTGCGTGGCGAACGCGTGGCGCATCGTGTGCGGCGAGAGCGGCGCATGCACGCCCGCCGCCGCCGCGTGGCGCTTGATGATGTGCCAGAACTGCTGGCGCGTCATGCCTTCGGCGCGCGCGGTCACGAAGAGCGCGTCGGTCGTGCGCGCGCCGAGCAGCACCGGCCGCGCCTCGCGCAGGTAGCGCTCGATCCACGCGTGCGCCTCTTCGCCGAACGGAATGAGCCGCTCCTTGGAGCCCTTGCCGAGCACGCGCACCACGCCTTCGTTCATGCCCACCTCGACGGTCTTGAGCGTGACGAGTTCGGTCACGCGCAGGCCGCTCGCGTACATCAGCTCGAGCATCGTGCGATCGCGCAGGCCAAGCGGCGTCTCGACGTCGGGGGCGCCGAGCAGCGCTTCGACCTGCGCCTCGCTCAACGTGGACGGAAAGCGCGGCGCCTGCTTCGCCGAGCGGATGCGCACGGTCGGGTCCGAGTGCACGCGCTGCTCGCGCAGCGCCCAGCCGTAGTAGCGGCGAAACACCGAAAGGCGCCGGTTCGCCGAAGTCGATTTATCGTCCTTGCGGCGCGCGCTGTAGGCGAGCAAATCGTCTTCGTGGGTCGTGTCGAGCGCGTTGGAGCGCTCGCGCGCGAGCCACTGTGCGAAGAGGCGCAAATCGCGCCGGTAGGCGTCGAGCGTGTTGCGCGAGAGGCCGTGTTCGAGCCACATGGCGTCGCAAAACGTGTCGATGGCCGTGAGGCTCCTGGCAAGCGCTTCGGCCGCGGCGGGGTCGAGCGCGTGTTCCGCTTCGTCGGCGGCATCGCTTACGGCAAGCGGCGGCGGATTCGTCGTCATCGTCATCGTTTTAGCGCAGTTGAAATCGGTTCGACGTGCATTCGTGAGCGAGCAGCCAGCGCTTCACGTCGCGAAAGAAGCCTTCGCCGCCGTGATGCGCGAAACCGCCGAGACCGCTCGCCGACACCACGCGATGACACGGAATCACGAGCGGAAACGGATTGTCGCCGCACGCCTGACCCACCGCGCGCGGGCTGAGGCCGCCAATGCGCTTCGCGAGTTCGCCGTAGGTGAGGACTTCGCCTGCCTCGATTGCGCAGATGCCATCCCACACCCGCCGCTGGAATTCGGTGCCAAGCGGGGCGAGCGGGAGGTCGAAGCCGGCGTCGGCGTTTTCGAAATACTGCGCGATCTGTTCGGCCGCGCGCGCGGCGAGTTCGCAATCGGGCTCGACGCTTGCCGTGTGACCCGGCAGATAGACGATCTCGCGCAGCGCCGGCCCGACGGTTCGGATGCCGACCTTGCCGAATGGCGCGTCGATCACTGCGTTGAACATCGTCGTCTCCTGTCGATTCGGAGTTAGCGCTTCAGCGCTGACTCGGATCCCCTGCAAAGCCGTGCGCGAGCGTTGCACGCCATGGTGCCGCGATGGGCGCGCGATTTCCAGTGCGCCGTCGTTCAATGTCATGTCCATGTCAGCCTCTGCCGTTTCCGCTCCCATCACGCTGCCTCCAGCGCCCAAAGCACATGCTCGCGCACGATTGCCGACTCGTCGTGCTCGCGCTCGCGCAGCGCCTTCACGATCGCGGCGCGCGCGGCGTCGCGCTCGCTATCCGCGCCTTCATGCTGCGGCGCGCGCAGCGCATTGCCCATCGCCACCGCGAGATTGCGCGACCAGCTTTCATAGCCGATGCGCCGTATCGCGCTGCCCTGCATGCGTTCGTCGAACTGCGCCGCGCTCCATGCGAACAGATCGACGAGACTCGCTCGATCGAGCCCATGACGCACGTCGAAATCCGCGACGGGCGCGGCCTGCGCGAACTTGTTCCATGGGCACACGAGCTGGCAGTCGTCGCAGCCATACACACGATTGCCGATCAGCTCGCGCAGTTCCAGGGGAATGCTGCCCTTCAATTCGATCGTCAGATAGGAGATGCAGCGGCGCGCATCCACACGATACGGCCCGGTGATCGCACCCGTCGGGCACGCGTCGATGCAGCGCGTGCAACTGCCGCAATGCGCGCCCGGCGTTTCGGGTGCGACGCTGGCCGCGCCGTGTTCGTGTGCATCGGCGTCGGTGGGCAGCGGCACGTCCACGTAGATCTCGCCGAGAAAGAAGAGCGAGCCCGCGTCGCGCTGCAGGAGCAGCGTGTGCTTGCCGCGCCAGCCCACGCCGGCCTTCTGCGCGAGTTCGACTTCGAGCACGGGCGCGGAGTCGGTAAACACGCGAAAACCGAACGGGCCGATCTCGGCCTCGATGCGTTCGGCAAGCTGCTGCAGCCGCGCGCGCAACACCTTGTGATAGTCGCGCCCGCGTGCGTAGATCGACACGACGGCGGCATGCGGGTCGGCGAGCCGCGCGTGCTCGCGCAGGCGCCAGTCGGCGTGAATGCTCTCGTGGGCAACGTTCGTGCCAACTTGGGCGCCAGCGTCCTCGCTGCGATGCGAGCTGCCTTGCGGAGCACTTTCGCGCGTCTTTCCCGCCGCATTCGGCGCGAGCGTATCGAGGGGCAAATAGGCCATGCGTGCGGTGATCACGCGTCGCGTGCCGGCCACAAGGTCGGCTGGCCGCGCGCGTTTCATCCCATGTTTGGCCATATAATCCATCTCGCCGTGGCAGCCTGCTTCGAGCCACGCGGCGAGGCCCGCCTCGGCATGGGAAAGGTCGGTGTCACTGATACCGATCGCACCGAACCCCAGCTCGCGCCCCCACGTCCGGATGCGCGCCGCGAGCGCGGCGAGCGCCGCCTCATCGAGCAGCGTGGCCGGCTCGCCGGCCGGCGCAGACAAATCTCGCGCCGCCTGTGCCTGAGCACATGCCTGAGCGGACGTTGGGTCGAGCGCCTCCGAAGACGCGCGCGCATCCTGCGCGGAGTTGGAAGGGGAATGCGTGGGGTTCATTACGTCATTTTACGAGAATGCCCGACACGCCCGGTCACGACCACGCGCCGTTTTCGCTTGATCCCTCCGCCGACGTTCTCCTCGAGCGCCGTTTCGATCTCGCCGATGCCGACGCCACCGACGCCTTTGGCGCACGCTTTGCGCATGCGCTCGATTCGTTGCGCGCAAATGCTGCACAAAGCGATGTGCAAAGCGGCGCGCAAGATCCCAACGCACCGCCCTTTCACGGCCTGCACGTGCAGCTGCACGGCGACCTCGGCGCGGGCAAGACCTCGCTCGTGCGCGCCACGTTGCGCGCGCTCGGCCACACGGGCCGTGTGCGCAGCCCCACCTACACGCTCGTCGAACCGTACGCGGTCGCCACGCCGAATGGGGAACTCCAGCTCTATCACTTCGATCTGTACCGTTTCAGCGATCCGGCCGAATGGGCCGACTCGGGCTTTCGCGAATATTTCGCGCAAGGTGCGGTGTGTCTCGTCGAATGGCCGCAACGCGCGGGCGGCCTGCTTGGCGTACCCGATCTCGTGTTTTCGCTCGAGCCCGATGCAAGCGGCGAAGGCCGCGTGCTCACCGCGTACGCATACAGCGCATCAGGAAAGGCATGTCTAGAAAGATGTTAATCAAACCGTTCCGCTCGATCGAATCGGCCGCCACCGCCACGCACAACTGGCGACGCCGGCAGATTCTGAAAGCGGGCGCCTCCACGCTCGTGCTCGGCCTTGCCGTGCCGCGTCTTGCGTGGGCGACTTCGGTCGTTGGCGTGCGTGTGTGGCCCGCGCGCGACTACACGCGCGTCACGATCGAATCGGACCAGCCGCTGCAGAACACACAGCAATTGCTGCAAGGCCCCGATCGTCTCGTCGTCGACCTCACCGGGCTCGATCTCGACGACGCGCTCAAGAACCTCGTCTCCAAGATCACGCCGAACGATCCGCAGATCCAGGCCGTGCGCGTGGGCCAGTACCAGCCGCACGTCGTGCGCATGGTGTTCGACCTCAAGGGGTCGGTGAAGCCGCAGGTGTTCGCGCTGCAGCCGGTGGGCTCGTACAAGTACCGGCTCGTGTTCGACCTCTATCCGGCGGTCGCGCCCGACCCGCTCATGGACCTGCTGGCCCAGACCGAGCGCAAGCAGCAGCAGCTCGACGCGCACCAGGCGATGAAGGACAGCGCGCCGCCCTCCACACTCGCGGGTCCCAATGCGGGAATCAGCGCACCGCCCGCGCGCGACAACAGCGACGCGTTTTTCGAGCGCTACGCGCAGAACGACTCGGGCGCCTCGCCGGGCGCGCCGCGTCCCGCGCCGCCGGTCCCGCCTGCCACCGTTGTACCGCGTGCAGGCAAGCCTGCCGTGCCGAAGCCGCCCGTTGTCGCCCAGCGCAACAACAACGACGACAGCGCCAGCGCCGACGACAACTACGGCTTCACCGCGCCGAAGTCCACCAAGGGCGGCACCACGCGCCTGTTGACCGTCGCGATCGATCCGGGCCACGGCGGCGAAGACCCCGGCGCGATTGGCAGCGCGGGCACCTACGAAAAGCACGTGGCGCTCGACATCGCGAAGAAGCTGCGCGCGAAGATCGACGCCCAGCCCAACATGCGCGCGATGATGACGCGCGACGCCGACTTCTTCGTGCCGCTGAACGTGCGCGTGCAGAAGGCGCGCCGCGTGGGCGCGGACCTTTTCGTCTCGATTCATGCCGACGCATTCACGACGCCTGCGGCGCGCGGCTCATCGGTGTTCGCGCTCTCGGAGCACGGCGCGACGAGCGCCGCGGCGCGCTGGATGGCGAACAAGGAGAACTCGTCGGACCAGATCGGCGGCATCAGCGTGCAAACAGCCGACGCCGCCGTGAACCGCGCGCTCTTCGACATGTCGACGACGGCGCAGATCCGCGACTCGCTGCGTTACGGCGGCTTCGTGCTCGACGAGGTCGGCGAGATCAACAAGCTGCACAAGGGCTCGGTCGAGCAGGCGGGCTTCGCGGTGCTCAAGGCGCCCGACATTCCGTCGATCCTCGTGGAGACGGCCTTCATCAGCAATCCGGAAGAAGAGTCGAGGCTCAACGACGACGCCTATCGCGACAAGATGGCGAACGCGATTCTCAAGGGCATCAAGCGCTATTTCGCGGCCAATCCGCCGCTTGCGAAAAGCCGTATGACCTGAGGCTCAGGCCAGCAAGCCGGGCCTCCTGCGCATCCTGGCAAGCGCCGCGCACGCCTTCGGGCTCGCGCGGCGTTTTCATTTGCAGCGGGAAGACTACGAGCGCACGGCCCCGATGCGCTGCTTGACCCAGCCTCCGAACACGTTCACAGCGAGCCCACCCATCACGAGCACGGCGCCGGCGATCTCGGCCGTGGTCAACTGCTCGCCGAGCAGCAGCGACGCCGAGGCGAGCCCGACGATCGGCACGAGCAGCGAAAACGGCGCCACCTGGCTTGCCGGGTATTTCGAAAGCAGACGGCTCCAGAGGCTATAGCCGATGAGCGTCGCGACGAACGCGAGATAGACGATCGCGCCCACCGAAGTCATGCCGATGCCCGAGAGCGCGGCCACGATGCGCTGCGGACCTTCCATCCAGTAAGAGAGCGCGAGAAACGGCAGCGGCGGCACGAGGCTCGCCCACACCACGAGGCCGACGAGATCCACCTTGCCCACCTTCTTCGTGACGATATTGCCGAACGCCCACATGCAGGCCGCGCACAGCGTGAGCACGAAACCGGCGATGGTCATGCCTTGCGCCCCGCCCGCCATCGACTGCACGCCGATCAGCGCGAGGCCGCCCGCGGCGATCAACAAGCCGACCACGTTCTGCGCGTGAAAGCGCTCACGCAGAAAGACCGCCGCAAAGCCGAGCGTGAAGAACGCCTGCGCCTGCAGCACGACCGAAGCGAGGCCCGCGGGCATGCCCACGTACATGGCGGTGAAAAGAAACGCGAACTGACCGAGCGAGATGGTCGCGCCGTAGGCCAGCAGCCAGCGCAGCGGCATTTGCGGGCGCTTCACGAACAGCACGGCGGGAAAAGCCGCCAGCATGAAGCGCAGCGCGCCGAGCAGGAGCGGCGGCACGCCGTGCAGCCCCACCTTGATCACGACGAAATTCACGCCCCACGCAAGCACCACCACCAGCGCGAGCAACAAGTCCTTCGGCGACATCCCCTTTCTCCTGTTTTGCGTCATACCTTTTGTTCGAAGCGGCGATCTTACCGCCTCGCGCCCCCTCGCGCCGTGCCGCCAGCGCCACGCCCATGCGTTAGCCGCACGCCGGGAACACCGGCGTTAGAATGAGCGCCAGCCTCGCGCGCGGCCTGTCCCGCGCGCCGATTTCGCCCACTCGCTGGCCCAACACGGGCACCGTACGACTCATCCAGGAAGCATCATGTCCTCATCGATCAAAGCGGTTCTCAAGCCTCATCAACGCGACATCGGCAATCTCTATGTGCGGCGCGTGCTGCCCGCGCTCGCCGCACGCCTCGTCGGCCCGTTCATCTTCTTCGACCACATGGGCCCCGCCACGCTCGCTCCGGGCTCGGGCGTCGATGTGCGCCCGCATCCGCATATCGGCCTCGCCACGGTCACCTACCTGTTCGACGGCGCGCTCATGCATCGCGACAGCATCGGTTCGAGCCAGAAGATCGTGCCCGGCGACGTGAACTGGATGACGGCCGGGCGCGGCATCGTCCACTCCGAGCGCACGCCCGACGAGGACCGCGCCACCGGCCTCACCATGCACGGCATCCAGACCTGGGTGGCGCTGCCGCTCGATCACGAAGACACCGAGCCATCGTTCTTCCATCACGCCGCCGCCACGCTGCCCGAAATCGAGCGCAATGGCGTGACGATGCGCGTGATCGCCGGCACGGCGTTCGGCGCGACCGCGCCGGTCGAGACTTTCTCCGGCACGCTTTACGTCGCCGCAGATTTCGCGCCGGGCAGCGCAATCGCGCTCGACGCGGAGCACGAAGAGCGCGGCGTCTATCTCGTGGAAGGCGATCTCGCGATCGACGGCACGCCGCTCGAACAGCACAGCATGGCCGTACTCGTGCCGGGCGAAACCGTCACGCTCTCGAGCACGAATGGCGCCCGCGTGATGCTGCTCGGCGGGGAAAAGCTCGAAGGCGAGCGCTTCATCGAATGGAACTTCGTCGCAAGCTCGCGCGAGAAGATCGAAGCCGCGAAAGAAGCATGGACGCGCCAGGAAATGGGGCATGTTCCCGGCGAAACGGAATGGATTCCGCTGCCGGAAAAGAAGCCGCGCTGAGGCTCCGCTAAGGCTCAATACGGCTCGCCGCGTTCGGAGGACGATTGAAACCTGCACGTTTCGTCCCCAACTAGCGGCATAACGGATTTCTCAACGAGGATGCAATGGACACCACTCTCGCCACTTTCGAAAAAGACGTGATCGAAGCGTCGGCGCTCGCGCCGGTGCTGGTCGACTTCTGGGCGCCCTGGTGCGGCCCTTGCAAGAGCCTCGGCCCGATGCTCGAAAAGCTCGAGGCCGACTACGCGGGCAAATGGAAGCTCGTGAAGGTGAACGTCGACGAAAACCAGGAGCTGGCCGCGCATTTCGGCGTGCGCAGCATTCCGCACGTTGTGGCGTTCGCCGACCGCCAGGCGGTCGATCAGTTCGTGGGCGTGCTGCCCGAAGGCCAGCTGCGCCAGTTCCTCGACGGCCTGATCCCCGACGGCGCCGACGCCGCGCGCCGCGCCGCGCAGGAAGCACTGGCCGAAGGCCGCCGCGACGAAGCCTATGAAGCGCTGCAGGCCGCGCTCGCGTTCGATCCGGGCAACGACGAAGTGCGCATGGACCTGATCGAGATGCTGCTCGCCGACAACCGCGCCGACGAAGCGCAAAAGGAAGTCGAGCTGCTTTCGCCCAAGACCACGCAGGGCATCGACGCGCGCTTCAACGCGCTCAAGACGCGCCTCGACGCGCTCGACGCCGCCGCCGACCTGCCGCCCACCGACGCGCTCGAAGCCCAGGTGGCCGCCAACCCCGCCGACCTCGAAGCGCGCTTCGATCTGGCGAATGCGCTGATCGCGCGGCGCAAGTACGCGGGCGCGCTCGAGCATCTGCTGGAGATCGTGAAGCGCGACCGCGCGTTCCGCGACGACGCGGGCCGCAAGACCATGCTTTCCGTGTTCGATCTCGCGGCGCATCAGCCGCAGCTCGTGAGCGAGTGGCGGCGCAAGTTGAGCGCAACGCTGAACTGATCTCGCGCAGGGCGCACGACGCAGCGCCTGAAAAGCAAAACGCACGGCCTTCTATGGGCCGTGCGTTTTTTTTCGTCGCCGCATTGCACCGGCTCAGGCGGCGCGTATCAGCCCTTCATCGCGCGATGGGCCAACGTTCGCAGCACGTACGAAGCCGCTGCAAAGCCAAAGCTCGCCGTCACGCACACGCTCGAGCCGAAGCCCGCGCAGTTCAGCCCCACCGGACCGTGATGCCCCGGCGACGTAGTGACGTGCTCGGCCTCGGCGTCGACGTCGCACACGGCCGCCTCGGGATAGATGAGCGGTTCGTCCGAATACACGGCGCTCACCTTGAACTTCGCCTTCGGACCGCGCGGGAAACCGTGCTGCTTGCGCAACTGGCCGCGCACCTTGGAGAGCAGCGGGTCCTGGATCGTGAGCGCGAGATCGTCGATGCGAATACGCGTGGGGTCGAGCTGCCCGCCCGCGCCGCCCACCGTGATGAGCGGCACGCGGTGTTCGACGCACCAGGCGATCAGCGCGGTCTTGGTGCGCACGCTGTCGATGGCGTCGATCACGTAGTCGAAGCCGCCGCCCAGCAGCTCGGCGAAGTTCGACGGCTCGACGAAATCCTCGACGAGACGCACGTCGCAGGCCGGGTCGATGAGCTTGATGCGCTCGGCCATGGCCTCGACCTTCGGCTTGCCGTAGTTGCCGTCGAGCGCGTGGATCTGGCGGTTGGTGTTGCTCTCGGCCACGTTGTCGAGGTCGATCAGCGTGAGCTTGCCGATCGCGCTGCGCGCGAGCGCCTCGGCGGCCCACGAGCCTACGCCGCCAATGCCGATCACGGCAACGTGGGCGCGCTCGAACGCGTCGAGCGCGGGTGCGCCATAAAGCCGCGCGATTCCGCCGAATCGGCGGGCGCGGTCTGCAACATCGTCGGCAGGGCTCGCGGTAAGATCGACGGAGCCGGCGGCAGGGGAAATCGGGGTACTGGACATGACGGTAGGCAATCGTAAGCGGACCTCGGACCGGTCACACGCTGCTGTCGCGGTCCTCGCAAGACCCGTATTTTGCCTGATCGCGCCAAACGAGGCCGTGTGCCCCTTGCTTGCCCACCTGTTCGATAGACTCGTCCGCTTTGAAGCGTTTGCATAAAAAATGACATCCCTCGCCGATCTCCGCAAGACCTACTCGCTTGGCTCGCTCGACGCCGCCGACGTCGATCCCGATCCGATCCGCCAGTTCCAGACCTGGTTCGCCCAGGCGCTCGACGCGAAGCTGCCCGAGCCCAACGCCATGACGGTCGCCACCGTCGACGCGCAAGGCCGCCCGGCCGCCCGCATCCTGCTCATCAAGGGCGTGGACGAGCGCGGCTTCGTGTTCTTCACGAACTACGAGAGCCGCAAGGGCCACGAACTGAGCGCGAATCCACATGCGGCGCTGCTCTTTCACTGGATCGAGCTGGAGCGCCAGGTGCGCATCGAGGGCAAGGTCGAACTCACGAGCGCCGAGGAAAGCGACGCCTACTTCAACTCGCGCCCGCTTGGCTCGCGCATTGGCGCGTGGGCCTCGGAGCAGAGCGCGGTGATCGCGAACCGCGAGACGCTCGAAGCACGCGAGCGCGAAATCGTCGCGCAGTACGGCGACGCGCCGCCGCGCCCGCCGCATTGGGGCGGCTACCGGCTCGTGCCGGAAGCGATCGAGTTCTGGCAGGGCCGGCCGTCGCGGCTGCACGACCGTATCCGCTACACGCGTGAGCGCGCGAGTGCTCCGTGGACGATCGAGCGCCTCGCCCCCTGATCTCATGTGCGCGGCGTGCTGCACTCGCGCCGCGCCCACCTTGTTTTCGTCTCACCGCTTTAGCTTCGCGCCGTTCAGTCCCTCGCTGCCGCCATACATCAAGCATCGCAATTCGCTTTTGTCATTGGGCCTCAATCGTTCATCTGACAGGGAGAGAAACGCATGTTCTGGGAGAAAAAACTCGCACACTGGGCAGAAGAAGTGCGCAGCAAGGCCGACCTGCCCGCCCGCCTCGTGCTCTGGAGCGGGCAGCAATACGACTTCGGGCACTTCACCGCGCCTCGGGTCACACTCAAGGTCAATAGCGCGTCGGCGCTGCCGCTGCTGCTCACGCCGAGCCTCGACAATCTCGGCGAGGCCTACGTGAAGGGCAAGATCGACATCGAAGGCAAGCTCGCCGACATCATCAACATCAGCTACTCGCTCGCGCGCAACACCGTCACGAGCGCCGGCAAGCTCGCGCGCGTGCGCCGCTATTTCACGCATTCGAAGTCCACGGACAAACAGGCCATCCAGTACCACTACGACGTCTCGAACGAGTTCTACAAGCTCTGGCTCGACGAGAACATGGTCTATTCGTGCGCCTACTTCGAGAACGGCGATGAAGACCTCGCGACCGCCCAGCTCAAGAAAATCGACCACATCCTCACGAAGATCCAGGTACAGGAAGGTCAGACACTGCTCGATATCGGCTGCGGATGGGGCGCGCTCGTGCTGCGCGCGGCGCAGAAGTTCGGCGCGCGCTGCGTGGGCGTAACGCTCTCGCAGAACCAGTTCGATCTCGCCACCGCGCGCGTGAAGGCCGCGGGTCTGGAAAAGCGCATCGAGATCCGGCTGCAGGACTATCGCGACGTGCAGGGCCAGTTCGACCGCATCACGAGCGTGGGGATGTTCGAGCACGTCGGGCGCAAGAATCTGCCGGGCTATTTCCGCAAGGTCCACGACCTGCTCGCCGACGACGGCGTCGCCATGAATCACGGCATTACTTCGTCGGACGCCGACTCGGGCGAAACGGCGCTCGGCGGCGGCGAGTTCATCGACCGCTACGTATTCCCCGACGGCGAGCTGCCGCACATCGGCCTCGCGCTCGAAGCGGCGCAGCGCGGCGGCCTCGAAGCGGTTGACGTGGAGAGCCTGCGCCGTCACTATGCGCACACGCTCGATTTGTGGGCGGAGAATTTCGAGGCGCGCGCCGAGGAAGCGAAACGGCTCGTCGACGACGAGAAGTTCCGCATCTGGCGCGTTTATCTGGCGGGTTGCGCGTACGCGTTCGAGCACGACGACGTGTCGATCTTCCAGATCGTCTGCCGCAAGGCCGGCCGCAGCGCGACAACGCTGCCGTGGTCGCGCCGGTATATGTACGAGAAGCCGCTCTGACGCGGGCGGCGGCGCGGTTCGCCGCGCCGCCGGCGCATCGACTGTCCCCGCAGTTGCGCCCGACTCAGGCGGCTTCGCCCCACGACCGCCATCAAGACGCCACTGCATGAACGATCGCGACGACGGCCACGACCTGTTTGGCGACATGAAGATTGGGTCGGCCAACGAACCCGGACTCGACGCCGCACGCCCGGCTGCGCGCCCGGTCGCACGCCACAACACGCCGAAAGCCGAAGCCCGCGCCGAGCCGCAACCCGACTTGTTCGGCTTTTCGGCGCCGGTGCCTGCGCCAAAGCCCGCCGCGAAATCCGCGAGCCAGCGCCCCGCCCGCGCCACGCACGACGACGACGCCGCAGTCGAAGCGCGCGATGAAGGCGAGCCGCGCCCTAAATCACCGAAGAAGCCTGCGCCCAGCAGCGACGCCCCCAAGCGCCGCGGCCGCGGCGTGCTGCCCGCCGTGGCCACGCAAGACACGCTCGACGTCGCCGCCGCGCTGCCTGCGAGCGTGCGGCTCGGCACCTCGTCGTGGTCGTTTCCCGGCTGGCGCGGCATTGTCTACGGCGAGGACTACAGCCAGTCCAAGCTCGCCCGCGACGGCCTCTCGGCCTACGGCGCGCATCCGCTGCTGCGCTCGGTCAGCATCGACCGCTCGTTTTACGCGCCGCTCACCGTCACCGATTACCTGCGCTACGCACAGCAGGTGCCGGACCACTTCCGCTTCATCGTCAAGGCGCCGGCGCTCGTCACCGACGCCAGTGTGCGCGGCGAACGTGGCGAGCCCGTCTCGGCGAACCCGTGCTTTCTCAATGCGGAGCTGGCTGTGCGCGAATTCGTCGAGCCGTGCCTCGCAGGGCTTGGCTGCAAGGCAGGCGCGCTCGTATTCCAGTTCCCGCCGCTGCCTGATCAGCTGCTGGCCGACCCGGCGGTGTTCGTCGAACGGCTGACCGCCTTCCTCGCCGCGCTGCCGCCCCTGCCCAAACCACCCGAGCCCTGCGCAGCCGGCGACGGTCCCTGCTACGCCGTCGAGATTCGCGACGCGATCCTGCTCACGCCGCGCTTCGTGCGCACGCTGCGCGCCGCGGGTGTGCGCTACTGCGTGGGCTTGCACGCCCGCATGCCGGACCCGCTGCGCCAGGCCGCAGCGCTCGCGCTGATGGACGGCGAAGCGCCGGCCGGCCCGCTGATCGTGCGCTGGAGCCTGCATAGCGGCTTCAAGTACGAACAGGCGAAGGCGCGCTACGAGCCGTTCGACAAGCTGGTGGACGAAGACCCGCACACGCGCGTTACGCTCGCGGAACTCGCTGCACGCTACGCGATGGCGGGCCAGCCCGTGCTGATCACGACGAACAACAAGGCGGAAGGATCGGCACCGCTCACGTGCGCGAAGCTCGCGCGGGCGATTGCGGAAGAGATGGAACGCTTACGCGGGGAAATGGCGCCGGAAGCCGCGCACGACGCGACGCCGGACGACGCATCGCCCGGCGTGCAGGAAGAAGAACAAAACGAAAACTGACGCGCGCGGCATCGAAACCTCGGTATCGAAACCTCGCGCGCCAGCTCGCGCTTATTCCGGCTTGAGCCGGTGCGCGAACTTCTGGCGGAATTTCGCGACCTTCGGCGCGACCACGAACGAGCAATAGCCCTGGTTCGGGTGTTGCGCGAAGTAGTTCTGGTGGTACGCCTCGGCGGGGAAATAGTTGCCGTCGAGCGGCAGCACCTGGGTCACGATCTTGCCGTCGTACACGCCCTCGGCGGCCAGTTCGCGAATCGCCTGCTCGGCCGTTTCGCGCTGCGCCTCGGAGTGCGTGAAGATCACCGAGCGGTATTGCGTGCCCACGTCGTTGCCCTGGCGGTTCAGCTGCGTGGGATCGTGAATCGCGAAAAAGATGTCGAGAATCTCACGATAGCTGATCTTCGCGGAATCGAAGTCCACCTTCACGACCTCGGCGTGACCGGTCTCGCCGTCGCAGACCTGCTCGTAGCTCGGGTTCGCCGCGTGGCCGCCCGCGTAGCCCGACTCCACGGCATTGACGCCCTCCACACGCAGGTACACCGCTTCCAGGCACCAGAAGCATCCGCCGCCCAGGGTGGCCGTTTCGACTGTCTGACTCATGCTGTTCGCTCCTTTGATCGTGATTGCGGACGCGGTTACGGGCCTCACCTCGGACACCACCGCGCGGTGCCCCGCGCGACCCGCCATCCGCCGCTTCCGCTAAAATTGTGACAATTCGCCGAATTTCCACATGACGTTGATCCCGATTTCTGCTCCCGCCGCCGCGCGCGCGGCCCGTGAAGGCCTGCCCCGATGACCCGCCGCGCCAGCCCGCCCAACTTCGACGACGGCGCATTTCGCCGCGCGCTTGGCCAGTTCGCCACCGGCGTGACCGTAATCACGACGCGCGCGCCCGACGGCACGCTCATTGGCATCACGGCCAGCTCGTTCAACTCGGTCTCGCTCAATCCGCCGCTCGTGCTGTGGAGTCTCGCCACGCGCTCGGCTTCCATGCCGGTGTTCCGCTCGAACAGCCATTATGTGATCAATGTGCTTGCCGCGTCGCAGCTCGACCTGTGCAAGCGCTTTGCGACCGTGAAGGGCGACCGGTTCGAGGGCGTCTCGCACGCGGCCAGCGACACCGGCATGCCCGTGCTGGACGGCGCGATCGCGTGGTTCGAGTGCCACAACCGCAGCCGCTACGACGAAGGCGACCACGTGATTTTCGTCGGAGAAGTGGAACGCTGCGGCGTGCGCGAGGACGGCACCGACGCTTCGCCGCTCGTGTTCCACGGCGGTGCGTTCCACCGGCTCCAGTCACTCTGAGATATCCGATAAGGCGCCGAGTGCGCCTTATTGGCGCCCTGCCAGTTACGCCGGCGCGCTCTTGGGCTCGCGCTGCGCGATCAGGTCCACCGGCACGCCCACTTCCACCTTGAGCGTCGTGAGCACGATGTTCGAGCGTATGTCCATCACACCCGGCGCCTTGTACAGCTTGTTAAGCACGAAGTCCGAGTAGTGCTTGAGGTTGTGCGCGAGCACGCGCAGCAGATAGTGCGTCTCGCCCGTCACGACATACGCCCCCACCACCTCCGGCCAGTCGCGCAGCGCCGTGACGAAACGCTCGTGCCAGCTCTCCTGGTCGTTGCGCATCGACACCTGCACGAAAGCCTCCATCTCGAAGCCGAGAATCTCCCGGTTCAGACTCGCGCGGTAACGCTCCACCACGCCCTGCTCCTCGAGCAGCCGCAAACGGCGCAGGCATGCCGATGGCGAGAGCGAAATGCGCTCCGCAAGGTCGAGATTGCTGATCCGCCCCTCGTTCTGTAGCACGGCGAGAATACGGCAATCGGTAGCATCAAGCGAGATTGCGTTCATATTTGGTCTCCATTCCCGTCTTAAGACAAATTATGTGCCAACAACGGGAGTTTGCGGCGTTTTTTTCGCAAGCACATTTCGCGACGAGTTGCCTATCATTCGAAGCATCAGGAGAGACATCGTCACCGACATGACGCAGATCAAAGACATTTCCCCGCAGATTCACCCTGCAACGCCCGTCTGGCCTGGCGATACGCCCGTGAGCGTCGAGCGCGTATGGCGCATGGAGGCGGGCTCGCCGGTCAACGTCGCGCGCGTGACGCTGTCGCCGCACACCGGCGCGCACACCGACGCCCCGCTGCACTACGACGCCGAAGGCGCGCCGATCGGCGAAGTGCCGCTCGACACATATATCGGCGCGTGCCGCGTGATTCATTGCGTGGGCGCAGCGCCCCTCGTGCTGCCCGAGCACGTGGAAGGCGCGCTGCCCGGCATCCCGCCGCGCGTGCTGCTGCGCACCTATGCGCGCGCGCCGCAGGACCACTGGGACAGCAAGTTTTGCGCCGTCGCGCCGGAAACGATCGATCTGCTGGCCGCGCACGGCGTGCGTCTCATCGGCATCGACACGCCTTCGCTCGACCCGCAGGAATCGAAGACGATGGACGCGCATCACCGCATCCGCGCGCATGGCATGGCGATCCTCGAAGGCATCGTGCTCGACGACGTCACGCCCGGCGACTACGAACTGATCGCACTGCCGCTGAAGTTTGCGACGCTCGACGCAAGCCCCGTGCGCGCCGTGCTGCGCGCGTTGCCTTGAGCCGCCGCCGACCCAATCCCCGCTAAACCCGCCACATCACGAAACGCAGACATGAACGACCGCAACGAAGCCCTGGCAGCCGATCGCGCCGATCCGCTCGCCGCCCTGCGCGAGCAATTCACGCTCGCGGCCGGCACCATCTATCTCGACGGCAACTCGCTCGGCGTGCCGCCCTCGGCCTCGGCCGCGCGCGCGCAGGCCGTGATCGGCGGCGAATGGGGCGAAGGCCTCATCCGCAGCTGGAACACGGCGGGCTGGTTCGCCATGCCCAAGCGCCTCGGCAACAAGCTCGCCAAGCTGATCGGCGCGGCCGAAGACGAAGTCGTCGTCACCGATACCATCTCGATCAATCTCTTCAAGGCGCTTTCCGCCGCGCTGCGCGTGCAGAACGCGCGCGACCCGAAGCGCCGCGTGATCGTCTCGGAGCGCTCGAACTTTCCGAGCGACCTGTACATCGCGCAAGGGCTCATCGAGCAGCTTGACCGCGGCTATGAACTGCGCCTCGTCGATGATCCTTCCGAGTTGCGCGCCGCCATCCGCGAAGACGTGGCGGTGGCGATGATCACGCACGTGAACTACCGCACGGGCGAGATGCACGACATGCGCGTGCTCACCGAGCATATTCACGCACAAGGCGCGCTCGCTCTGTGGGATCTCGCGCATTCGGCGGGCGCCGTGCCCGTCGACCTGAACGGCGCGAACGCCGACTACGCCGTGGGCTGCACCTACAAGTACCTGAACGGCGGCCCCGGCTCGCCAGGCTTCGTGTGGGTGCCCAAGCGCCACCAGAGCGCGTTCTCGCAGCCGCTTTCGGGCTGGTGGGGGCATAAGTCGCCGTTCGAGATGAACCCCGTGTACCGCCCCGACGACGGCATCGCCCGCTACCTCTGCGGCACGCAGCCGATCATTTCGATGGCGCTCGTCGAATGCGGTCTCGACGTGTTCCTGCAAACCGACATGCAGGCCATTCGCCGCAAGTCGCTTGCGCTCACGGACCTCTTCATCGAACTGGTCGAGACGCGCTGCAAGGAATACGGCCTCACGCTCGTCACGCCGCGCGCTCATGCGCAGCGCGGCTCGCACGTGAGCTTCGAGCATCCGCACGGCTACGAGGTGATGCAGGCGTTGATCGCGCGCGGCGTGATCGGCGACTATCGCGAACCGCGCGTGCTGCGCTTCGGCTTCACGCCGCTGTATCTGCGTTACGTCGATGTGTGGGACGCCGTGGAAACGCTGCGCGACGTGCTCGCGACCGAGGCCTGGCGCAAGCCCGAATTCGCCGAACGCGGCGCAGTGACCTGAGGAGCGGCAGATGAACGATCACATGCAAGTCCCAGGCATGCCCGACGCCGGTGAAACCGCGGGTGCAACCACCGCAGCCGCACGCGGCGGCTGCCCGTTCGGACACGGCGCAGCCACGCCGCCGGCGCCCGTAAATGCCGAACAAGGCGAAGGCTGGCACGACGCGCAGCTCGACTTCTCGAAGTCGATGAGCTACGGCGACTACCTCGCGCTCGACGCCGTGCTCAACGCGCAGCACCCGCTCTCGCCCGACCACAACGAGATGCTGTTCATCGTGCAGCATCAAACGAGCGAGCTGTGGATGAAGCTCGCGCTCTACGAGCTGCGCGCGGCGCTCGCCAACGTGCATCGCGACGCGCTGCCGCCCGCGTTCAAGCAGCTTGCGCGCGTCTCGCGCATCATGGAGCAGCTCGTGCAGGCGTGGAACGTCCTCTCGACGCTCACGCCCTCCGAGTACACGGCCATGCGGCCGTACCTGGGCGCGTCGTCGGGCTTCCAGTCGTACCAGTACCGGCAGATCGAATTCCTGCTCGGCAACAAGAACGCGCAGATGCTCAAGCCGCACGAGCATCGGGGCGAGATTTTCGAGCAGGTCAAAGCGACGCTCGAAGCGCCCTCGTTCTACGACGAAGTGATTCGCCTGCTCGCGCGCCGCGGCTTTGCCATCGCACCCGAGCGCCTGAACCGTGACTGGTCGCGGCCGACCGAACACGACGCCACGGTCGAGGCCGCATGGCTCGAGGTGTATCGCAATCCTTCGGAGTACTGGGATTTGTACGAGATGGCCGAAGAACTCGTCGATCTCGAAGACGCGTTCCGTCAATGGCGCTTTCGCCACGTGACGACGGTCGAGCGCATCATCGGCTTCAAGCAGGGCACGGGCGGCACGAACGGCGCGCCGTATCTGCGCAAGATGCTCGACGTCGTGCTGTTCCCCGAGCTTTGGCACGTGCGCACGGTGCTGTAACGCCGGGCGTCACGCCCAAAAGAAAAATGCCCGCCATCGATGGCGGGCATTTTTTTGCGCGGCAACGCGTGAAGCTTAGATCACCACGGTCTGCGCTTCGCCTTCCTTGCTTTCGCGCACCATGCCGATCTTCCACACTTGCTCGCCCGCAGCAGCCAGCAGCGCGAGCGCCGCATCGGCTTGATCCGCGGCCACGATCACGGCCATGCCGATGCCGCAGTTGAACACGCGGTGCATTTCCGCATCGGCCACGCCGCCGTGCTGTTGCAGCCACGTGAAGAGCGGCGGCAGCGGCCATGCCGCGTGATCCAGCTCGGCCGTGAGGCCTTCGCGCAGCACGCGCGGAATGTTCTCGACGAGGCCGCCGCCCGTGATGTGCGCCATGCCCTTCACGGTGATGGTTTCCATCAGCTTGAGCAGCGGCTTCACGTAGATGCGCGTGGGGGCCATCAGCGCGTCGGCGAGCGAGCGGCCGTCGAAGTCGGCGGCGAGGTCCGGCTGCGCGCGCTCGATGATCTTGCGCACGAGCGAGAAGCCGTTCGAGTGGATGCCGCTCGAAGCGAGACCGAGCACCACGTCGCCCGGGACGATCGTGCTGCCGTCGATGATCTTGCTCTTTTCGACCGCGCCCACCGCGAAACCGGCCAGGTCGTATTCGCCGTCGGGGTACATGCCCGGCATTTCGGCCGTTTCACCGCCGATCAGCGCGCAGCCCGACAGCTCGCAGCCTTGCGCGATGCCCTTCACGACGGTGGCCGCCGTATCGACATCCAGCTTGCCGCAGGCAAAGTAGTCGAGGAAGAACAGCGGCTCGGCGCCCTGCACGAGGATGTCGTTCACGCTCATCGCGACGAGATCCTGGCCGACCGTGTCGTGTTTGTTCAGATGAAATGCGAGGCGCAGCTTGGTGCCCACGCCGTCGGTGCCCGAGACGAGCACGGGCTCCTTGTACTTCTTCGGCACTTCGAAGAGCGCGCCGAAACCGCCGATGCCGCCCATCACGCCTTCGCGCAGGGTCTTCTTCGCAAAGGGCTTGATGCGGTCGACGAGCGCGTCACCCGCGACCATGTCCACGCCCGCGTCGGCGTAAGAGAGGCCTTGGGGCTGATTAGCGGGGCCGGATTTCGGTTGATTCATGGGGAAGCGCCAGAAGGTCGGTAAAATGCGATTTTAACCGATTGACGGCGCCCCGCCGCCGCGGGTGGAGCGAGATTTGGAACGCGCCTCGCTTGACGCCCCACCACCGGAAACCGAGTTTTGCCGCAGAACACACTGTATTTCGCGCAGTACCCGCGTCGGGCCGCAATCTGGACCGGGATCGCGCTCGCCCTCGGCCACGTGCTGCGGCGCTCGCGGCTCAGTGATCTCCGCAGATCTCAGCGCAGTTCTCGCGAGAGCACGCTTTACTAGAACCGATTCCGTCCAGACACACCGTGCAGCGACAGTTAACGCTCGATCTCGGCACCCCGCCGCCATCGACCTTCGACAACTTCCATATCGGCGCCAACGCCGAGCTGGTCGCGCGCCTGCGCGGTCTGGACGCGGCGCTCACGGCGGGCCCGGTCGCCGATCGCACGTTTTACGTCTGGGGCGAACCGGGCAACGGGCGCAGCCATCTGCTGCACGCGCTCGCCGACGAGGCACCGCCGGGCCACGTGCGCTATCTGGGCCCGCAAAGCGCGCTGGCCGCGTTCACGTTCGATCCGCGCGTGACGATCTACGCGGTGGACGACTGCGATTCGCTCTCGGGCGCGCAGCAGATCGCGCTCTTCAACCTGTTCAACGAGGTGCGCTCCTACCCGAGCTGCGCGCTCGTCGCGACGGGCAACGCGCCGCCCATGGGTCTCGCCGTGCGCGAGGACCTGCGCACGCGCCTCGGCTGGGGCCTCGTGTTCCACCTCGTGCCGCTCTCCGACGAAGGCAAGGCGGCGATCCTCAAGCTCGCCGCACGCGAGCGCGGCATTGCGCTCGCCGACGACGTGCCCGCCTACCTGCTCACGCACTTCCGGCGCGACATGCCGAGCCTCATGGGCTTGCTCGACGCGCTCGACCGCTTCTCGCTCGAACAGAAGCGCGCCGTGACGCTGCCGCTCTTGCGCACGATGCTCGCCAACGGCGTGGGGGATCTCGTGAGCGTAGCGAGCACGCCGGCGACGGACGATGCGCTTCCCGGTGAAGACCCGGCGCAAACAAACGAAGCGGCGCAAGCGGACGAAGCAGACGAACGCGACGCGGCTCCGGATGACGACATCGCGGCGCAGGCGCAACTCGCCGGTCTCGATGCGCCGACCGCGCCGCCCTCGCCCGCGGCGGAGCCCGACGACAACGCCCAGCCCTACGAAGCGCCGAAAGCACCAGCCCTGCAGGCACGCGCACCGGCGCCCGTGCCCTTCGACAAACCGACCGACAACGTCGAAGGCGAATTAGGGGCCAAATACCGTCACGTCGTCCACAAGGAGTTGGGCACGGACCTCAAGGGCGAAGTCGAAGCCGACGTGAGCAACGAAATGACCGGCGAGCTGCGCGGCGATCTCGATGCGCCGGGCGGGACCGCTGCAGGCGCCGCGAACACTGCCGAGAACAGCGGCCAAGCGCCGGCATCGTCATCGGCAACGCCCGATCCGTCCCACGCGCAAGACAGCGAATCGTCCGCCGCAAGCGAGACGCCTCCCGCACCCGAATCCCCCGCGGACCCCGCCGCGCCGACGCCGCCCGTCGGCGGCGGCAACGGCGTCCCCCGCTTCAAGTAAAATGAGCGCCCATGGCTAACCTTGCACTTTTTGACCTCGATCACACCCTGATCCCCACCGACAGCGACCACGAATGGGGCCGCTTCATGGTGAAGCTCGGCATTGTCGACGGCGAGCGCTTTGCGGAGCAAAACGACCGCTTCTATGCCGACTACAAGGCCGGCAAGCTCGACATCCACGCGTACCTCGTCGCCATGCTCACGCCGCTCGCGAAATATTCTCGCGCGCAGTTGAAGCAATGGCACGACCAGTACATGCACGAGGTGATCAAGCCGACCATCCTGCCGAGCGCGGTCGAACTCGTGAAAAAGCACAAGGAAGCGGGCGATCTCTGCTGCGTGGTCACGGCCACCAACGAATTCATCACGGCGCCCATCGCCGAGGTGTTCGGCGTGGACAAGCTGATTGCGTGCGAAGTCGAAACCGTCGACGGCCATCCGGCATCGGCCTTCACCGGCCGCCCGACCGGCACGCCGAGCTATCGCGAAGGCAAGATCGTGCGCGTCGAAGCGTGGCTCGCCTCGCTTGGCAAAAGCTGGTCGGACTTCGAGCACAGCTACTTCTATAGCGACTCGCACAACGACATCCCGCTGCTCGAAAAAGTCACCGACCCGATCGCCACCAACCCCGACGACACCCTGCGCGCTCACGCGCAACAAGCGGGCTGGCGCATCCTCGATTTGTTCCAAGCCCAGTGATCAAGAAACTCATCCGCAAGCTGTTCGGCCAGGACGACGCCGAAGCGGCGCAAGACACCGAAGCCCCCGCCGCCGATCCGCACACGGCCTCGCATGAAGGCGCGGCCGCCGCTGCCGGCACCACCCGCGCGCGCCGCAAACCGGCCAGCGCGCAGAAGACGTCGAAGCCGCGCGGCAGCAAAGGCGCGCCCGATCCGGCCACGCCCGTCATCCTTTCCGCCGATGTCCACGGCATCAACCCCGCGCTCATCTCGCGCAACGCCGTGCGCGTGACCGAAGGCCTGCAGCAAGCGGGCTTCCGGGCGTTCATCGTGGGCGGCGCGGTGCGCGACCTGCTGCTCGGCGTCGCGCCGAAGGACTTCGACGTGGCCACCGACGCCACGCCCGACCAGGTGCAGAAGCTGTTCCGCCGCGCGCGCATCATCGGCCGGCGCTTCCAGATCGTGCACGTGCAGTTCGGCCAGGAAATCATCGAGGTCTCGACGTTCCGCGCGCTGGTGGACGCCCCGCCCGCCGATGCCGCGCCCGCTCCGGCGCCCGCGAAGCGCATGCGCCGCGACGAGCTCGACCGCAAGACCCACGCCGTTGATGCGAGCGGCCGTGTGCTGCGCGACAACGTCTGGGGCGAGCAGCACGAAGACGCCACGCGCCGCGACTTCACGATCAACGCGATGTACTACGACCCGGCCACGCAGACGGTGCTCGACTATCACAACGGGATGGCCGACATGCGCGCGCGCCTGTTGCGCATGATCGGCGACCCGGCCACGCGTTACCGCGAAGACCCGGTGCGCATGATGCGCGTGGTGCGTTTCGCGGCAAAGCTCGGCTTCGAGATCGAGGAGCACACGCGCGAGCCGATCACGAAACTCGCGGACCTCATCAACAACGTGCCGGCGGCGCGTCTGTTCGACGAGATGCTCAAGCTGCTGCTCTCGGGCCACGCGCTCGAGTGCCTGCGGTGGCTGCGCAAGGAAGGGCTGCACCACGGCCTCCTGCCGCTCCTCGACGTAATTCTCGAGCAGCCGCAGGGCGAGCGTTTCATCACGCTCGCGCTCTCGAACACCGACGCGCGCGTGCGCGCGGGCAAGCCGGTGTCGCCGGGCTTCCTGTTCGCCACGCTGCTTTGGCACGACGTGCAGCAGCGCTGGCAACAGTACACGGCTGCGGGCGAAATCCCGGTGCCGGCGCTGCATCGCGCGATGGACGACGTGATCGACGCGCAAACAGAGAAGCTCGCGATCCATCGCCGCTTCTCGTCGGACATGCGCGAGATCTGGGGCCTGCAGCTGCGCCTTGAAAAGCGTGGCCGCGGCGCGCTCAAGCTGCTGGAACACCAAAGATTTAGAGCAGGGTATGATTTCCTCCTGCTGCGCTGCGAATCGGGCGAACTGGACGCCGAAATCGGCCAATGGTGGACCGACTTCATTTCCGGCGACATCGCCGCGCGCGAGGCGCTGCTCTCGCAGGGCGGCAAGGAGCGCTCGCCGCGCAAGCGCCGCCGCCGCGGCGGCGCGAAGAGCCGCAGAACGGGTGAAGGTGCTGCGTCGGAAGCCGACGCAGGCGGTGACGAGCAGGAAGCCAGCAGTGCAGACTATGACGGCCACACCGGTCCGCATGAGGACTGACGCCGTGCGGCGTCGCGGCAAGCCGCGATGCACATGTGTCGAACAGCAACAAAAGTCGCAGGAAGTGAAGCCATGACGGTTGCCTGGCTGGGAATTGGCGCGAATCTGGGGGATGCGCGCCAAACCCTCAAAGACGCGGTGGTGTGCCTCGCACAACAGCACACCCTCACCGTCGTCGCCAAATCGAGTCTGTACCGCACCGCGCCCATCGACGCGGGCGGCGACGACTATTACAACTGCGTCGTGAAGATCGAGACGAGTCTCGACGTTCACGCGCTGCTCGCGCTTTGCCAGCGCGTGGAGCATCACTTCGGCCGGGAGCGTCCCTTTCGCAACGCGCCCCGCACGCTCGACATCGACATCCTGATTTACGGCAACGCCTCCATCGACGAAACCGACCTTGTCGTGCCGCATCCGCGCATGACGGGCCGCGCATTCGCACTCGTGCCGCTCGTCGAGATCGACCCCGAACTCGTGATTCCGGGCCTGGGGCCTGCCAGCGCGTTTCTCGCCGCCGTGGCCGACCAGCGCATCGAGAAGGTCAAGCCACTGTGCCAGTGCATGGGCACAGCGCCCGCGCCGGACACACCGCCCGCCGGCAACTGCCGATGAGCACGCCCCCCCTGCCCGTCGTCAGCGCGCGCGCCACGCGGCCCGCGGCGCTCCAGTACATCGTCATCGAAGGGCCGATCGGCGCGGGCAAGACCACGCTCGCCACGCGCCTCGCCGAACGCTGGTCGATGCAGACCCTCTTCGAATCGAACGCAGACAATCCGTTTCTGGAACGCGTCTATCGCGACACGGCGCCATCGTCGCATGCGCTCGCCGCGCAGTTGCATATCGCCTTGCAGCGCGAGCAGCTGTCGCGCGAAGTGGCCATGCGCCGGGCAACGAACGCGCCGCTCGTGACGAACTTCCTCGCTGAACGCAACGACCTCTTCGCACGACTCACGCTCGCCGAAGACGAACTGCCGCTGTACCGCGCGCTCGCCTCGCGTTTGACTTCGTCCGCGCCTGCACCCGACCTCGTGGTCTATCTGCAGGCGAGCCCCGAGGCGCTCTACGCGCGCATCCAGAAGCGGGCGACACCGCGCGAGCTGCCTATCTCGAGCGCCTTCCTGCGTGCGCTCTGCGACAGCTACAACGATTTTTTCTATCATTACGATCATGCGCCGGTGCTCACCGTCGGCGCGGAACATCTGGATCTGCTCGATTCCGATGCGGACCTCGCGCTCGTTGCCGAACGTATCGAGACGATGCGCGGCCGTAAGGAATCCTTCGTCAAGGGCACGTCGCTATAGCAGTTTCAACGGCTCGATCGACTCGATCGATCGAACGAGCGGCGCAGCCCCTCCCCGTTTTTCCCTTTCCCAACGGATTTCCCCATGACTTACCTGCAGGAAACGAGCCGCAGCGCGGTCACCGTGCCCAAACTCCAGGCCATGCGCGACGCCGGCGAGCGCATCGCCATGCTGACCTGCTACGACGCGAGCTTCTCGGCGCTGTGCGACCGCGCGGGCGTCGATACGGTGCTGATCGGCGACTCGCTCGGCAACGTGCTCCAGGGCCACAGCACGACGCTGCCCGTCACCATCGATGACATCGCGTATCACACGGCGTGTGTGGCGCGTGTGCAAACCAAGGCGCTGATCGTCGCGGATCTGCCGTTCGGCACCTTCGGCACGCCCGAAGACGCGTTCGCGAACTCGGTGAAACTCATGCGCGCCGGTGCGCAGATGGTGAAGATCGAGGGCGGCGAGTGGCTCGCGCCCACGGTGAAGATGCTCGTGGAGCGCGCCGTGCCCGTGTGCGCGCACATCGGCCTTACGCCCCAGTCGGTCCATGCATTCGGCGGCTTCAAGGTGCAGGGCAAGAGCGACGCGGCCGCCACCCAGCTGATTCGCGACGCACTCGCGCTCCAGGACGCGGGCGCTCAACTCGTGGTGATCGAGGCCGTGCCCGCGGCGCTCGGCGCGGAAGTCACGAAGCAGGTGCGCATTCCGACGATCGGCATTGGCGCGGGCGTGGACTGCTCGGGCCAGGTGCTGGTGCTGCACGACATGCTCGGCATTTTCCCCGGCAAGCGGCCGCGCTTCGTGAAGGATTTCATGTCGGGTCAGCCCGATATCGAATCGGCTGTGCGTGCGTACGTGCAGGCGGTAAAGGAAGGCACGTTCCCTGGCCCGGAACACGTGTTCTGATCCGGCGATTTTGCTTCGCAGAAAAAAAGCGCGCTCCAGATTGAGCGCGCTTTTTTATATGGTGCGTTCTACGGCCGCTTCATCGCATCAATCGCGCCGGCACTGCGCCACGCAGCGCGTTCGTCAGCATCAAGGCTTCGGCGTTGAGCACATCGTCGCGCGTAAGCACGCGCTCTTGTGCGCCGAACGCTTCGTCGTCGAGCAGCACGCCGCGCATCACGCCTGGCAGCACGCCCGAGGCGAGCGGCGGCGTGAACCACTTGCCGTTCAGCTTCACGAAGACGTTCGAACGGCCGCCTTCGGTCAGCTCGCCGCGCTCGTTGAAGAACAGCATGTCGAAGCCGCCCAGCGCTTCGGCCTCGCGCCATGCGCGATCGAATTCGGCGCGGCGTGTGGTCTTGCGCAGCAACAGCGCGTCGGCGGATTCGATCGGCGCAAAACCGTGGTCGGGCGCGAGCAGCACGCCCACGGTATCGTGCGCGAGCGCGAGCGCGGCGAGCGGCGCGCTCGTCAGCGTGGCCGCCCCGCTCTTGCCGAGCGCGAGGCGCATACGGTGCGGCGCGTGATCGTCTGCAAACGTGGCGCAAGTTTCGTCGATGCGCGCGCGCATGGGTTCCACGTCGCATGGGAAACCGAGCCACGCAGCACTCGCCGCGAGCCGCGCGAGATGGCGCTCCACGTGGCGCACGCCGCCAGCACGCGTCGCATACATTGTTTCGAAGCATTCGATGCCCGGATCGGCATCGGTCAGAAAACGGGCTTTCAAGCCGCACTCCTCGTATTCGTCGGCGGCCACGCTGTCGAGCACGATGCCCGCGCCTACACCCATTTCGCCACGCCGCGCGCCTCCTGCGCCCCTGGAAGGCGCATCGAGTATCAACGTGCGGATCACGACCGAGAGGCAAAAGTCGCCGCAAGTCTCGTCTGCCGCCGGCGCTTCGAGCCAGCCTATCGTGCCCGTGTACAGCCCGCGCGGCGCATGCTCGAGTGCTTCGATCAGCTCCATCGTCCGATGCTTGGGCGCACCCGTGATCGACCCGCACGGAAAGAGCGCGCGCATGGCGTCGGCGAATGTCGTGCCTTCGCGCAGCGTCGCTTCCACCGTCGAGGTCATCTGCCAGACCGAAGCGTACGGCTCCACGCTGAAGAGCGCCGGCACGCGCACCGAGCCTGTTTGCGCGACGCGCGAGAGGTCGTTGCGCAGCAAGTCAACGATCATCACGTTTTCAGCGCGGTTCTTCGGATCGCTCGCGAGAAAACGCGCGGCGGCGGCGTCTTGCTGCGCATCGGTGCTACGCGCGGCCGTGCCCTTCATGGGTTTCGCGCGCAACGTTTCGCCGCGCTTCTCCACGAATAGCTCCGGCGAACACGAGAGCACCCAACGATCGCCCGGCAACGCGATCAGCGCGCCGTAACGCACACGCTGACGCTCGCGCAAGCGGCGGTAAAGCGCGAGCGGCGAACCATACGCCTCGAAGCCGAGCCGATATGTGTAGTTGATCTGATACGAGTCGCCCGCGCGCAAGGCGTCCTGCACGGCGGCGATGTCCTGCTCGAAGCGCTCGCGATCGACACCGATCGTCACGCCCGCCACGCCTGCCGGCGCGGGTGCTTCATTGCCCTCTTGCACCGCGAGCCACGCATCGGCCTCGTCGCGCGAGCGCTTTTCGCACCGTTCGAACAATAAAAAACGCAGCGCGGCGTGGCCGTGCTGCGTTTCGATGGATGAAGCTGTGTCTCGTTTCGCGAATTCGAGCGTGCGCCCGAACTCGTAGTCGCCGATCACGAGCGCATGAAGTCCCGCGCTCAGTTCGGCATTCACCTGCGAACACACGGCGTCGAGATCCGCGGCGCGCTCGCAGGCAAGCTCGCGCACGAACCCCGTGTAGAGGCGGCTCGAGCGGTTGTCCGCAGTCGAGTCGCCGTCGTCGAGCAGCGCGAAAATTGCGGCACCCGCCGCGCCGCCAGGATTGACTGCCATTGCGCTAACTACCTGCTCATTACCTGTTACTGCATGGTGACGCCGGAAAAGCGCATCAGTCGAAGAAGCTCTTCACGCGGTCGAACCAGCTCTTGCTTTGCGGGCTGTGGCGCGAACCGCCTTCCACGAGCGACTTTTCGAACTGCTTGAGCAATTCGCGCTGGTGATCGGTGAGCTTGACCGGCGTTTCCACCTGGACGTGCACATACAGATCGCCGGCAATGCTCGAACGCAGGCCCTTGATGCCCTTGCCGCGCAGACGGAACGTCTTGCCCGACTGCGTGCCTTCGGGCACCGTGAAGGTCGCGCGGCCCGCCAGCGTCGGCACTTCGATCTCGCCGCCGAGCGCCGCCGTGGAGAACGGAATCGGCATCTGGCAGTGGAGGTCGTCGCCGTCGCGCTCGAACACCGCGTGCTGCTTGATGTGAATCTCGACGTACAGATCGCCCGACGGCCCGCCATTGATGCCTGGCTCGCCGTTGCCGGCCGAGCGAATGCGCATGCCGTCGTCGATGCCCGCCGGAATCTTCACTTCGAGCGTCTTGGTTTCCTTCACCTTGCCCGCGCCGTGACAGTTCGTGCACGGTTCAGGAATGTAGGAACCCGTGCCGTGGCACTTCGGGCAGGTCTGCTGAATGCTGAAGAAGCCCTGCGACATGCGCACCGAACCCGAACCGTGGCAGGTCGGGCAGGTTTCGGGCTTCGTGCCGGGCTTCGCGCCCGAGCCGTGACAGACTTCACAGCCGCTCCAACCCGGTACGCGAATTTGCGTCTCGTAGCCGTGCGCCGCCTGCTCCAGCGTGATTTCCATGCTGTAGCGCAGATCCGCGCCGCGATACACCTGCGGGCCGCCGCGCTGGCCGCCGCGGGCGCCGCCTGCGGCCTGGCCGAAGATATCGCCGAAGATGTCGCCGAAAGCGTCCGCGAAACCGCCGAAGCCCTGCGCGCCAGCGCCGCCCATGTTGGGATCGACACCGGCGTGGCCGTACTGGTCGTAAGCCGCGCGCTTTTGCGAGTCCGACAGCATTTCATAGGCCTCTTTGGCCTCCTTGAAATGCTCTTCCGCATCCTTGTTGTCCGGATTGCGGTCGGGGTGGTACTTCATCGCGAGCTTGCGATACGCCTTCTTGATTTCGTCGTCGCTCGCGTTCTTCGCGACGCCCAGAACCTCGTAGTAATCCCGTTTCGCCATATCGGTTCAACGCCGGCCTCGCGCTTCACGGCGCGCGCCGGCTCCTCTTGAATGCTGGATCTCGTGACCCGTTTGCCGTTCCTTCGAACATCCGCGCGGGCATGTCTCACGCCGCGGCGGCCCCTGAAAGAGAACGGCCTCCATAAAACAAATGTGCCCGGAGAGCCAGATGGCTCGCCAGGCGCTGCAATGCTGACACGCATCGTAACCGATGCGGCCGCTTTCGTAGCACCACGACCGTTCGCTGATCAGGCAAAACGGTCATGGCCGCCACGAACCGGCTTAGTCCTTCTTGACTTCCTTGAACTCAGCGTCGACCACGTCGTCGGCGTTGTTCTGCGCGCCTTGTTCGGCTGCACCGGCACCTGCTGCACCCGCACCCGCTGCACCGGCCGCGCCGGCTTGCTGCGCCTGCATGTCGGCGTACATCTTTTCACCGAGCTTTTGCGAAGCGGTGGACAGCGCCTCGACCTTCGCCTCGATCGTCGCCTTGTCGGCCGACGAGCTCTTCAGCGTTTCTTCGAGATCCTTCAGTGCGGCTTCGATCTTTTCCTTCTCGGAGGCGTCGATCTTGTCGCCGTACTCGGCCACGGCCTTCTTCGTGCTGTGCACCAGTGCGTCGCCCTGGTTGCGCGCATCGGCCAGCTCACGCAGACGGTGATCTTCTTCCGCGTTCGCTTCGGCGTCCTTCACCATCTTCTCGATTTCGGCTTCCGACAGACCCGAGTTCGCCTTGATGGTGATGCGGTTTTCCTTGCCGGTCGCCTTGTCCTTCGCGCCCACGTGCAGAATCCCGTTCGCGTCGATGTCGAAGCTCACTTCGATCTGCGGCACGCCGCGCGGTGCGGGCGGAATGCCTTCGAGGTTGAACTCGCCCAGCAGCTTGTTGCCCGCTGCCATTTCGCGCTCGCCCTGGAACACCTTGATCGTCACGGCCGACTGGCTGTCGTCCGCCGTCGAGTACACCTGTGCGTGCTTGGTCGGAATCGTGGTGTTCTTGTTGATCATCTTCGTCATCACGCCGCCGAGCGTCTCGATACCGAGCGAGAGCGGGGTGACGTCGAGAAGCAGCACGTCCTTGCGGTCGCCCGACAGCACCTGGCCTTGAATCGCGGCACCGACTGCAACAGCTTCGTCCGGGTTCACGTCACGGCGCGGGTCCTTGCCGAAGAACTCCTTCACCTTTTCCTGCACCTTCGGCATACGCGTCTGGCCGCCGACGAGAATCACGTCGTCGATGTCGCCGACCTTCACGCCTGCGTCCTTGATCGCGACACGGCACGGCTCGATGGTGCGCTCGATCAGGTCTTCGACCAGCGCTTCCAGCTTGGCGCGCGTGATCTTCAGGTTCAAGTGCTTCGGACCCGAGGCGTCCGCCGTGATGTACGGCAGGTTGATTTCGGTCTGCTGGCCCGACGACAGTTCGATCTTGGCCTTTTCAGCGGCTTCCTTCAGGCGTTGCAGCGCGAGCACGTCCTTCGACAGATCGACGCCCTGCTCCTTCTTGAACTCACCGATGATGTAATCGATGATGCGCTGGTCGAAATCTTCGCCGCCGAGGAACGTGTCGCCGTTGGTCGAGAGCACTTCGAACTGCATTTCGCCGTCAACGTCCGCGATTTCGATGATCGAGATGTCGAACGTACCGCCGCCGAGGTCGAACACGGCGATCTTGCGGTCGCCCTTTTCGGCCTTGTCCAGACCGAACGCGAGCGCGGCTGCCGTCGGTTCGTTGATGATGCGCTTGACTTCCAGACCGGCGATACGGCCTGCGTCCTTGGTTGCCTGACGCTGGCTGTCGTTGAAGTACGCGGGAACCGTGATCACGGCTTCGGTGACCGGCTCGCCGAGGTAGTCTTCAGCGGTCTTCTTCATCTTGCGCAGCACTTCAGCCGAAACCTGCGACGGCGCGAGCTTCGAGCCATGCGCTTCGACCCATGCGTCGCCGTTGTCGTGCTTGACGATCTTGTAGGGCATCAGGCCGATGTCCTTCTGCACTTCCTTCTCTTCGAAGCGGCGGCCGATCAGGCGCTTGACTGCGTACAGCGTGTTGCGCGGGTTGGTGACCGACTGGCGCTTGGCCGGCGCGCCGACCAGCACTTCGTTGTCGTCCATGTAGGCGATGATCGACGGCGTCGTACGAGCGCCTTCCGAGTTCTCGATCACCTTGACCTGATTGCCTTCCATCAGCGCCACGCACGAGTTGGTGGTGCCGAGGTCGATACCGATGATTTTGCCCATTTTTCTCAAATCTCCAGATTTTGATCGCTGTGCGGACGCCGCTTTCGCGCTGCGCAGGTAACTGCATGCTCGAGCCGCGTTTTCCCTTGTGCGCGGCTGGCGTCCACTTCAATACGGAACTGCTGCCCAAATAAGTGCCGTTACGGCGATTTCAAGGGGTTTGGGCTATGCGTTCCATCATTTTTTTCAATTGCGGGGCCTTTTTGCTGCCTTCAGGCCCTCGCATTTATTACGTTTCCCTTACTTCGGTGCCGAAACGGTCACGAGCGCCGGACGCAGCACGCGGTCGGCGATCACATAGCCCTTTTGCAGCACACTGACCACCGTGTTTGCTTCCTGCTCGGACGGCACCATCGAGATGGCCTGGTGGCGGTGCGGGTCGAACTTCTCGCCAACGGGGTTGATGGCGAGGACACGGCCCTTCTCGAGCGCCCCGGTCAGCTGCTTGAGCGTGAGCTCGACGCCTTCGTTGACCTTGGCGAGGTCGTCCGAGTTATGGGCGAGCGCGGCTTCGAGGCTGTCCATGACCGGCAGCAGATGTTCGGCGAAGTTTTCGATGGCGAACTTGTGCGCCTTGGCAACGTCTTCCTGCGCGCGGCGGCGGACGTTCTCCGTCTCGGCCTTGGCGCGCACGAACGCGTCCTGCAATTCGGCGACCTTCGCCTGCGCTTCGGCCAGTGCGGCTTCGGCAAGGGCCGCGGCGTTCTGGTCCACGCCGCCTTGGGCTGCCTGCTCGGCCGCCTCAGCCGCTTGCGGCTGGGCTGCTGCTTGCGACGCCTCGTCCGCGGGCGTGGGGTTCTGGCTCGTCGGGTTCTCTTGCGTGTTTTCCATGTCGCTGAACGTCGTTGAATAGTGAAAAAGGGAACAAAGCGTCGGGCGCCGTTTTGCGGCCCTCCCTGCTACGCCGGCGACCGTTGCGCCGGCGCGACATTGGCTTTGTACATTGCGACAGCACATGGGTGCCGGATCGCTTGTTTCAAGAGGCTCCCGCGGCTTTTTTATACAGAGATCAAAGCCGCGAAACTGCCCGTAACAATCATTACTGCACCGCCGCAAAAATGAAATTGAGTACGGGACATCCCTGACCTACACTCAGGAACAGGTGCTGCTCACGGCGCGTTTACCCTGAGCCTGGCACCGCACCGAATGGGCCTGCGGTCAGCAAATTTGTTAAGCGGCTTCGCTGCACATAAAAACGCTAACCGGGCCCCGAAACTGGCCGTTTTGCCGCGATCCCAAGGGGAGTACCGTGAAACTGACCTTTGCCATATCGGTGGTCGCGCTGGTACTCATCGCCGGAACTACGACCATCTGCATGTCGGGCGCCGTGAACGAAAACACGACGGAATACGGGGGCGTGCACGCTACGATGGAAGCGCTGTTCAACCCTCACGCGAAAGTTTGTCGATAGTGCGGCGGTCGCGCTTGGTCGGCCTGCCTTGCAACACGGCAGCCGGTTCGCGAAAGAGCCGGCGCCGCTCCTGTTCCGCCGCGCGCCTCTCGCGCCCGGCCTCGGTTTCCGCGTAGAGCGTTTGCGCGATGCTGGCCGGGCCGCGCACCTCGCAAATTCCCCGCACCTGCACTTCCCACACCACATGATCGATCTCAATTTCGACGAGGTCGCCCACGCGCACGTCCTTCGATGCCTTCACGGCGTCGCCGCCAATGCGCACGTGCCCCTTGCCTACGGCGTCCGAGGCGAGCGAGCGCGTCTTGAAGAAGCGCGCCGCCCATAGCCATTTGTCGATGCGCAGCCGCGCGCCAGGTTCAGTCGAAATCTTGTAGTTCATCAGAGGCTTTCCGCAATGCGCCGCTCAATCTGCAGGGTCACGCCACCGCACCGGCCGGCGCCGCGGCCTGCACCGGCCAGCCCTGCAGGTGTTGCGCAACAATTTCGCCCAGCGCCGCGATCCACGCGTGCGAAGCGTTCAGGCACGGGATGCGATGGAATTCCTTGCCGCCGGCGTGCAGGAATTCGTCGCGCACTTCCATGCCGATTTCCTCGATGGTTTCAAGGCAATCCGCCGTGAAACCGGGGCAGAACACGTCGGCGCGGCGCACGCCGCCCGCCCCCAGTTCCCGCAGCGTGGGCGCCGTGTACGGCTGCAGCCACTGCGCCCGCCCAAAGCGCGACTGGAAGGTCACCCGGCATTCGACCGGCGTTAGCTCCAGCGCATGCATGAGTAGCGCGGCCGTTTGCTGACACTGGTCGTGGTACGGGTCGCCCAGATCGAGCGTGCGGCTCGGCACGCCGTGAAAGCTCAGCACGAGGCGGTCGCCCGCCGCGAAATTGGGCTTGCCGTGCGCATGCCAGTACTGATGCACCTGGGCCGCGAGCGCCGCGATATACGCCGGATGGTCGTGATAGCCACGCACCGTGCGGACTTCCGGCTGGTTGCGCATGCGGCGCAGCGCAACGAAGGCCGCGTCGAACGCCGTGGCCGTGGTCGACGCCGAGTACTGCGGATACATCGGCATGAGCAGGATGCGTTCCGCGCCCGCCAGCTTGAGCTGGTTCAGCATCGCCGGGATGTCGGGCGTGCCGTAGCGCATCGCGTAATCGACGAGGACCGTGTAGTCGTTGATCTGCAGCAGGTGGCGCAGGCCCTCGGTCTGCTTTTGCGTGTGCACGCGCAGCGGCGAGCCCTCGGGCGTCCAGACCGCCGCATACTTCTTCGCCGACGAACGGCCGCGAAACGGCAGGATCAACGCGCGCAGGATGACCTGCCAGATCGGGGCCGGAATCTCGACCACGCGCGGATCGGACAGAAACTGCGCGAGATAGCGGCGCACGGCGCGCGGCGTGGGCGCGTCCGGCGTACCCAGGTTGATGAGCAGCACGGCGACGCGATGCGCCGCGGCGGACTGCGAAGGCCGCTCCAGGTCGAAACGCATAGGCGATCAGTGGCGCCGCGCGAGTGCGCAGCAACGGTTACACGAAACAATCATTATAGCGGGCGGTCCAGGCGGCCCAAACCGGCCCGCGCCGGCGCGGGTTACCGTGCGTTGTCAGCGGTTGCCTGAGTTTGCCTGGCATTGGCCGTTCGGCCGATGGCGCGCGGCAAGCGTTTCGGGGATGATCTTCGGAAAGACAGATGGGCCTGATAGCCGATGCAGCGGGCCGGTGGCGGCGCTCAGTTCTGGCTGAGCGTGAGCGAGAGCAGGCGCGCGGTGATGTCGACGATCGGAATCACCCGGTTGTACGCCATGCGCGTCGGCCCGATCACGCCGAGTGTGCCGACGATCTTGCCGTTCACCTCGTAGGGCGCCGTCACCACGCTCATTTCCTCGATCGGCACGAGTTGGGACTCGCCGCCAATGAAAATCTGCACGCCCTGCGCGTGGCTCGAGACGTCGAGCAGCTGCAGGAGGCTGGTTTTCTGGTCGAACACGTCGAAGAGCTTGCGCAGGCGCGCCATGTCCGACGAAAGATCGGCCACTTCGAGCAGGTTGCGTTCGCCGGAAATGAGCAAGGTGTCGCCGCTTTCGGGCTCTTCGGTGCTCGCGGTCACGGCCGCGTGCATAAGCGAGGTCATGTCGCCGCGCAGCGCGTCGATTTCCTCGCGCAGGCGGCGGCGCACCTCGTCGAACGACAGGCCAGCGAAGTGCGCGTTGATGTAATTCGAAGCTTCGACGAGCTCGGAAGGCGAGAAGTCGCGCTGCGTCGCCATGATGCGGTTCTGCACGTCGCCTTCGGGCGTCACGATGATCAGCAGGATGCGCTTGTCGGACAGGCGCATGAACTCGATCTGCTTGAACACGTGGCTGCGCCGGGGCGTCAGCACCACACCCGCGAACTGCGAGAGGTTCGAGAGCACGCTGGCGGCGGCCGCCACCACTTTCTGCGGCTCGCCCGGGCGCAGCGTGGTCTTCACCGCGCGCGTGAGCGCGTCGTCGTCGGAGCTGGGCTCGACGGTGAGCATGGTGTCGACGAACAGGCGATACCCGCGCGGCGTGGGCACACGCCCCGCCGACGTATGCGGGCTGGACACGAGACCCAGCTCCTCGAGGTCAGACATGACGTTGCGGATCGTCGCCGGGCTCAATTCCAGGCCGGAATAGCGCGACAGCGTGCGCGAGCCGACCGGCTGACCTTCGGCGATGTAGCGCTCGATCAGCGTTTTGAGGAGGGTTTGTGCGCGAGGATCTAGCATGACTCAAAATTTTAGCCTAACGGCGGGTTGGCCGCGAGTGCGCCGCCAGACCGGGCCTCGCGGGCGTACCTTCGGCTCAGGGTGCGGCGCCCCGGTACTTCGCGCGATACCTCGCGCCTTGTCATCGCCGTGTCACCGGCGGCGGGCTGGAAGGCGCGGCGCGCAAGGCCCGGCGGGCCTGTCCCGGTCTGCGCCAGGTTCTTTTCGCGACGTGACTATGGTGTAATGCCGGCATGCAGATCCAGAAGATCCAGAGCCAGTTCAAGACTGTTGCGCTCGTTGGGCGCAGCAATACGCCAGGCATCGCCGAGCCGCTGATGGCGCTCGCCCAGACCATTTCGAAGCGCGGCTTCGAGGTCGTGTTCGAAGCGCAGACCGCAGAGGAAATCGGCGCGCAAGGCTATCCCGCGCTGCAACCTGCCGAGATCGGGGCGCGCGCGGACGTGGCCGTCGTGCTCGGCGGCGACGGCACGATGCTCGGCATCGGCCGCCAGCTCGCGCCGTACCGCACGCCGCTCATCGGCATCAACCATGGGCGGCTCGGCTTCATTACCGACATCGCGTTTTCCGAGATGCAGGAGGTCGTGCCGCAACTGCTCGCGGGCTCGTTCGAGCGCGAGGAGCGTTCGCTGCTGGAGTCGCGCATCACGCGCGACGGCGACCCGATCTACCACGCGCTCGCCTTCAACGACGTGGTCGTGAACCGTAGCGGCTTTTCCGGCATGGCCGAACTGCGCGTGAACGTGGATGGCCGCTTCATGTACAACCAGCGCTCGGACGGTTTGATCGTCGCGACGCCCACCGGCTCGACCGCTTACGCGCTCTCGTCGCAGGGGCCGATCCTGCATCCGCAGCTGCAAGGCATCGTGCTCGTGCCGATCGCGCCGCACGCGCTCTCGAACCGCCCGATCGTGCTGCCCGACGACTCCAAGGTGAGCATCCAGATCGTGGCGGGCCGCGACGTCAACGTGAACTTCGACATGCAATCGTTCACGGCACTCGAACTGAACGACGTGATCGAGGTGCGCCGCTCGCGCCACACGGTGCCCTTCCTGCACCCGGTCGGCTATAGCTACTTCCGCACGCTGCGCAAGAAACTGCACTGGAACGAGCACCCCTCGCTGCAGGGCGATCCGGAGGACTAAACCCGCGTCTTCGCGTGAAGCGCGCGTGGTCGTTGCCACGCAGTTGCCGC
Source organism: Paraburkholderia sp. J7 (assembly GCF_905220155.1). Lineage (NCBI taxonomy): Bacteria > Pseudomonadati > Pseudomonadota > Betaproteobacteria > Burkholderiales > Burkholderiaceae > Paraburkholderia > Paraburkholderia sp. J7. The sequence goes on along the minus strand of NZ_CAJMYZ010000004.1, from coordinate 121,006 downwards.
GCTACCAGCAGTCCCACGGTAACCCAAGCCAACCAAAACAAGCAGAACCAGACGCCATGCTTCGCCATCTTTCGATTCGCGACTTCGTGATCGTCGCGGCGCTCGACCTCGAATTCGACAGCGGCTTCACCGTGTTTTCCGGCGAGACGGGCGCGGGCAAGTCGATCCTGATCGACGCCCTCGCCCTCACGCTCGGCACGCGCGCCGACGCGAGCGTCGTGCGCACGGGCGAGAGCCGCGCCGACATCACCGCCGAGTTCGATGTGCCGCCGCACGCTGCCCTTTGGCTCGATGAGCAAGCACTCGCGAACGGGGACGGCGAGCAGACCGTCATGATGCGCCGCGTGGTGGATAGCGGCGGGCGCGCGCGCGCCTTCATCAACGGGACGCCCGCGACGCTCGCGCAATTGCGCGAACTGGGCGAAATGCTCGTGGACATCCACGGCCAGCATGCGCACCAACTGCTCATGCGCCCCGACGCACAGCGCGAACTGTTCGACACGCACGCAGGCCTCACGGATCTCGCCGCAACCGTCACGAGTGCGTGGCGCGACGCACGCGACGCACGTCTCGCGCTGCAAAGCGCCATGTCGCGCGACCGCGAACTGCAGCTCGAGCGTGAGCGCCTCGCGTGGCAGCTCGCCGAACTCGACAAGCTCGCGCCGCAGCCGGGCGAATGGGAAGAAGTGAACGCGGAGCATGTGCGGCTTTCGAACTCGGCCAACCTGATCGAAGGCGTGCAAGGCGCGCTCGCGGCGCTCTCCGAATCCGACGAGGCGATGCTCTCGCAGCTGAACTCGATCGTCTCGAAGCTGCGAAGTCTCGCCGAGGTCGACGCCGAACTCAACGACGCGCTCGCGGCGCTCGAACCGGCCGCAATCCAGATCCAGGAAGCGGCGTACTCGCTCTCGCACTACGCGCAGCGTCTCGATCTCGATCCGCAACATCTCGCGCAGGTTGAACGGCGCCTCGACGCGCTGCATTCGACGGCGCGCAAGTTCCGCCTCCCGGCAGAAACGCTGCCCGAGGAACACGCGGCACGCCGCCAGCAGCTAGCGGCGCTCGACGCCGCGGCCGATCTCGACGGCCTGCGCGCCGCCGAGCACAAAGCGCAGGAAGCGTATCTCGTGCAGGCACGCCAGCTTTCGAAGGCGCGCGCCAAGGCGGCGAAGGCGCTCGGCGCGGCGGTCACGCAGGGCATGCAGGAACTGTCGATGGCGGGAGGCAGCTTCGAAGTCGCGCTCGTGGCGCTTGGCAACAGCTCGACTGGCGAGCCGATCGGCGGTGCGCACGGTCTGGAGCAGATCGAATTCCGCGTGGCGGGCCATGCCGGCGTGCCGCTGCGCCCGCTCGCGAAGATCGCCTCGGGCGGCGAACTCGCGCGCATCAGTCTCGCGCTCGCCGTGATCGCGAGCGCGGCGAGCCCCACGCCCACGCTGATCTTCGACGAAGTCGATACGGGCATTGGCGGCGGCGTGGCCGAAGTGGTCGGGCGTTTGCTGCACCAGCTCGGGCGCGCGCGCCAGGTGCTGTGCGTCACGCACTTGCCGCAGGTCGCGGCGCGCGGCGATCACCACTTCCAGGTGGCGAAGTCCGGCGACGGCAACGGCGGCACAGTCTCGGCCGTCACGCCGCTCGACAAGGGCGGCCGCGTGGAAGAAGTCGCGCGCATGCTGGGCGGGCTGGAGATTACCGCGACCACCAGGCGCCATGCGAAAGAGATGTTGGCAGCTTGAGGAAGGCTGTGCCTCACGCGCCAGCCGCACCGGCCATTGGCGCGTAGCGCACTCGCCCTAAGCCTCCCCGCGCTCCCCGAACACCCGCCTCCACAACGCCAGCACCGCCTCGCGCTCGCGCTCCACGCGCGCCGGATTCACACGCGCCTTCTCCATGCCGTCGAGGCGCAACTGGTGCTGCAGCTTTCGATAAAGCCGGTACGCCGAGCCTATCGTCTCGGCTTCCTCCTCGCTCATGAGCCCGAAGCGCGACACCTCGCGCAGCAGCGCGATATTGCCCGTGTTGCGGATCAGTTCGGGGTCCTGCGCCGCGTGCAGCAGCACCCAGTACTGTACGAGAAACTCGATGTCCACCATGCCGCCGCGGTCGTGCTTCAGGTCGAAGAGTTCAGTGCGGTTCGGGTGGCCGTCTTCCACGCGCTGGCGCATTTCGACGATTTCCTTCGCGAGCGGCGCGGCATCGCGCGGCGTGGTCAGCACCTGCACGCGGATCGCCTCGAACGCGTTGCCGATCGCGGCGTCCCCGGCCGAGAAGCGTGCACGCGTGAGCGCCTGGTGCTCCCAGACCCACGCCGTGTTCGCGGCGTCGCCTTCGCGCAACTGGTAGCGGCGGAACGCGTCGAGATCGGTCACGAGCAGCCCCGACTCGCCGTTCGGCCGCAAGCGCAAGTCGACGTCGAACAGCGTGCCCGCACCGGTGGCCGTAGTGAGCCACGTGATGAGGCGGCGCGCGAAGGTCGCGTAGATTTCCGAGGCGTGCTCGTCGTCGTCTTCGTACAGGAAGATGATGTCGAGGTCCGACGCGTAGCCCAGTTCCTTCCCGCCAAGCTTGCCGTAGGCGATCGCCGCGAAGCGCGGCACCTCGCGATGGCGCTTCGCGAACCGCTTCCACACGGTCTCGATGGTCACGTCGAGCACGGCGTCGGCAAGCTCGGAGAGCCGGTCGCTCACGTGCTCGACCGACAGCCGTCCCGCCAGGTCGTTGAGCAGGATGCGGAACACTTCGGCCTGGTGCGCGTGGCGCAGCAGATCCATCTGCTGCTCGACGTCGGCGGCGGCGGCCAGACGCGCGCGCAACAGGCGCGAGAACTCGGGCCAGTCGAAGGGCGTGGCCATCGCCTCGTCGTCGAGCAGTTCGTCGAGCAGTTGCGGGTGGCGGATCAGGTAGCCCGCCGCCCAGCGCGAGCCGCCCAGCACCTTGAGCACGCGGTCGAGCGCGTCCGGATATTCGCAGAGCAGCGCGAGATACGCGCCGCGCCGGATCACCGCTTCGAGCAGGTCGAACATGCGCGCGAGCGTGTCGGCGCGCCGCTCGCGCGGCTCCAGCGTAGGCGCGGATTCGAGCGCGCGCTGCGCGACGCTGTCGAAGCGCTCGCGGCTCTTTTCGGGAAGCCCGGCGTAACGCGACGACTGCCAGAGCCCTCGCAGACGCGCAAGCAATGGCGCCGGGTCGTCGACACCCAGCTCCATGAGGCGTTCGAGCAACGAGTCGTCGGCGCCCTCTTCCGCGAGCGCGCCGCTCCACACCCACGCCGCTGCGCCGTCTTCGGAGGCGCGGCACCCGCCCTCGCCGCCGACCTTGTCGGAGAAGATCTGCACGAACTGACGCTCGACCTTGTCGCGGTGGCCGTCGAGCGTCGTCATCAGCGCGGCGTAGTCGGCGAAGCCCATCGATTTCGCGAGCGCGGCGCGCTCCTCGGCGTCGACGGGCATGGCGTGCGTTTGTGCGTCGTCGCGGTACTGCAGGCGATGCTCCAGTTCGCGCAGAAAGTTGTAGGCGCGCGTGAGCTCGCCGCACACCTCGGGCGCGATCAGTCCGCGCGCGGCGGCGTAGCCGAGCACGGCGAGCGTCGGACGCACGCGAAAGCCCGCGTCCTGCCCGCCGCGAATGAGCTGGAACACCTGGGCGCTGAATTCGATCTCGCGAATCCCGCCGCGCCCGAGCTTGATGTCGTCGGCCTTGTCGGGGCGCATCATGGCGCGCCGCTGCGCTTCCTGGCGGATCTGCACGTGCAGCGAGCGGATCGCGCTGATCACGCCGAAGTCCAGATAGCGCCGGTAAACAAAAGGCTTCACGAGCGAATCGAGCTGGCGCGCCAGACGCAGCGCGCTGTCGCTCTCGTCTTCGGAAACGAGCCGGCCTTTGATCCACGCATAGCGCTCCCACTCGCGGCCCTGCACATAGAAGTATTCTTCAAGCATGCCGAGGCTGCACACGAGCGGCCCGGAGTCGCCGTTCGGGCGCAGGCGCATGTCGACGCGAAACACGAAGCCGTCGGCCGTCACGTCGCTCAGCGCGGCGATCAGGCGCTTGCCCACGCGCGTGAAGAAGTCCTGCGTGGCGATGGGCGAGCGCTGGCCGCCCGTGGTTTCGCCGTCGTCCTCGTACACGAAGATCAGGTCGATGTCCGACGAGACGTTCAACTCGCGGCCGCCCAGCTTGCCCATGCCCACCACGCCGAGCGTGAGGCGCTCGCCGTTCGGGCCGCGCGGCTCGCCGAAAAGCGTCTCGAGATCGGCGCTCACGCAGGCGAGTGCGCGCTGGATCGTGAGTTCGGCGAGATCGGTCATGCTGCCGGTCACTTCGGCGACGTCGGCCACGCCGCCGAGATCGCGCTCCATCACGGCGCAGATCACTTCCACGCGCAGCTGGCGCAGGACTTTCTTCAACTGCTCGTCGTTGAGTGGCGTGCCGGGCGCAGCGTTTGCTGCAGCAAGCAGTTGGCCGCTCAGCGCGTCGAGCCGCGCGACGATGCGCTCGCGCGAGATCGGCGCGGCGGCCAGCGCCTCGACCTGTGCCGCCAGTTCGGGACGCGCAGCGCAAGCTCGCGCTGCATAACGGGAATAGCTGGAACTCAGAAGAGGGATGTCAGTCATGAAGTGCTGCTTGCCGGGAAGGCCCGCTGTCCGCTGTTGTTTCGCCGCGCGCGCCTGGGTTGATGACGGTGCCGATGCGACGATGCCGATATCGATGGTTCGACCGCGAGGGTTCGCCCCGCCACATGACGCACGCACTACACACACGGCACGCACCGACCGCCTGCTGTTGCGCCTCGACTCGCCAATGCGTCCGGCATAGTCGCCGCTGCAGTGCAAAAAAATCATGCGTATCACGCGCCGCACGGCCATCCTGGGTTCCCCGGATGGGCGTTTTGACGGCCCTCTGTGATACATTTCGTCGTTAGAACGCAACGCTACCATACCCCACCCGCCGCAGCATGTCCGAGCGAAACGATCACGCCGGCCTACCCCAATCTGGACATGCCAGCCAGGCTACGGAGCCCGGGGGCCCGCACCATCATCACCCGGTCCTGCGCCACACGCTGCGCGTGCTGGCGATCATCGCGCTCGTCCTGTATTTCATCGTCTCGGTCCTGCTGCTCGGGCTGCGCTACGTCGTGCTGCCGTACGTGGACAACTTCCGTCCGCGTATCGAGCAGCTCGTCTCCTCGAAGATTCACGCCGAATTCCGCATCGGCAAGCTCGCGCCGCATTGGTCAGGCTTCCAGCCCGGCATCGACATCAGCGATCTGACGATTCGCGACCGCCACGGCAACGTCGCGCTCGACGTGCCGCATGCCACGGCCTCGGTGTCATGGCGCTCGGTCGTGCTGTTCGAACCGCTGCTCTCGAGCATCGTGGTCGAGCAGCCCGATGTGCACATCGCGCGCGAAGACGACGGCACCCTCACCGTGGCGGGCGTGCCGGTGCCCACCGCACATACGGGCAACGCCACCTTCACGACGTGGCTCATGCGCCAGGAGGCCATCGTGCTGCGCGGCGGCACGCTGCGCTGGCACGACGCCACACGCGACGTGCCCGACCTCGCGCTCTCGCACATTCGCCTTGCGATTCTCAACGACGGCTACGATCACCGCGTCGCGCTCCAGGCGCCGGCCGAGGGCACCGTGCTGCACGGCCCGCTCGACTTCCGCGCGCACTTCAGGCACGCGCGCAACGCGCAGGCCGGCAAACCGATCAGCTGGACCGGCGACACCTATCTCTCGACCGGCCCCGTCGATTTGCCCACGCTCTCGCGCTACATCAACATCCCGATCGCCACCTACGGCGGGCGCATCGACAACGCGATCTGGGCGCACTTCTCGAACGGGCGCATTCTCGAAGCGAGCGGCGCGCTCGAAGGCACGAATGTTTCGCTGCGCACGCGGCCCACTCAGCCGCTGCTCGACCTGCCGGTCGCGAGTTTTCACTGGAGCATCGGCATTGAGCCCGGCGACTACGTGCTCAAGCTGCGCGACTTCCACGCCGAACTCGGCCAGCCGCCCCTCGACGACGGCACGCCGCTCACGCGCTCGCTCGCGCTCACCACGCTCGACGCGCGCTTTCGCCAGCAAACGCTCCAGCACGGCCAGCTGATGAGCGTGCGAGGCGACCGCATCGATCTCGGCATCCTCGCGGAGTTCATGCGCGCGCTGCCGCTGCCCGGGCGGGTGCAGGGCGCGCTCGTGCGCTTCGACCCGCGCGGGCTGGTGGCGAACTACGACCTCTCCCTCGAGCGTGCGAAACCCGAGTCGGGCGAAGCGGCCGCCGAGCAGCGCTCCACGAGCGTCGAGCCGGTCACGCACTACCGCTTCAAGGGCGACCTGCAAGGCATCAGCGTGAACGCGCAGGAGCCGGGGCCGGGCCTCACGCCGCGCGGCCACCCGCGCGCGGGCCTGCCGGGGGTCGAGAACCTCTGGGGGCACATCGACGCCGACGAGTCGCACGGCACCATTGACCTCGACACGAACCAGGTGGCCATCACGCTGCCCGGCGTGTTCGACAATCCGCGCCTCACGTTCGACCGGCTCTACGGCGCGGCCAAATGGACCGTGGCCGCCGAGCGCGAGCCCGGCAACCGGCTGAAGTCGTTCACCGTCGACGTCGCGAACCTCGGCGTGGAGAACGCCGACGCACGCGCGAAAATGACCGCGCACTACACGAATCCCGGCAAGGGGCGCGGTTCGCTCGACCTCGTCGCGCACTTCGATGAGGCCAAGGTCAAGGCCATCCCGCGCTACCTGCCGACCGCCATCAGCGAGAAGACGCGCATCTATCTCGGCCACGGGCTGCAAGCAGGCATGTCGAAGGGCGGCACGATCGAGATCCACGGCGACCTCACCAAATTCCCCTATTCGCGCGACCCCGAGGCAGGCCAGTTCCGCATCGTCGCGCCGTTCACGGGCGGGCGCTTCGACCCGTCGCCGTTCCCGCCGCGCAAGATGCGCAACGGCGCGCCGAACGTCTGGCCAGCCTTCGACGGCATCAACGGCATATTCAAGCTGCACGAGAACAAGCTGCGCTTCGACGTCGATCGCGGCCATTACCGCAACTTCGTGCTGCGCAACGTGAGCGGGCGCATCGAGGAGCTGGGCATCAAGGGCTCGGATATCGTGATCGAGGGCAGCGGGCGCGGTCCGCTCGCGGACCTGCTCGACTACGCGGACAACAGCTCGATCGGCTACATGGCGAAGCACGCCACCGCGAAGGTGCAAGCGCAAGGGCAGTCCACGCTCGCGCTCAAGCTCACGATCCCGCGCCATCCAATGCCGAAGGTGCTGGTCGAAGGTGCCATCGGCTTCGAGAACAACACGCTTACGGCGAAGAACGTGCCGCCGGTCTCGAACCTCACCGGCCGGGTGCGCTTCACGACTCACACTGCCAACGTCGACCGGCTCACGGCGCGCTTCCTCGGCGGCGACCTGCGCGCAAGCGGCGCAATGCGCGACGACGGGCACTATGCGGTGAACGTGGCGGGCGACGTGGCAGTCGACGCGGCGCGCGGCCTGAACCTGCACGGCATGGCGGCGGCGGCGGTCGGGCGCCTTTCGGGCGCGGCGCCCTACTCGCTCTCGGTGGCCGGCCAGCGCGGCCGCCTGCCCGACGTAAAGGCCAACGCCGATCTCACCGGCCTTGCGCTCGACCTGCCCGCGCCGTTCGGCAAGGCGGCCGGCACGCCGATGCCGCTGGACTTCGAACTGCAGCCGGGCACGGGCGCGAGCGCCGAATCCGCCAGCAGCGCCGACGCCAAGGCCGACGACGCCGCGTTCGAACATGCAGAGCTCACGCTCGGGCCGCTTGCCGCGCGTTACGTGATGCGCCGCCATCCGGGCCGCATGCCCGAAGTGGTGCGCGGTGCGATCGGTATGAACCGGCCGGCCGATCTGCCCTCGGAAGGCGTGACCGCCGCCGTCGATCTGCCCACCTTCGACGCCGACGCCTGGCGCGCCGTGGTGCAGCAGATGCGCGGCACGGCGGCAGCACAAGCCCAGGGCTCGACGCCTGCGCGCGCAGCGGCCACGCCGGTGCCTCCGCCGCGAACCGCGGCTGAGCGGGCGGCAGAACGGCAAGCTCAAAACGCCGCTGCTGAGGCTGCCTCCGCAGCCTCAGCAGCTTCCGCAGGCGCCGAAGCGGCGGCGGTCAACCCCGCTGCCGCGCCGCAAAACCCGGCATCGGCCACGGCGGCAGCGGCGGCCGCACCCACCGCCGCCTCGTCCCCGCTCGCCCCCAATAGCGCGGTCGGCCAGTTCCTGCCGTCGCGCTTCGCCGTCCACGTCGGCACGCTCACGCTGCTCAAGCGCCACTGGGAGAACGTCGTGCTCGGCGCGTCGCGCACCGGCGAGCGCGGCAACGAATGGCAGGCGAACGTCGCCTCCAACCAGGTCTCCGGCCATGTCTCGTGGAAGCCGGGCGCCGTGCCGGGCGCGCCCGGCACGCTCGAAGCGCGGCTCGCGCGGCTCACCGTGCCCGCCGCCACCGAAAACGACCTGCTCGGCCAGGCGATGTCGCAGCCGGCGCTGAACATGCCGTCGATCGACCTCGTCGTGAACCAGCTCATCGTGCGCGAGCGCGATCTCGGCCGCCTGCAGGTGAACGCGCACAACTTCGACGACAACGGCGTGCCGGTCTGGCAGCTCGACCAGCTCGACATCAGCAACCCGGACGCGCACCTCACCGCCACGGAAAACTGGCGCGCGGTGGGCGACACGGCCGCCGGCGACGACTCGGCCGCCGCCGGCATGCAAACGCCGCGCCGCACCGCGCTCGACTTCCATCTCGACATCAAGGACGCCGGTGCACTGCTCGTGCGCGCCGGCAAGCCGCACGTGCTCAAGAACGGCTCGGGCACGCTCTCGGGCAACCTGGCGTGGCAAGGCGGCCCCACGAAAATCGACTTCCCGTCGCTCAACGGCAACCTCACGCTCGACCTGCGCCACGGCCAGATCCTCAAGGTCGATCCGGGCGTGGCGAGACTGCTTGGCGTGCTGAGCCTGCAAAGCCTCGCGCGCTTCGCGACGATGGACTTCCGCGACATCATCGGCGAAGGCTTGCCGTTCACGAGCGCGACGGCCACCGCGCAAATCCATAACGGCATTGGCAGCACCAACGACTTCAAGCTCGTGACCGCCCCCGGGCGCGCGACGATGATGGGCAGCGTGGACCTGGCGCACGAAACCCAGGACCTGCGCGTACACGTGGTGCCGACGGTCAGCGCGGGCGCGGGCGTGGTCGCGGCGACCATCATCAATCCGCTCTTCGGCCTCGGCGCGCTGATCGGCGACGTCGTGCTCTCGCATACGCTCGAGCACGCATTCGCGATGGACTTCGCGATCACGGGCCCGTGGGCCAAACCGCACGTCGAGCGGCTGCATGGCGATCAGGGTAAGATGGACGCGCAGACGCCGGCCACAGTGCACTGAATTGCGCATTGAATTGAGCACCGAATTGCGCACTACCGGGCCGCGCCGCGGGCGCGCAGCATGCGCCCCATGCACCCCGAACCCATTCAAGACTTGCCGATGAGCGCTCCCCCTCTCGACCCGTTTCGCGTCGCCGCGCTGCAGATGGTCAGCACGCCCGATCGTGAGCGCAATCTCGCCGAAGCCGACAAGCTGATCGCCGAGGCCGCCGTCGCAGGCGCGCGCCTCGTGTTGCTGCCCGAATATTTTTGCTTCATGGGTCACAAGGACAGCGACAAGCTCGCCATCCGCGAGCCGCACGGCGACGGGCCCATTCAGCGCTTTCTCGCCGATGCGGCGAAGCGCCATGGCGTGTGGGTGATCGGCGGCACCTTGCCGCTGAAAGCGCCCGAAGACACGCGTGTGCTCAACACCACGCTCGTGTTCGACCCGAGCGGCGAGGAACGTGCGCGCTACGACAAGATCCACCTCTTCAACTTCGAAAAAGGCGCCGAATCATTCGACGAAGCGCGCACGATCCGGCCCGGCGCCGAGGTGCGCACGTTCGAGGCGCCGTTCGGCCGTGTCGGCCTTTCGGTCTGCTACGATCTGCGCTTTCCCGAGCTGTACCGGCGCATGGGCGACTGCGCACTGATGGTCGTGCCTTCTGCGTTCACTTACACCACCGGCCGCGCGCACTGGGAAATCCTGCTGCGCGCCCGTGCGATCGAGAACCAGTGCTACGTGCTCGCCGCGGCGCAAGGCGGCAAGCACGAGAACGGCCGGCGCACCTGGGGCCACAGCGTGCTGATCGACCCGTGGGGCGAGATCGTTGCGGTACGCGACGAAGGCGCGGGGGTGGTGGCCGGCGACATCGACCTCGAACGCATCGCCAGCGTGCGGGCGAGCCTGCCCGCATGGCGGCACCGCGTGCTCGACTGCGCGTGACGCGCACCACGCGAATGAACCCCACGCGCATTGCACACGAATTCTCCATTCAGGCGCTTGATTTCGCAGCACCGCGCCCGAATCTCCATTGACAGACTCATCGATTGATCCCAAAGAGCGCATGAACATCATCGAACCCGGCATCCGCAATCTGGCGACCGCGAAGGACCTGCTCCTTACGCCTTACGGCCTCGACGAAGCAGTGCTCACGCGCACGCTCGGCGAGATCTTCACGCACCGCATCGACTACGCCGACCTCTACTTCCAGACCACGCGCAGCGAGGCATGGAGCCTCGAGGAAGGCATCGTCAAGTCGGGCAGCTTCAGCATCGACCAGGGCGTCGGCGTGCGCGCCGTGTCCGGCGAGCGCACCGCTTTCGCCTACTCCGACGACCTCTCGCCCGAAGCGATCCGGCAGGCGGCCATCGCCACGCGCTCGATCGCCAAGGCCGGCGGCGGCAAACAGAAGATCCAGGTGGCGAAGTCGCTCACCGGCATCGCCGGCCGCGATCTGTACCTGCCGTCCGACCCGCTCACCTCGCTCGACGCCACCGAAAAGGTGAAGCTGCTCGAGCGCATCGAAGAGATGGCGCGCGGGCGCGACCCGCGCATCACCCAGGTCATGGCCGCACTCGCGGGCGAGTACGACGTGGTGCTCGTTGCGCGCAGCGACGGCGCGCTCGCCGCCGACATCCGCCCGCTCGTGCGCGTTTCGGTCACGGTGATCGCCGAGCAGAACGGCCGTCGCGAGATCGGCAACGGCGGCGGCGGCGGCCGTTACGACTATGCCTATTTCACCGACGATATCCTGTCGAAGTACGTGGACGACGCCGTGCACGCGGCGCTCGTGAACCTCGAAGCGCGCCCGGCGCCGGCCGGCGCGATGACCGTCGTGCTCGGCCCGGGCTGGCCCGGTGTGCTGCTGCACGAGGCGATCGGCCACGGTCTCGAAGGCGACTTCAACCGCAAGGGCTCGTCGGCGTTCGCGGGGCGGATTGGCGAGCGCGTGGCCGCCAAGGGCGTGACGGTGGTGGACGACGGCACGCTGCCCAACCGCCGCGGCTCGCTGAACATCGACGACGAAGGCAACCCCACGCAGTGCACGACGCTGATCGAAGACGGCATTCTCAAGGGCTACATTCAGGACTCGCTCAACGCGCGCCTCATGAAGATGCCCGTCACGGGCAATGCGCGCCGCGAGTCGTACGCGGCGCTGCCCATGCCGCGCATGACCAACACGTACATGCTCAACGGCGACAAGGACCCGCAGGAAATCATCGGCTCGGTGAAGAACGGCCTCTATGCCGTGAACTTCGGCGGCGGCCAGGTCGACATCACGAACGGCAAGTTCGTGTTCTCGGCCTCCGAGGCCTACATGATCGAGAACGGCAAGATCACCTACCCCGTGAAGGGCGCGACGCTCATTGGCAGCGGTCCGGAATCGCTCAAGTACGTGAGCATGATCGGCAACGATATGCGTCTGGACTCGGGCGTGGGCGTGTGTGGCAAGGAGGGTCAGAGCGTGCCGGTGGGCGTGGGCCAGCCGACGCTGCGTATCGACCGCATGACGGTGGGCGGCACGGTTTAAGGCCTTCACCCGCGCGCGCTCCATGCACGGCGATGCGGAATTTCCGCATCGCCGTGCGGATTTCCTGCGCATGAGCCATTTTTTTCGCAGATAGTCCGCTTTTTTGCCGCACCCCGCTTGCCAGCCACGAGAAGCGCGGGTTATAAAGGCAATCAACCTTTCGACGTAACGAACCGAAGTCACGAACGTTCAGACACCCACCGCCATGTTCGCCACGAAGTTTTACTTTTACTTCTTTTGGTATCTCAGACCGCTGGCGGATCGAGAGGGTTGATAGTACGCGCAGGACCCCGAACACACGAGAAACCGCCAGCCAAGCCTGGCGGTTTTTTTTCGCCCTTAGCCCAGAGCCTCAACTTCATCTAACCGATTTTTTGAAGCACCGTCCACGCGACGCACGCTACGTACAGGATCAGGAGAAAACGACATGCCCCCGCACAACACCGACGATGTCCGCATTCGCGAACTCAAGGAACTCACGCCGCCCGCTCACCTGATCCGCGAATTCCCGTGCTCGGAAGCCGCCTCCACGCTGATCTTCGAATCGCGCCGCGCCATGCACCGCATCCTGCACGGCATGGACGACCGCCTGATCGTCATCATCGGGCCGTGCTCGATTCACGACACCAAGGCCGCGGTCGACTACGCGAAGAAACTCGTCGAGCAACGCAAGCGCTTTTCCAACGAGCTCGAAATCGTGATGCGCGTGTACTTCGAGAAGCCGCGCACGACGGTGGGCTGGAAGGGCCTCATCAACGACCCGTTCCTCGACAACAGCTTCAAGATCAACGACGGTCTGCGCACCGCGCGCGAGCTGCTCGTCTCGATCAACGAACTCGGCCTGCCCGCCGGCACCGAATACCTCGACATGATCAGCCCGCAGTACATCGCCGACCTGATCTCGTGGGGCGCGATCGGTGCGCGCACAACGGAATCGCAGGTGCACCGCGAGCTGGCTTCGGGGCTGTCGTGCCCGGTGGGCTTCAAGAACGGCACGGACGGCAACGTGAAGATCGCCGTGGACGCGATCAAGGCCGCTTCGCAGCCGCACCATTTCCTGTCGGTCACGAAGGGTGGCCACTCGGCGATCGTTTCGACCGCAGGCAATGAGGACTGCCATGTGATTCTGCGCGGCGGCAAGACGCCGAACTACGACGCGGAAAGCGTGAACGCCGCCTGCAGCGACATCGGCAAGGCGGGTCTCGCCGCGCGCCTCATGATCGACGCGAGCCACGCCAACAGCTCGAAGAAGCACGAGAACCAGATTCCCGTGTGCGCCGATATTGGCCGCCAGGTGGCGTCGGGCGACGAGCGCATCGTCGGTGTGATGGTGGAGTCGCACCTCGTGGCAGGCCGCCAGGACCTCAAGGAAGGCTGCGAGCTGACCTATGGCCAGAGCATCACCGATGCGTGCATTGGCTGGGACGAAAGCGTGGGCGTGCTCGAAGGGCTCGCGCAAGCGGTGAAGCAGCGCCGCATCGCGCGCGGCTCGGGCAACTGAGCGCGATAGCGTGTGAAGCGCGCGGTGCGGACGCTCAAAGCCGCGCTGTGCGTGAGTTCACAACCGCGCTGCGCGCTCGGGCCGCACTGCGCCGATGCACAGATCGGCAATCCCGATCACGTTGCCGATGAGCCTGCCGCGCCGGTCGAGATGCGCCTCCGGGCGCACCGACTTCACGCAGTTCATGCTCAGCGCGCGCAGGATGTTGCTGGTCGCTTCCTTGCGCGACATCACGCCCTTGTTGCACAGGTACATGGCGTTGACCACCTGCGAATAGCCGAAGCGCCGGCCCGACACGCGGCCGCCTCGCAGCCCGAGGTGGACGCCCAGCAGATAGTCGCAGTACACGATCCCGCCACGGCGCGCGAGGCGCCGCGAGAAGTCTTTATCTTCCAGCCAGCCGTACAGCACGAGACGCTCGTCGAAGCGCAAATCGGCGATAGCCTGCGCGCGGCACGCCATGTTGCATCCATACAGTTCCACGCAGGGCCGCAGCGGCGGACGCCGCATCGTCTCGGCTTGCGCACCGTCCACGAGCTCGACGGCTTCTTCCCACGCGATGGGCTGCGTGTTCGCGCCGTCGCGCAAGGTGCGCCCCGAAAAACCCACGAGATTCGCGTCGCTTTCGAACAGCGCGATACACAGCTCGATCCAGTGCCGCTCGGGCGCGAAGTCGTCGTCGAGGAAGATCACGACGTCGATGTCCGGTGCGAGTGCATCGAGCGCGCGATTGCGCTGCACGCTCGAACCTGCCGTGCCGACGATTTCGTTCACGCGCAAACCGTTAGCATCGTAAGGTCCGATGTCGTCTGCGCTGCTCGCCGAGAGGATGATCTGATCGGGGCGCACCGTTTGCCGCGCGAGCAGACGCACGGCCCATGCGGTAGCGGTTGGCCGCCCCTTGGTCGCGATCACCACCGCGACGCGCATGCGCACCTTCGCGCCCATCGTGTCCTTCGTGACGTTCTGGGCCGGGGATAGCGCGAGATCATCGGCTGCGAGCGCTGGCATCGGTTTCTCCGCATTCCGGTGGTCGTTTCGACTCGGATCGAGGTTAGCACGAGGCCCCCGCGCTGCCAGTCGGGCCGGATTCAAGTTGTCCGAAACGATCTATTCAACGACTGATTCCACCTGTTTGTGAACGAGCATGCATGCGCTCGCTGTGCGAGCGTTGTCCGCCGCTCGCGCATTTGCATCGCTTTTACCGCTTTTCCTTTCGTTAATTAATTTCGCATTGATTGCACTTTCCTTGTGCTTTTATCGATTACGCATCGCCCATAGCGCAGCCTCGCAGGTGAAATTCGTTCAATAGCAATTTTCGGATTCCTCTTTTGATAAGACTCATCTACAACTGCTAGAAGAGATTTGCGCAAATATGACCGACTAACCCTTCCCCCGGAAAGATCCTCTCAACATGACTGCGTCGACACGTCGGAGCCAGCCTGAGGAACACGAGATCCTCTCTCCGGGCACACCCGTTCGCGAAACCGAATCCGGCGCGCAGCTCAAACGTCCAGTGGTCTTCTACGTGCAGCCGTTGATCGCGCGCTATCGCATCGAAGTCATCGAGTCGCTCAACCGTCTTTTCTCCGTCAAGGTATTCGCGTGCTCCGAGGGCGTGGAAGCCAGCGGCTTTTCGCGCGAGAAACCCGCCTGCGACGAATTCGTCGAAACGCATATCGCGAGTATTGCGGGCCTGCCTTCGCGGCGTATCCGCATGCAAAGCCGCGTGCTGAGCCGTATCGTTTTCGAACGTCCCGACGCCGTCCTGATCTTCGCAGACGTTCGGTATCTCTCGCTGTGGCTCGCGCTGATCGCCGGGCGCCTGATGCGCGTGCCCGTGTTGATTCACGGCCAGGGGCTCTATCGGCACGAGTCCGCGGGAATCATGCGCACGATCTGCTACCGCCTCGCGGTCGCGCTCGCCGTACGTTACGTTTGCTATACCGAGGCTTCGCGGCGCTCGCTCATTGGCATCGGCTGCCCGCCCGCGAAACTCGTCGTCGCGAACAACGCGCTCACGGTCTCGTGCGGCGTGGAGCCCGCCACCAAAACAGGCGCGGAGAGCGGCGTCCTCTTCATTGGCAGGCTGCGCGAAGGTTCGGAGATCGAGCCGCTCATCGATGTGGTCGGCCAGCTCCACGGCGAAGGCAACGACATCACGCTGCACGTGATCGGCGACGGCGAACACGGCGAGCGCCTGAAGCGCAAGTACAGCGATCGCCGCTATGTGGTCTGGTATGGCGCGGTGTTCGACGACGACGCGATCGCGACCATCAGCCGGCGCTGCCGCGTGGGCTGCTACCCGGGCTCGGCGGGCTTGAGCGTCGTGCACATGTTCGCATTGAGCCTGCCGCCCATCGTGCACGACCGGCTGCCGCTGCATATGGGCCCGGAGCCGGGCTACGTCGAGGATGGCCGCACAGGATTCTTCTTCGGGCGCGACGGCGGCAAGGAAGCGCTTGCCGCCACGCTGCGGCGCATCTGGTCCATACCGCCCGATGAAATGCGCGCGGCGGCCGCCGCCGCGCATGCGGTGTACTGCCAGCTCAACTCGCCAACGCTGGGCCATCAGCTTGCCGAGATCGTCGAAGCGGCGCTGCGCGCCTGAGTCGTTGCCTGAAATCCTCGCTTGAATTCCCGCTTATTTCTGCCGCGAAACGCGATACAGCATCCACGCTGCGCACGAGGCCAGCCCGAAGGTCATCGACCATGCCACGCCCGTCACGCCCCACATGTGCAACGAAGGCGGCACGGACACGATGAGCGTCACGACCTGCAGCAGCGACGCGACCGTGACGGCACGCGCGTCGCCAACGGCGCGCAGATACGAGGCGAGCACCGAGTTCAGGGCGCTGATCGCCATGTTGACGACGAAGATGCGAAAGAGCGGCACGGCCGACAGCCACGCGGCGCCGAGCACGAGCGAGAAGATCGGTTCGGCGGCGAAGCGCAGCACGATCACCACGCATGCGAGCCCCGCCACCGCCGCCACGAGATACAGCCGGAACAGGCGCGCGGCCGATTGCGGCCCGCCGCGATGATGCGCGGCGAAGGTGGGAAACAGATACTGCGAGAGGGCAAGCGCGGCGTCGGCGAGCAGCATCTGCGCGAGCTTCGAGGACATCTGCCAGGCGCCCAGTTGTGTCGGCCCGAGCAGCTTGCCCACCACGACCTTGTCGAACTGGTTGGTGATGAGGATGATTACGCTGCTCGCCCAGATCCAGCGGCTAAAGCCCACGTAGTGGCCGATGCCCGACCAGCGCAGCCGGATCGGCGGACGCGGTGAGAGCGCGATCCATGTCACGACGCTCTTGAAGGCCTCGCCGATCATCATGCCGAGCAGCAGCGAATACGGCCCCGCACCCATAAGTGCGAGCGCGATACCGAAGCCGCAGTCGAGAACCGCCGACGAGATTTCGATCGCCGCGATATGCTGGAAGTGACGCTCGCGCTGCGTGATGAAATACGCGGGCGAGGCGAGTCCGCGCAAGAGCGGCAGCAGCGCGGCAAGCTGCACGAGCCCGATGGCGCCGCCCAGGTGGAACTGCGCGTCCATGAGCGGCGCGCTCGCGACGAGCAGCACGCCGATCAGCAGGCCGCGCGTGGCGAGCGTGGTCCAGACTGCGCCGGCCTCCTGGCGCGTGGGAGGCGACTGGCCCTGGATCACGGCTTGCGCGAGCCCCGTGTCGGAGAGCGCTTCGGCAATCGCGACCGCGAGCAGCGCGACGCTCGCGAGACCGATTGCGGACGGCCCGAGAATGCGCCCGATCACGAGGAACTTGACGGCCACGAGGCCGCGCACGACGACCTGCTGCAACAGCACCCAGGTCGCCGCGCCGGGTCCGAAGCCCGCCTTGATCGGTATTGCTGGCAGCCGCATGACGCGCAAAATACCTCTCCTGTTTTCGATCACTGAGTGCGGGTTTTTGCCCTTTTTCCGAGTTCCCTTCAGGCATGTTTGAGAACGCGTTTTCGTGACCCGTTCTGGACCTTACCGCGCCGCAGTTGCCACGACGCGCCATCAACCAGGCGGATTCGGACGGGGTGGCCTTCCGTGGGACGACCATCTGTGGGGCGGCCATCCGTCACGTCGACACCGCGCGCGGAACACCCACGCACACTCACTCAATCAATCGGCATATGCCCAGGCATTTTCAGCCACGCTGCCCTGCAATCTGGCGCATACCGCTTGCGCACCACTGCTATTTTGTTCGTAATAATGCTCATCGGGCCTGCCGCATGGAAAACGTGTCGATCGCCAGATACCGCAATGCCGACCCCAACACCGCGGACGCCGCCGCGCTGTCCGACGCCGAGGTGTCCGAGCCAGCCGGCGTGCGCGCATCGGCGAGCGGCGACTGGATCGCCATCATCGAGCCGAACTTCACGGGCCACCGCTGGCGCTACGTCGAGTGGATCGCGCAGGCGTGCGTGGAAGCCGGACACCGCTGCCTCGTCGTCACCGACACGGAGTACGCGGACCATCCGCTCGCGCAACGCATCGTGCGCGAAGCGCGGCCCGATCTGCGCCTCGTGCTGCTCGACCTGCACACCGTTCCGCCCGGCCCGCATTTCGCCGTGAGCGTGTATATGCGCTTTCGCAACTTCTATGCGCGCGCCTTCCGCCAGATCAGCAAAACGATGCATGTGCGGCTCGTCGTGGCGCCCTATGCCGATTACTTCTTCTACACGCTCGCGGGGTTCGACTCGCCATTCGGCAACACACCGTGGATCGCCATCGTCATGGGCATGACGTTTCATCACGCGGGCATCGGCTTGCGCACGCCGCGCCGGCGCTTCGTCGACATGGCCAAGTCGGCGCTGTTTCGCCGCGCCATGCGCTCGCGCGGGCTGCGCGAACTCTTCACGATCGACCCGACGCTGCCCGACTGGTTCGCGGCCACGAAGCCCCAGGGCGCCGCGCCGCTCAGCTATCTGGCCGACCCGTTTCCCGAAATCGAGCGCATGGACCCGCTGCTTGCGCGCACGCAACTGAAGCTCGATGCGCATACGCACTATCTGCTCGTGTACGGCGCGATTGGCGAACGCAAGGGCATTCGCGAACTGATGCTCGCACTCGAGCGCAAACCCGACGCGCCGCGCCTCGTGATCGCCGGCCAGCAGGATGACGAAACGCGCGCGTTCATCGACGCACACGCACCGCGACTCGCGAACGCGCCGGTGATCTTCAACCAGTTCATCTCCGATGAGATGGAACGCGAACTCTTCTCTGCCTGCGACGCCGTGTGGCTCGGCTACAAGCAGCACTACGGCATGAGCGGCGTGCTCGTGCAGGCATACCGCTTCGGCAAGCCCGTGGTGGCCAGCGCCGATGGCCTGATTGGCTGGTATTGCCGCGACGGCGCGCTCGGCCCGCTCCTCGACGACCTCGAGCCCGCCACGATCGCCCACGCGCTCGACGCGCTCGCGCAGCGCTGGCGCGCAGGCCCGGGCGCCGCGCAACCCGCGGGCGAACACCTCCTGTCGAGCAACACGCTCGCGCAGTTCAAGCACACGCTGCAGGCCGCAATGGCATGAACCTGGGCAAACGCCCGCAACTAGTCAGCAACCCGAATCAGTTCGACCCGCTCACGCAACGCCTTCGATCTTGTGATCCGCCGCGCCCGTGTTGGGGCGCTCGGCGGGCACGGCCCCGCGCGAGTCGGGGAACATCGCCTCGCGCAGACGCAGGAACGGAAACTCGACAGCGCGCGTGGTGAGATAGCCGAGCGCTGCAGCGATAAAGAACTGCGCGAAGATCACGACCGGCCAGGCGGCGAGCGGCGGCACGCCGAGCGCGCTCGCCTTGTGGATCAGATAGTCGCCGGGCGCGAGCGCGAGCGAATGCCACAGGTAGATGCCGTACGAATACACGCCGAGCCACGCAAGCCCGCGATACAGCCACGTCGTGCGCAATCTGCCCGAATGTTCGAGCACGAGCATGATGAGCGCGCAAAAGCCGATCGCCTGAATCGTGTAGCCAACGCTCTCGTCCAGCGCGACATCGGGCGTCGCGAAGATGAGCCAGGCGAGGAGCAGCCCCACCACCGCGAACAGCCAGCGCTTCTTCGCAACGAGCATGCGCCAGACGTCGGGCTTCATCCAGTAAATCGTCGCGAGTATCACGCCGATAAGGAGGCTGTCCATGCGGTACTGCGTGTAGTTGAACGCCCCGACGAGATCGCCATGCGATACCGCAATGCAACGCGCGGTCAAAACGATCGCGCAGAGGCCGGCCATCACGGCGATCAGTGCGTTCGCGCGCAACCGGAAGTGCGCGAGCAGGATCAGCAGTGCGGGCAGGAACAGATAGAAGTGCTCTTCGACCGCGAGGCTCCACGTTTGCGCAATGGAGGTGCCGAAGTAGTTCTGCATGTGCGTGAGGTTCTGCCAGAGAAACGTATCGGGCCGATGGCGGCCCGCCAGCAGGTGAAAGAGAATGAGCACGTAGTAGGCAGGCCAGATCTTGAAGATCCGCCGCACGATGAAGCGGCGCGCGCCGATATGGCCCGTTTGCGCGTATTGGCGCAGCAGCAGGCCGCCCACGAGAAAACCGCTTAGTGTGAAGAAAAGATTCACGCCTTCGTGGCCGAAGCTTTTCAGCGGGTACTCGATCACGCTCACCCACGGATGGCCCGTGCGCACCGTGTGGAAGTGAAAGCCCATCACCACGAAGATCGCGATGCCACGCACGAAGTCGAGTTCGACGGAGCGCCCTTTCGTCGATTGACTCACTCCGTGTAGCAGCTTCATGACCTTTCCCTCGCTTTCGTCCATGCCGGATTCTTGCGCAAGGCAGACGATGGAAAACTTACTCCTGCCGACCCCATGATGAACACAGGCGCCGTGCAGCGTGCGCCAAGTTCCCGCCGTTCTCGGCCAGGTGTGTGGGCCAAACCACACGCCAAATCAGAATTTTTTTCTTGCCGCCACAACCCTGCCGCTTCCCGCCACGCGCATGCGCAAGGCGCTTGCGGCGTTTTATATTGAGTCGAGCCAACGCGTTTGGTGCGCATATTTCTTGCGCAGCGTTTGCAACCGTATGCACCGCACCGGGAGAAACGCGGATGCGAAACAAACATGCTGTTCTGTGGCTCTGGGTGTGCCTCGTGCCTCTCGCTTTCGACTACAAGGCCCCGGACTCCCAGTTCGGCCACGGCGCGCAATGGCTGGCCGTCATTCCGGCCCTGGCGGGCGCGCTGATTCTTGCGATGATCGGCCCGCGCTTCGCGCGTCCGATCCGGCTGCGCTCGTTCGTGACGGGCGCACTCGTCGCGAGCCTCATCGGCAGCCTCATTGCTCAAGTGCTGCAGCACAATCCGGTCGGCCAGTACCTGCGCGTGATCCTGCCGTTCCTGCTCTTTGTGCTCGGCTACTGGGCCATGTGCCGCCCTTGGCACCCCATTCGCGTCATGCAGTTGCAGCGCGCGCTTTACTACGCGAACGTGCTGTGTCTCGTGTTTACGTTCTTCTTCGGCTTGCTGGCTGTAGGCGGGCCGCTCGCGGACATCCGCTTTCGCATCGTCTCGCCGACCATGCTCGCGCTGCAGGGCATGCTGCTGCACCAGTTCATCGTCGCCCGGCGCTTCAACATGACAATGGTGATCGTGTTCCTTGCCACGCTGATCGTCGAGTTGCTGAGCGTCACGCGCAGCCTGCTGATCGCGACCGTCCTGCTCGCCATGTTCGCGGCGTGGCTCGCCTCGCCTTCGGTGAGCCATCTGATCAAATCGTTCTTCCGCACCGGCATCGCACTTTCATTCATCGTGGCGCTGGGCGTGGGAACCGCGTGGCTCTTCCCGTCCATCACCGAACACTGGACGCAGCGCGTGACGGCCGCGCAAAACTCGGACTCCGACCGCGACCCGACCACGGTCACACGTATTGCGGAGATGCGCGACCAGTACGACCAGGTCACCGAATCGGTGGAGTCGGTGCTGTTCGGCAAGGGGTATGGCCACCTCTACCGCTACTCGCCCATTTACTACCAGTACGTGAACCAGACGTTCAGCAAGGACGATTACTTCAACACCAGCGACTGGGTGGCGGGCCACAACTTCTGGGTGTACCAGCTCTACGCCGAAGGTATCGTGTTCGGCGGCTGCATGCCGCTCGCGGTGATCGTCGCGCTCATCGTCGCCGGACGCGCATTCAGGCGCTGGCGCCGCATTGCGCCGCGTCACCCGATGCTCATGCCGCTCAGCATGGCGCTGCTCGTGCTCGCCGCGCTGCCCGGCGCTTCGATTGGCGGCAATCCGCTCGGCACGCGTTTTTCGGGCCTCGTGTATGGCCTCGCGCTCGGGCTCATCGTCTCGCTGTATTCGCAGCTTCATTACCGCATCGACCTGCAACGCCAGCGCCAGCGCCTGCACCCGTCCTATGGGCGCGAGCCTGCCTTCCGACCCACGGCGCCCGCGGCGGCGCCGGTGCCGCTCAACACGTACGCGACTCCGGAGCCCCGATGAAAATCCTGCACCTCGTGTCCACGGTCGACCCCCGTTCGGGCGGCCCGATTGAAGGCGTGCGCCAGAGCGGCCTCGCGATGACGGCGCTCGATCACCAGATCGAAGTGGCCTCGCTCGACCCGATCGACGCGCCTTACGTGCGCGAATTCCCGCTGCCGCTGCACGCCCTGGGCCCGGGGCGCGGTCACTACGGATACAGCGCCGGCTACGTGCCGTGGCTGCGCGCGAACGCAAGGCGCTTCGACGCGGCGATCGTGCACGGGCTCTGGCAATACCACGGCTTCGGCGCGTGGCGCGCGCTGCGCCACGCCCAGCTGCCGTACTACGTGTACACGCACGGCATGCTCGACCCGTGGTTCAAGGCAACTTATCCGCTCAAGCATCTGAAGAAATGGGCTTACTGGCCGTGGGCCGATTTTCGCGTGCTGCGCGATGCCGCCGCCGTGATCTTCACAACCGAAGAAGAACGCCTGCTCGCGCGCGATTCGTTCTGGCTGTACCGCGCCAACGAGCGCGTCGTGCCGTTCGGCACCAATGCGCCGCGCGAGGACCCGGACACGTTGCGTGAAGCCTTCCTGCAAGAGTCGCCGCATCTGCGCAACAAGCGCATCGTGCTGTTCCTCGGGCGCCTGCACCCGAAGAAGGGCTGCGACGTGCTGGTTCAGGCATTCGCCGATCATGCGCGCGAAACGCCGGATGCGCATCTGCTGATGGCCGGCCCCGACAAGGGCAACTGGCAGCCCGCGCTGCAGGCGATGGCGCAGACGCACGGCATCACGCACCGCATCAGCTGGCCGGGCATGCTGCAGGGCAACCTCAAGTGGGGCGCGTTCTTTGCCAGCGACGTGTTCGTGCTGCCGTCGCACCAGGAGAATTTCGGCGTGTCCGTAGCGGAGGCGCTGGCGTGCGGGCTGCCCGCGCTGGTCTCGGACAAGGTGGGCGTATGGCGCGAGATCGATGAGGATGGCGCCGGTTTCGTCGCACCCGACACGGTCGCCGGCACGCAGCGCAACTTCGCGTCATGGCGCGCGCTCGACGAACCCGCGCGCGACGCGATGCGCGCGCAGGCCCGGCGCACGTTCGATGCACGCTTCGCGATGGATGGCATGGTGCGCTCGCTGCTCGGCTTGTTGCAGGAACATCCGTCGCATGCGGGCGCTCGATTTCACCGAGGGCGCGCGATGAGCGCCATGGCGCAGGGCGAGCCGGCGGAGCAAACCGAATAAACGAAAAAGCAGAAATAACAGCATCAGATAGCGGTCATGGTAGGGATTGGCAGGGGTGACGAAGCAACGCCGCTCAAGCGTCATAACGAATCGAACGATGAGAGCGCGTTGCACCTTCGTGGCGATGTGCGAATCCTGTGAGTAAGGGGGCAACACTATGTTAGACAGCACACCTGATTGTTCTGGCGGCGAAGCCATGGATGCAACTGCAGCAACGGCAGCAACCGCGACGCAGCCCGCGCGCAGTTTGCGCAAGTTATCGGCCGGCCGCGCACGGGCGGCCCTGTCGGCGGTAACGGCCATCGTGGCGGCCGCAGCCGTGATTTCGGGCTGCGCGCTCTCGCCTGGCATGACGGCGCCGTCGAGCGTCACGCAGGCGAAAGCCGCCACCGACTCCGCGCGCTCGGGCGGCAACGGGGATCAACCGCCGCCCGGGGCGCTCGTTGAGATCAACAACGCGTTGGTCGCGAAACAGGCGGCAGAGCGACCGACGGCGGTCCCGACCAACGTCTCGTCGCTGTTCGGCACGCCCAAGCCCTACACGCTCGGGCCCGGCGACGTGCTGAGCATTGTCGTGTGGGATCACCCCGAGATGAACCTGCCGACGGGCGGCGGTGGCGGCGGCAACGGGTCGCAGGACCAGAGCGCGAGCCAGGTGCAGTCGGGCTATACCGTGGACTCGACTGGCGCGATCCAGGTGGCCTACGTGGGGCCGATCCACGTAGCGGGGCTCACCGAGATGGAGGCGCGCAATCTCGTGGCGAGCAAGCTGGCCTACTACCTGAACAAGCCACAGGTGACGCTGCGCATCGAGTCGTACCGCAGCCGGCGTGTGTATGTGGACGGCGAAGTGCGCACGCCCGGTCTCATGGTGCTCAACGACATGACGATGTCGCTGCCCGAGGCGATCAACCGCGCGGGCGGCTTCACGGCGTCGGGCGACCGCTCGCGGGTTAGCGTGACGCGCGGCGACAAGACGATCATGGTGAACATTCCCGACATGATCAAGGAAGGCGTGAACCCGGACAAAATCCTGCTGCAAAACGGCGACCTCGTGCGCGTGTATTCGGCGAACGAAAGCCGCGTGTTCGTGCTCGGCGAAGTCGGGCACCCGGGGCCGCTTCCGTTCGATAACGGCCACCTCTCGCTGAACGACGCGCTAGGCAACGCGGGCGGCATCAGCCAGGGATCGGGCGACGCCTCGCAGGTGTACGTGGTGCGCGGGCAGAAGGAAGGACACCGCACGGTCTACCACCTCGACGCGTCGACGCCGGAAGCCATGGCCACGGCCGACGAGTTCGACCTGAAGCCGAACGACGTGGTGTTCGTCGATGCCTCGGCGCTCGTGAAGTGGAGCCGCGTCATCAACCTGATCCTGCCGAGTACGCAGGCAGCCGCCGCGGGCCGGGCGGTGGGTTACGGCGGTTACTAGCGGGTGGAGTTCGTGTGCGGCATGAGCAGGCCTGCGGGCCTGCTCATCCCGCGGCTTGGGAGCCGCCTCATGCCTTGGGCGGCTTGCTTTCCTCAAAACGCCAGCGGATAAAACGGCACGGATTGCCGCCATACACGCCGCCGGCTTCCAGCGAGCGATGCACGACCGAAAGCGGAGTGACGACCGCCGAGCGCCCGATCGTCACGCCCATTTGCACCACGCATTTCGACGAGACCCACGCGCCGTCCTCGATCACGATAGGCGCGACGTGCAGGTCCATGTTCGTGCGCATGTCGTGCGAGCCGGCGCTGAGAAACGCGCCCTGCGAAATGCAGACGTTCGAGCCGATGCGGATGGGCGCCTGGTTGTAGATCCACACGTCCACGCCGATCCAGCAGTTCTCGCCCATCTCCAGATTCCACGGCGCCTTCACGCGCATGGGGTGCACGAGGCGGCAACCCTCGCCGACCTTCGCGCCGAACAGGCGCAGCAAGCTCACGCGCAGCGCGGAGAGCGGCAGCAGACGGTTGTCGAGCACGCAGGTCTCGATCAGATACCACGCGGCCTGCACGAGCTTGCCGCGGCGCGCAACGAAGTTGCCCTTGCCCGCACGGCTCAAATCGATCACGCGAATTTCCGCGCTTGCAGACTGCGCGGCGGCTTGCGGCGGCGCGACGCCTGCAGACGGTGCCTCGCCAGCGCCATCCCTGCGGCCGGCCGCGCCGACGTTCCCTTTGAGGGTTCCTAAACCTTCGACCGCTTCCGTCATGAACGCTCCTTGCCCACCCGGGTCGGTTCTATGTGGCTTGCGTGCTTCCCGGCTCGTCGCGAGCCCGTGCCGAATGGACAACGGGGCAACGGGACAACGGGCGGCGTCTAGCCACGAATTCATTATCCGGCGGCCTGCGCATCGCCTCCCGCGCGTGGCCGACACGGCAGGGGTTTTGGCGCAGCGCGGCGACGCTGCGTGGGCAACATGAAGGCTTGACGCCGCATGATTCGCGGCGCGCGGGGTCCATGCCATGCCCAGCCTTAATCGACATCAGTTTGCGCCCTATGTGCTCGCCGCTGCGCTGCAAGCCGCGTGCGCTGCATGGCCGGGCGCGTTGGTCGCGCAAAACGCCCCTTCCGGCGGCTCGTCCGCTAATGCGAAATACCAGAGCAGCCAGGGCGACACCCTCACCAACGCCGTGCAGCGCCAGAAACTCGACGAGCAGCGCCTGCTCGGCGGCCCGGGCACTTCGGACAACCCCTACAGCGCGACCCCGTACAGCAGCAACGGCGCTTCGCCAGACGACGCGCAAGACGCGCTCACGAACGAAAAGCACATGCACGTCGTCACGCCTGGGGATTACGCGGCAAGCGAAGCGAGTGCCTCGGGCGGCAGAAGCGGCAGAGGCGGCGCGAGCAGCAGGATCGGATCGAACGGCCGGTCTCGCGCCGGCAACGCGGCAGCGAGAAGCCCGGCAGGCAACCCTGCCGGTAGCCATCGGGCGAGCGCCGGATACGACTACGGCGCCCGCGAAACCTCGCCGACCGCCCAGGTCTATGGCAATCCGTACAGCAACCCGTACGGGTCGCCGGACCAGGCCAACTCCGAACTCTACAAGTCGCCCTGGTAAGCTCTGCTAGCGGCCCAAGGCCCCGGTCGATCAGACATCGGACTGCTCGACCTCGGGCAACGTCGATCCGCCTTTGCCTGCTTGATGCGCGGGTTCATTGGCAGATTGATCCGCGCCTCGATGCGTCGAAGCAGCGCTACTTGCCGCCGGCTGCGGCCCCACTCGCGTCTGACTCGCCGGCTCGGCAGCCACACCCGCGAGCCCGGCAAGCCTCGCTTCGAGCACGTCGAAGATCGCTTGCGGCGAGAGCATGCGCTTCGCATAGCGCCGTGCGGCATGGCCCAGCGCGGCGCGGCGCGCCGGGTCCCCGGCCAGTTCGACGATCGCCGCCGCCAGCGCCTCGCCATCCTCGGGCGACACGACGATCCCGTGATCCGAGACCACGTCGAAGAGACTCGTGCCGGGCCGCGCCATGGCGATCACCGCGCGGCCGCTCGCGAGCATGCCGGTGAGCTTCGAGGGCATGACGAGGTCGGCGGCGTCGTTGCGCTGCGGCAGCACGTGGATATCGGCCACGTTCAGCAACTCATTGAACATCGACGCAGGCTGCAGCGGCAGCACATGACAGTTCGAAAGCGGCTCGCAACGCGCGATCAGGTCTCGCCTGGCCGCGCCGTCGCCGCAGAACACGAAGCTGATATCCGTGCGCGTGGCGAGCGCCGTTGCGACATCCGCGAGAATTTCGATGCCCTGCTTCGCCCCCATGTTCCCCGAGTACAGCACGACAGTGTTGTCCTGCGGGATGCCAAGGCGCCGCCGGAACGCGCTCGGATACGGCAGCGGAAAGATCGCCTGGGTATCGACCCAGTTCGGCAGGCACACCGCGCGCGAGGCGTTCACGCCCTTGTCGATGGCGCGCTCGACCATGCGCGGCGAAATCGACGAGACGGAGTCGAAGCGCCGCAACAGCCAGCGCTCGCAGGCGAGCGCTGCGCGCCCGAGACGTGAGCCCTGGCCGCCCTTGAGCAGGCCCAGATCGAATGCCGCATCGACTTCGAAGTCCTGAATATGCAGCCAGCTGCTCGCCCCGACGGCGCGCGCGAGCATGAGCGCGCCGGGCGCGCAAAAGAGTGTCGGCACGATCAGCATGACAGCCTCTGGCCGCCACGCCGCGAGCCGCGCGAGAAGCGGCAGCGACGAAAGCGCGAAGCTCGCCAGATGCACGATGCGCTTGAAACCGCCCTGCTGCGAAGGCACCCACAGCGGCGCACGCCAAACGCTCACGCCGCGCAAGGTTTCGCGTGTGTAGCGCCCCGCGCGATAGCCGTCATGCACACGCCATTGCGGGTAATAAGGCGGTGCACAGATCACGCGCACCTCATGGCCGTGCGCCGCGAGCAACTCCGCCATTTCGGCGGTGTATTTGCCGACACCTGTCACTTCGGGCGCGTAATTCAGTCCGTAAATCAGGATTCTCATTGCGTTGCTTCCGTCCCTGAACTGCTTTTTGAACTGCTGGTCTACCGCTTTCCTTCGACTCGCGCGCCGAGCGAAAAAAAGCGGGCGCCGTGCATCCGGTCCGCGCACGACGCCCACCACCAAACAAACGTCTCTTCCCCTGCGTCTGCGGAGCCGAGTGCCTGAATGCCATCGGTCCCGTCAGGCAACATCAGACCCGCATGCCTGCCTCGTATGCCGGTGCGGCGTAGGTGTGAAGAAAGTCGTCGTAGGTGCGGGCGAGCCCCTCCTGGAGGCCAATGTGCGCATGCCAGCCCAGATCGCCCAGGCGCGACACGTCGAGCAGCTTGCGCGGCGTGCCATCGGGCTTGGTCGAATCGAATACCAGTTCGCCGTCGAAGCCCACCACGTCGCACACGCGCTGCGCGAGATCGTGGATCGACAGGTCCTCGCCCACGCCAACGTTGTACACGCCGTCGCCGGTCTCGTGCTCCAGCACGAAGATCGTCGCATCGGCGAGATCGTCCACGTGCAGGAATTCGCGGCGCGGCTTGCCCGAGCCCCAGACAGTCAGCGTGCGCAGGCCGTTCGTGCGCGCCTCGTGCGCCTTGCGCAGCAACGCGGGCAACACGTGACTGCTGCCGAGGTCGTAGTTGTCGTTGGGGCCGTACAGGTTGGTCGGCATGAGCGAGACGAAATGCGTGCCGTACTGGCGGTTGTACGCTTCGCAGAGCTTCAGGCCGGCGATCTTCGCAATCGCGTAGGCCTCGTTGGTCGGCTCGAGCGGCGAGGTGAGCAAATAGGTTTCGCGAATCGGCTGCGGGCATTCGCGCGGATAGATGCACGACGAGCCGAAGAACACGAGGCGCTGCACGCCCGCGTTATACGACGCCCGGATCACGTTGGTCTCAATGGCCAGGTTATCCCAGGCGAATTGTGCAGGCTGTGTCGAATTCGCGAGGATGCCACCCACGCGGGCGGCCGCGAGCAGCACCGCATCGATGCTCTCACCTTCGAAAAAGCGATCGACCGCGGCCTGGTCGGTGAGGTCCAGTTCCGCATGGGTGCGCATGACGAGGTTCCAGTAGCCATTCGCCTGCAACGCGCGCACGAGCGCCGAGCCCACCATGCCCCGGTGGCCGGCCACGAAGATTCGGGAGTTCTTGTCCATGCGTTCACTCGTGATGTTCGAGAGCCCTGAATCCGGCCAGCTTGACGAGCGCGTCGCGCCGGGCAGCCTGATAGTCGGCACGCACCATTTCCTTGACGAGCGCCTGGAACGTCGTCACCGGTTTCCAGCCCAGCTTCTCCTGGGCCTTCGAGGCGTCGCCGAGCAACGTCTCGACCTCGGTCGGGCGGAAGTACCGCGGGTCCACGCGCACGATCACGTCGCCCGGTTCAATGCGCATATCGCGCGCCTGCACATGATCGACAATGCCGATTTCGTCCACGCCGCTGCCTTCGAACCGCACGGTGATGCCCAGTTCCTCAGCGGCCGCGCGCACGAAATCGCGCACGCTGTACTGCACGCCAGTTGCGATCACGAAGTCTTCGGGCTTCTCTTGCTGGAGCATGCGCCACTGCATGTCGACGTAATCGCGCGCATGGCCCCAGTCGCGCAAGGCGGAGAGGTTGCCGAGATAGAGCATTTTCTGCAGGCCGACCGCGATGCGTGCCAGCGCGCGCGTGATCTTGCGCGTGACGAACGTCTCGCCGCGCTGCGGCGACTCGTGGTTGAAGAGAATACCGTTGCACGCGTAGATGCCATGCGCTTCGCGGTAATTGACAGTGGTCCAGTAGGCGAACAGCTTCGCCACCGCATAGGGACTGCGCGGATAGAACGGCGTGGTTTCGCGCTGGGGCACTTCCTGCACGAGCCCGTACAGTTCGGAAGTCGACGCCTGATAAAAGCGCGTTTTCTGCGTAAGGCCGAGAATGCGGATCGCCTCCAGAATGCGCAGCGTGCCGAGGCCGTCCGCGTTCGCCGTGTACTCGGGTTCCTCGAACGACACCGCCACATGGCTTTGCGCGGCGAGGTTGTAGATTTCGTCGGGTGCCACGCGCTGGATCACGCGCAGCAGAGCCGTGGAATCGGTCAGCTCGCCGTGATGCAGCTGGATGCCGGGTTCCGGGTCGTGCACGTCGCGATACAGGTGATCGATGCGGTCCGTGTTGAAGAGTGACGAGCGCCGCTTGATGCCGTGCACTTCGTAGCCCTTGTTCAACAGCAGTTCTGCCAGATACGAACCGTCCTGACCGGTGATACCGGTGATCAACGCAACCTTGCGAGCCATCGCCATCGTTCTCTCCTCGCGTGAGCGAAATGGGATTCGGTGGTTCCACTATCCGCGGCGGCCCCCCGGCCGGCCGCGCACCTGCTGCCTGCCTGCTACCCTGAAACGCTTTCATAACCGTAGTAACCGCCGCGATACCCGCCGCCGATGAATGCGCCGGTCTTCGGCACGTCGGTGAGCAGCACGCCGCGCAGATTCACGCCGCCTATGCGCAGGCGCTTGACCGTTTCCTCGAGCTCCGAAATCGGGTGGCGGCCATGGCGGATCGCGAGAAGCGTCGTACCCGCGTAGCGGCCGATCACCGTCGAGTCGGTCACCGCGAGCACCGGCGGCGTATCGACGATCACGAGGTCGTACTTCGCGCCCAGCTCCTGCAGCAGCGACTCGAAACGCGGACTCATCAGGAGCTCAGACGGATGCGAGTGCAGCGAGCCCTTGGCGAGCACGTCGAGGCCCGGCAGCACCTCGCGCTGGATCGCGCGCTCCAGCTCCGCGCCGAGCAGCACGTCGGAGAGCCCCGGCTGGTGCGCAATGCCGAAGTGCGAGTGCACGTCGCCGCGCCGCATGTCGCCGTCGACGATCAGCACGCGCTTGTTCACCGAGGCGACCAGCGCGGCGAGATTGACCGAGAGGAACGATTTGCCGATGTCGGGCCGCGAGCCCGTGAGCATGACGATGTTGTTGCGCGCGTCGTTGAGCGTGAGCTGCAGCGAGGTGCGCAGGCTGCGCACGCCTTCCACCGCCACGTCCTGCGGGTTCTGCTGCGCGAGCACGTGCAACCCGCGCCGGCGCGACGCCACGTGATGCTGCAGCCGCAGTTGCTGCGGGCTGCGTGGCACCACGGCGAAAACCGGCACGCCGAGCGCAGCTTCGAGTTCGTCCGGGCGCTCCACGCCGCCGTACAGCGACTTGCGCACGAACGCGACGAGCACGCCCAGCACGAGACCGGCGCCGATCGCGAGCGCGATCACGAGCAGCTTCTTCGGACGCACGGGATCGTCGGGCGCTTCGGCGAAGTCGACTACGCGCACGTCGCCCACCTGCCCCGCGCGCGCCACACGCAATTGCTGCGCGCTGTTCAAGAGGCTCGTATAAAGCTCCGTGCTCACATGCACGTCGCGCAGCAGGCGCACAGCGGACTGCTCCGTATCGGGCAGTTGCGCCACACTCCGCGTGAGCTGCGACTGCGCGGCCTGCAACGTGCCGATCTGCGCGTCGAGCGACTGAACGGCCGGGTGATGCTCGGTGAAACGCTGCGCGAGTTCCGCGCGTTGCTGGCGCAGGTCTTCGAGACGAATCTTGTTGTCGCTCACCTGCTGAAGCAGCAGCCGGCTTTCTTCGCCGAGATCGACGGTGCCGTGCTCGTTGCGGAACTTGTTGTACTTCTGCTCGGCCGAATCGACCTGCGCGCGCAGTTGCGGCAACTGGTCGTCGAGGAACGCGAGCATGTGTTCCGCTTCGGCCGAACGGCTCGCGATGTCCTGCTTGATGAACTCATGCGCCACGTTGTTGAGAATCGCGGCCGTCATCTTGCTGTTGTGGCCTTCGAGACTCGCGCGGATCACGCCGGACTGCAGCCCGACTTCCTGGATTTCGAGTGCGCGCTCGAGCCGATCGACGGTGGTGAGCGTCGAGGCGCGCATGAGCAGGAACGGCGTGCCGGGCGCCCCGCTCAGGCTGTCCACATGCAGCGCGATCGGGCCGACCGACGTGTTGGCGCTCACGTCCTCGCCCACTCGCCCCTCCAGGAGCGGAATGCCGTCGGGGTCGCGCAGCGTGAACGTGCCGGGCTCATCGCCCGCGACGAGCGTGAAATCGCGCTCATACATCGCTTCGGGCGTATCGAAGCGCGACACCGTGATCGCGCCGCCCCCCCATGCATAGCCGGCCGGGCGCATGAAGCCGGGCAGCTTCTGCGCCCAGGGCGAGCCCATGATGCCGGAGAGCATGCCGCCAATCACGGGCATTTCGCGCGGCCGCGCAGAAATGTCGAGGTGCAGCTTGCGCACCGTTTCCTCGGTCACGTTGCGCGACTTCAGCATTTCGATCACGCCGTTCGCGGTCGACTTCTCGTCGAACATGCCCGTGAGCGGCGGCAGGCTGCTGTCCTTCTTGCTGGCGTCGCCCTTGTCGACGAGGTGGAACAGCACGTCGGCACGATAGGTCGGCGTGGCGAGGAAGGCATAGGCCGTGCCCAGCAACGTGACGGCGAGCGTCACGATCGCGATAGCGCGCCAGTTCGCCACCATCGTTTGCAGATAGTCGCCAAGGTATCGCTCGTCGGCGGCTGCTGCGCCATAGTAAGCGCCGTCGTAATTCATCGCCATCTTGCTTCTCCCGAAACCTGGTGTTGCTTGCTCGTGATGCTTGCTGGTGATGCTTGCCCGAATGCGCCGCCGCGCTCAGTACGCGTTGCGGCCGACCAGCCCGTGAACGACGGTGGCCGCGATGATGCGCATGTCGAGCCAGAACGACCAATGCCCGAGGTAATACAGATCGTGCGCTACGCGCATTTCCATCTTTTCGAGGCGATCGGTTTCGCCGCGAAATCCGTTGACCTGCGCCCAGCCGGTAATGCCGGGCTTGATGCGATAGCGGTGGATATAGCCTTTCACCACGCTCTGATAAAGATCGTCGTGCTCGAGCGCATGCGGGCGCGGACCGACCACCGACATGTCGCCGCGCAGCACGTTGTAGAACTGCGGCAATTCATCGAGACTCGTGCGGCGCAGGAACGCGCCGATACGCGTCACCCGCGGATCGTGGCGCGTCGCCTGGCTCACGGTGCCGGGCGCTTCCTTATGCTCGCGCATCGTGCGGAACTTGTAGATCGTGAACACGCGGCCGTCGGCGCCCTTGCGGCGCTGCCTGAACAGCACTGGCCCCGGCGAGGAAAACTTCACCGCAATGGCGATACCGATGAGCAGCGGCATGAGGCTCACGAGCGCAAGCGCCGCGAACACGCGATCGAACACCGCCTTCTTGAACTGCGCGCTCGCGGGCAGCGGCGAAGCGACAAGGTTGATCGCGGGCACACCGAGCAGCTCGATCACCGTACTGGTGTCGAACAGCGCCAGTGAGCGCACGTCCGGAATGAAACGGATGTTCACGAGGTCGTTGCGAAATTCGCTCACGAGCCGCACCACCGTGCGCTCCTCGGCAAGCGAAAGGGCGAGCCACAACTCGTGCACGTCATGCTCGCGGATGTACTGCGCGAACGCCTCGATCGTGTCGCACACCGGCGTGTCTTTCTCGCTGGCGGGTCGCGCAGATTGCGGCATCGTGTTGTAGAGAGCGCTCGCGCGAAAGCCTGAGCCTGGCTCCGCACCGATGCGCCGCACGATCTCGTCGCACTGCGAAGCGGAACCTGCAATGGCGACCTGATGGAGATTCATGCCCGCGCGCCGCATGTGCGCAAGCACGCCGTGCGCGAGGAAGCGCCACGCAATGAGCAAGCCGCCCGCAAGCGCGGTCCAGTAAGCGAACCACAGGCGCGAAACGACGTCGACATGATGCATCGTGGAGTACATCGAGATCAGCGCGCAGCCCTGCACGACGAGCCACGCAAGCGACACCTGGCCCGCGAGCAGCGCTTTGGAGCGGCCGCGCCACGACTGGTAAAGCTCGAACGCCGGAAAGATGACGAGCGCGAATGCGGCGGCGAGCAGCACGAAGGCTTCGTTCACGCCGCGCGGCACGACATCGTCGAAGCGGATCTCCGAAGCCACGCTCGCGCCGATCATCACGGCAGATACGTCGAGCACTCTCGCCATCAGATTTTGCAGCTCGCGCATGCTTTCTCCTTTTTTCTCCCTGCAGGCCGTGCTGCTGCGCTCAACCGCAGCGGCCATACGTATCGTCGAAACGGACGATGTCGTCCTCTCCCAGATACGCACCCGACTGCACCTCGATGATCTCGAGCGGCACCTTGCCCGGATTCTCCAGCCGGTGACGCACGCCGAGCGGAATGTACGTGGACTCGTTTTCCGTCATAAGAAAGGATTCCTCACCACGCGTGACGAGCGCGGTGCCGCGTACGACCGTCCAGTGCTCGGCGCGATGGTGATGCAGTTGCAACGAGAGCCGCGCGCCCGGCGTGACGACGATGCGCTTGACCTGAAAGCGCTCGCCGGAATCGATGGAATCGTAGAAGCCCCACGGACGTTGCACCTTCCGATGCGAAGCCGCCTCAGGCGCGCGCTCGGCCTTGATACGCGCAACGAGCCCCTTTACGTCCTGCACCTTCGAGCGGTCCGCGACGAGAACCGCATCGGCGGTCTCGACCACCACGAGGTTCGACGTCCCCACGCAAGCCACGAGCCTGCCGTCGGAATGCGCGTAGGTCGCAACTGCCCCCTCGAACACCACGCGCCCGCGCCCCACGTTGCCGTCCTCGTCTTTTTCCATCGCGGCCCACACAGCGTCCCACGAGCCGAGGTCGGACCAGCCCGCATCGAGCGCGACCACCACGCCCTCGGGCGTCCAGCCGTTGCTGCCCGATAGCCGCTCCATGACCGCGTAGTCGATCGAGTCAGCGGGCGCGCCCTTGAAGGCCTCCGTGGCCGGACGGAATACGGCGCCGTCCTGCTTTCCATCGACGAATGCAGCAAGGCACGCTGCATGCATGTCGGGCTGCAGTGCGCGCAGCGAGTCGAGCCAGACGCTCGCGCGCATCACGAAGATGCCGCTGTTCCACCAGTAGCCGCCCTGTGCGATGTATTGCGTGGCGAGTTCCGGCGCGGGCTTTTCGACGAAGCCGTCGATATGGTGCGCGCCGTCGGCAATCGCCTCGCCCACACGGATGTAACCAAACCCCGTTTCGGGCGAGCGCGGTGGCACGCCGAGCGTCACGATCGCGCCGCGCTGCGCGTGGCGCGCGGCGCATTCGAGCGCGCTCTGCAGTGCATCCGTATCGGCAATCGCATGGTCAGAAGGCATGACGATGAGAATCGCGTCGTCACCGTTCGCGCACGCAAGCGCTGCACCGAGCGTGAGCGCCGGCGCCGTGTCGCGCCGCGCGGGCTCGACCACGAGCCGCGCGTCGATACCGCACGCATGCAACTGCTCGACGATCACGAAGCGGTGTTCTTCACCACATACGACGATTGGCGCGCTCGCGACCTGCCACTCCGATGAAAAGCCGTCTAACCGATGCACGGTTGCCTGCAGTAACGTATCGCTGCCCACCACGCCAATTAGCTGCTTAGGGAAATGTTCGCGCGACATCGGCCACAAACGCGTACCGGAACCTCCCGCCAGCACGACAGGCACGATACGCGTGCACGCCGCGGCTTCGACGCGAGCCTGACTCTGGCCCTCCTGAATCGATGACCTCTCATTCATCTTCGGACTCCTTCATATCGGGCAGGATCACCTCGGCTCGCGAAAAGCGACCCCGTTTGTAACGAAGTGCGACCGTTGTTACCGCGGCGTTACGAGACGGCTACGCCGGCCTCGCGGCGGCTTTGCTCGCGGTATTCGGTGGGCGAAATCATCATGCGCTTGCGAAAGATCTTGGCGAGGCGGTCGCCATTGCCCATGCCCGTGCGGCGCGCGATCTTGTCGACCGGCAATTCCGAATCGGTGAGCAGGCTGCAGGTGATTGCAAGGCGCGCATGCAAGAGGTAATCGGATGGCGTGATGCCCATCTCCAGCTTGAAGCGGCGCAGGAAGTTTCGCTCGCTCATCGCTGCGACCTGTGCCGCGTCGGCTATCGAAATGGCGCGCTGACAGTTTTCCTGCAGCCAACGCGCGGCTGCACGGACTTTGTCAGCCGGTGCGCTGCCGAGCGCATCGCCGAGAAACGGCAACAGGTTGCCGCCCGAATCGGGCATGAGCCGCTCAGTCACGGCACGCGCCACATCCACACCGAGATCGCGCTTGACGAGCGTGAGTGCGCTCTTCATCGACTCGAGCCGGTCGCCGGCGTCGCCGCTTGCTTCCTCGCGGCCTGTTTGCACCGCATACGAGCCGAACTCGTGCTGGGTGCGCTGGCCGCACAGACTCGCCGCCTCGAGCAGTGAACGACCTTCACCAATCGGACGAATGGTGCCGGTATTCGCATGCACGCGACGCAGCCATGCGACGAGACGCTCGTCGTTGGCGGCCGCGAAGGCGCCCTTGCCACCCGCCACGAACAGCGCGTCGAAACCGACGTAGTGGCGAGCATCGAGTCCGTCTGTCCAGACCCGTACCGACGACGAGCACGTCACGTTGCCGCCATCGGCCGAAAGGATGCTGACATCGTATGGTGAGCTGCGAGCGGTGTCTGTCGAGAGTTCGTTCGCCACATGAAACACTTCAGCCACAATGCCGGCGCCGAGGAGCGAACAACCATCGAACAGCAGAATTGCGATATGACGCACCTCTCGACTGATGCCCGCGGTCACTAGATGCGGGCGACTGAACGACGGTAAATCCAGACTTGCGTACGCCATGCTTTTCCCCTAAACAATCCCCCGTATCAAGCGAAAAGTCCCGGTAATAGCATTTCGATAGCATTCCATGTGCAGTGCATCATATGCAGAGAAAAATTCCTGCAACGACGACTGACCGAAACTGGCGAGACATTGGCGCATTTAGTCCGGTCGAGGACCGTTTAGAAGCTTGGTCGCCAAGTCAAATGACAAAACGCAAACTGCGTGAAAGGCAATTTGTTCGATTACATCGGTTTGGGCAAAAGTGCCGGATAACCGTTACAGGCCGGTATTTTCGCCTTTGTTACGACAAAATCGTTCGATGCCTTCCGATCGATGCGTGCGCATGGGATGGAAGAGAAACGAGCAATAAAAGACTGCGCCTCTATTCGTCTGATTAAATGATGTTTAAGAAGCTTTGCGCCCGGATTTCGAGCATGCGATGCGAATTTTAAACCTGTTAAATCCTGTTTGCGCCGCACAATAAAAAAATTCACAAAATCCCGCCTTATATGATTGGACTCCGAGAGCACTGCACAACTTGCACGCGGAGCTTCGAGGGAAAATTGCGCGAAAAGCCTGGACGCTGGCGTCAGATGACTGGCTCGAACAACTAGGCTTACCCTTTCATGCAGTGAGGAACCTGCCCATGACATCGCGCCTAGCCCTTGCATCCGCACTCGTGACGCCTCGTTTCGCGCGCCGCTCGCCCGCCTGTTCATGGTTGCCGACTGCAGCGCTCGCGCTCGGCATCCTTCTGCCGGCCATGAATTGCCGCGCCGCCGACGCGCCCGTTTGCAGGAGCGCCGACAGCCGCGCGGCGACAGACGCAAGCGACGATCCCATCTCGGCCGACACGCCCGGCAGCGACGGCACGCGGCTTTTTCCGCGCGGCAAGAGCGTGCGTATCGACGTGACCACGCGCGCGACGCGCGACGACAAGGTGCAATGGCAGATCGCGGATACGTGGAGCCGCCCGCAGGCGAGCGGCAACTTCACGGTGGCAGCCGGCCCGCGCGTCACGTCGCTCACCTGCACGCTGCCGCAGGCGGGCTACTTCGCGTTTTCGGCGTCGCTGGCTTCGCAGCCCTCGACCGGTTTGCCCCAACGCGGCACGCGGCCGGCCGGCATCACGACGTTCGGTGTGCTGCCCGACGTGAGCGCAGCACTTCCCGCACCCGCCTTTACACGCCAGGACCTGCACCGCTTCGGCGGCCAAGGCTCAGCATATATCGCGCCCGGCCAGCACTGCTGCGGCGGCGACGGCTTGCGTCCGCTCTACACGAACCTCGGCCTTGCATGGGCCAACGACAAGCGCGGCTGGTACGTCATGGAACCGAAAGGTCCCAATACATTCG
This sequence comes from Paraburkholderia sp. J7, assembly GCF_905220155.1. Taxonomy (NCBI): domain Bacteria; kingdom Pseudomonadati; phylum Pseudomonadota; class Betaproteobacteria; order Burkholderiales; family Burkholderiaceae; genus Paraburkholderia; species Paraburkholderia sp. J7. The sequence continues at coordinate 83,340 of NZ_CAJMYZ010000004.1, read as the reverse complement.
ATCCTGCCGCCTCAGAACTCGATCTGCAGTTCAAGCCCGGCGACATCATGCGCTTGATCACGGTCGACGGCTTTCCCGCGTGGGCGAGCCCGAACGGCCAGGAGACCCACAGCTACCTGCCTGCTTCGCTGGCCCAGTTGCGCGATTACATGGCGCGCGTAGGCACCGAGTCCGCACGCATCCGCGCGCGCGTCTTCCCGCGCCAGGCGCACAATTACTATCAGGTCACATGGGAGCCCGACAAGGACGGCGGGCTGCCGTGGAAAGACACTGACGCGCATTTCGTCGATCTCTACAAGACCGTCTACGAGGGCTTACACTCCACCGACACGTCGGCGATCGTGATGGGCCCAACCTATGCAGGCGTGCAGGGCAACACCGAGTGGCTCAAGAAGTTCGCACCGTTTGGCATTGCTAAATATATCGACGGCGTGACGATCCACGGCTACTACGATTTCGGCACGAGCCCTTCGCATCCACCGGAGCGTTTGTACGGCGCGCCCGAAAAGGGCACGCTTTCGCTGCCCGAGGCCATGCGCGAGCTGCGCGCGACAATGCGCGACATGCTCAAGCCCGGCGCGCCGCTCTTTGTCACCGAAACAGGTATTAGTTACGATATTGGTACGAACTACGCGGCCAACTATCCCGACGCGCAAACGCTCTACGCACAAGGTGCGGTGGTCGCGCGCGCGCATCTGATCCTGCTTGGCGAAGGCGCGGACACCACGTTCATTTTCTATGGCGCGGACATGCCGGAAACGACGCCCGGCTATGGCGTGTTCTTTGAACTCGAGCATCCGAAGGGCATGTACGGCGCGTCGAACATCAGTCCGAAGCCGGCCGCGCTCGCGGTCGCGACCATGACGCGGCTGATCGACGGTACGTATACGCTCGGGCCGCTGCGCGGCACGCCGGCGGGCGTCTATGCGTACGCGTTCGCGCGTCCGGGCGGTGGCGGCAGTAAAGACAGCAAAGGCGGCGGCAAGGTGATCACCGCGCTGTGGAGCCACGACAACGCGCGCTGGAGCGCGAAGACGGGCTTCGATGCCACGCGTGCAACGAACTACACGCTTCAGGTGGACGCGCGCGGGCGCTCGGGCCAGGTGAGCGTCTTCGACATGATGGGCAATCCGACCACGATGACTTACAACGACGGCATGCTCCCGCTGCGCCTGACCGAATCGCCCGTTTATGTGGTGTCGGACAACGCCGATATCGCCAGATCGAACGCTGTCACACCCGCGGGCTACGTCGCGCCGAAGCCTTGAGCGCCTGGTCGGCTACTCGCATCTTGGCCCACGATAGCGAGACTTCGGCGGTTGCGGACAGTGCAACGCGATATTGGCCCGCCTAGACTGGTCTTGAACGTGCCGTGTGCCTCGCACGCGCCGTGTGCGCAGCGAGTGCGCTTCGGATTATCTAATCGACACGACCGACACCCGGCGGATACGCTCGTCCATGCTCTCACCGACAGAATTCCTGGAGGTGGTGCGGCTCGCACCGCTCGTGGCGATCGACCTGATCGTCGCCGACGCCGAAGGCCGTGTGCTCGTGGGCCAGCGGCGCAATCGCCCCGCACGCGGCACCTGGTTCGTTCCGGGCGGACGCATTCGCAAGGACGAACGGCTGGACGCTGCGTTCACGCGCATCGTCGAAACAGAACTGGGCATTGCGAGCATGCAGCGCTCATCGGCGCGCTTCGTCGGCGTATACGAACATCACTATCCCGACAACTTCGCGGCGGAGAACGGTATCGGCACGCACTATGTGGTGCTCGCCTATGCATTCATGCTGGACAGCACGGTGCCCGTCGGGCGCTTCGACCAGCATAGCCAGTACGCGTGGCTCTGGCCCGAGGAGCTACTCAAGCGCGACGACGTGCACAAGAATACGAAACAGTATTTTTGCTGAGGACCCGCAAGCGCCACGCACCCACCCTCTGCGTTCCCCTCGCGGCTTTCGAATACCTCACGCGTGGGGTGCGTTCGCCCTTGTGCTCCCTTGTAAGTACTGGCGGCGCCCAGGCGCAACGCCCGTCCAGGGCCGGGCCCCGCCTCCCAGCGCATATCGAGCCATTCTGCCAACTTCTCGGCATTTTCAGACTGCGCCGTGCGTCAGGGGCGCACCGGCCTATCATGAATCCCGAGAGCGTGATGTGACCGCATGTAACAGCCCCACACAGCCGGATCAGGGCGCGCGGCGCAAAAGCGCAACGTACTCCTGCGAATCCTTTCTGCGCGAGGAACCGGCCATGTACATCGACAGGGTGGTCTGCCGGCAAGCCGCTTTCCAGCCGCGCGGCGCTCACTTGAAGTTCGGACACGTGGCCAAACGCATAGGCATCCTGGTTTTCGAGGGCTTCCCGCTCGGGGATGTGACCTTGCTCGCCGACGTGTTTCGTCTCGCGAACGATGCCTGCGCCGACACGCTTCCTGCTTATTCGGTCGTGATGCTGTCCGAGCCTGGTGGCAACGTGGCCAGCGGCTGCGGTCTGCGGATCTGGTCCGAGAGCCTGCATGGCCCGCTGCGCAGCGGCTTCGACACACTGTTCATCGCCGGCGGCCCCGGTGCGATGATGGCGCGCGACAATCCGCGGCTCATCACACGGCTTCAGATGCTCGCACCGAAAGTGCGCATCATCCGCGCACTCGGCGAGGGACGCGCCGTGCTCGCCGCCGCCGACGTGCCCTTCCTGCGCACGGGCGGCAATACGGCGAACTCGGCGCAGCGGCTGCGCCGCGCGCTGGAAGCGCGCAACGCCGGCGCTTCGGTCGTGACGCCTTCCGAAGCACTCGTCGCGGCGCTGAAGGTGGTCAAGCGCAATCACGGCGTGGCGCTTGCGCAGCGCGTTTCCGAGGACTCGATGCCGGGCTCGTGGGAGCGGCTCGGCCCTATGCTCGACGATGGCGAAGCGGACAGCGCAAACGGCAAGATCAACTCGGCTGCTCACTGGCTGCGCGAGAACTACCATCAGCCGATCTCGGTCGCCGATGCGGCGCGTGTCGCGCAGATGAGCATGCGCAACTTCCTGCGCCACTTCAAGACGCAAACGGGACTCACGCCGTCCGAATACCTGCTGCGTACCCGGCTCGATGCGAGTTGCCTGTTGCTCGCGCAAACCAATCTTCCGATCGACGAGATCGCGCAACGCTGCGGCGTGCCGCGCGGCGAGCGCCTTGCGCGCATCTTCCGGCGCAGGCTCTCGATTTCGCCATCGGGGTATCGCGCGGTCAACAGGCGGGCTTCGACCGAATGAATTCCGTTGCAAATCGATACACGATTGACTGCTTCACACGCAAGACGCTGCGTTTTCACGCGGCGTCTTTTCATTCGGTCTACTAATGGTTAACACCAGTGCGCGCCGTTACAGCATGCCGGAGCCGAAAATCTCCGTGTGAATGCGCGAGGCGTCGACGCCGCGGGCAACGAGCGCCTCGCGCTGCTCGCGCATGAACGCCACGGGGCCGCACAGGTAGTAGTCGGCGTCGGGCAGCAGCACGTCGGCTTCGATGCGGCCGATATCGATGCGCCCTTCGAAGTCGTAGTCCACGCCGCGGCGGTCGTTTGCGCCGACTTCTTCGTAGAACACCGCGCGCTTGACGTTCGGGTACTCGGAAACAGCGTGACGCAGGAAGTCGCGGAATGCGTGCACCTTTGCGTTGCGGCATGCGTGCACGAAGGTCACCTTGCGCTCGCTGCGCTCCGCGATCAACGTGGAGAGCATCGACTTCATCGGCGTGATGCCCACGCCGCCGCTCATCAGCACGACCGGCGTCGTCTTCTTGCGATCGAGCGTGAACTCGCCCATCGGCGCGCTCACGTGCACCACCGCGCCCTCTTCCACGCCGTCATGCATGAGGTTCGACACGTGGCCCGGCTGTGCCTCGCCTCGGCCGGCTTCGCGCTTCACCGAAATGCGCAGCCACTTGCCGTGAGGCGCGTCCGAAAGGCTGTACTGACGCGGCTGGTCCACGCCAAGCTTGTCGACGAAACGCGTCACGCTCACATACTGCCCCGGCTCGAAGCCGCCTGCGGATGCGCCGTCGGCCGGCGCGAGATAGAACGAGGTGATTTCGTCGCTTTCGACTTGCTTGCGCATCACCTTGAACGGTCGGAAGCCGCTCCACGAGGCGCCCTCGTACAGCTTCGCCTCGGTGCCGATCATGATGTTCGCGAGTTGCTCGTAGGCCACGGCCCAGGCGTCGAGCGTGGGCTGGTCCACGGCGTCGCCGAGCACGTCCACGACCGCGCCGAGCAGATGGCGGCCGACGATCGGATAGTGCTCCGGACGGATGTTCAGGCTCGCGTGCTTGTGCGCGATATGCGTGACCGCGCCACCGAGCGCGCCCAGATTGTCGATGTTCGCCGCGTAGGCATAGACCGCGCGTGCGAGCGTTTCGGGCTGACTGCCGCTTTGCTGGTGCGTCTGGTTGAAGATGTTCTTGAGCTCGGGGTGCGCGGCGAACATCCGCTTGTAGAAATGCTTGGTGATCGTGGCGCCGTGTTCGGCGAAAACGGGTGCAGTGGCCTTCACGCGGGCCATCTGGTCGGCGGTGAGCGCAGTCATTTGCAGCTTCTCCTCGTTAAAGATGCACATAAGATACATCTTTAACGAGGCAGCCAGATCCGGGCATTTTGTCGCACCCCGGCAATCTGCGGATTGCGCGAGGTGTGAATTCGCGGCGGATGGCCGTGGGGGCGGAATTCGGCAGGGCTTTTGCGGTGCGTGAGACAGTCCCTTTCGGCGATGACGCGCTGCTTGCGCCCTTTTATTCCCTACTCGCCCTTGCCTGCGCCGCGGTCGTGCCGCCAAAGCACGTCGCTGCCTCCCCCAGCCCGGTTAAGCACGCGCGCGAGCACGAACAGCAGATCGGAGAGCCGGTTGACGTAGCGGCGCGGCGTATCGGCGAGCGGCGGGCCTGAGTTCGGCGCCGCGCCCAGTGCGACGACAGCGCGCTCGGCGCGCCGGCACACCGTGCGGCACACATGGGCGAGCGCGGCAGCGCGTGAGCCGCCAGGGAGAATGAATTCCTTGAGCGGCGGCAGCGTGCCGTTGTAATGCGCGAGCCAGGCGTCGAGCCGCGCGAGGTGTTCGTCAGTCACGAGCGTGTGACCCGGAATGCACAGTTCGCCGCCCAGATCGAACAAGTCGTGCTGGATGGCGACGAGCGCCTCGCGTACGTCGTCGGGAAGCGTCTCGCATAGCAACACGCCGATCTGCGAGTTCAGTTCGTCGACGTCGCCGATCGCGGCGATGCGCGCGTCGTCCTTGCGCACGCGGCTGCCGTCGCCGAGACCCGTTGAGCCGTCGTCACCGGTGCGCGTTGCGATCTTGCTCAGGCGATTGCCCATGTTGTGCCCTCCGAGGCGAAAAATTCGCGCAGTTCGCGCATGACGCGCGCCCAGCGCCACAGAAAGCGCGCACATCCGGCGGCCATTATAGGTTTGATGCGTCGCAGCAAAGGGAGCGCGGCTTTGCGCCCCGGACGTTCAGCGTAAAATGGTCCACGCCAGAAGTCATACCCATACGAAGGAGACACCCGCGTGAATCACCCCGCGCCGCCGGCCCTCGCACGCCGCCCGTTCCCCGCCGAACTCCTCGATCAACTGCGTAGCGCGTTCGGCGAACGCGTCTCCACCTCGGAAGCCGTGCGCGCCCACCACGGCCGCGACGAGTCTCCCTTCGATCCGCAACTGCCCGACGCCGTGGTGTTCGCGCAGAGCACCGAGGACATTCAGACCGTCGTCAAGCTGTGCGCCCGTCATGGCGTGCCGATCATTCCCTACGGCAACGGTTCGTCGCTGGAAGGTCACTTGCTGGCCGTGCAGGGCGGCGTGTCGATCGACCTCTCGCAGATGAACCGCGTGCTCTCGATCAACGCCGAAGACCTCACCGTGACGGTCGAGCCCGGCATCTCGCGCAAGCAGCTCAATGAAGCGCTGCGCGACACGGGTCTTTTCTTCCCGATCGACCCGGGCGCCGATGCGAGCATCGGCGGCATGACGGCCACGCGCGCCTCGGGCACCAATGCCGTGCGCTACGGCACGATGCGCGAGAACGTGCTCGGCCTGACCGCCGTGCTCGCCGACGGCCGCGTGGTCAAAACCGGCACGCGCGCACGCAAGTCCTCGGCAGGCTACGACCTCACGCGCCTTTTCGTGGGTTCGGAAGGCACGCTCGGCGTGATCACCGAAATTACGGTGCGGCTCTACCCGCAGCCCGAGGCGGTCTCGGCAGCGGTGTGCGCGTTCCCTTCGATGGCCGAGGCCGTGCGCACGGTGATCGAAACGATTCAGATCGGCGTGCCGATCGCGCGCGTGGAATTCATCGACTCGCTCGCGGTGCGCGCGATCAACAAGCATTCGAATCTCACGCTGCGCGAGAAGCACACGCTCTTCTTCGAATTTCACGGCACCGAAGCGGGCGTCGCGGAGCAAGCACAGCTCGTGCAGGAGCTTGCCGCACAGCATGGCGGCGAAGGCTTCGAATGGGCCACGCGCCCCGAGGACCGCAGCCGCCTGTGGAACGCACGCCACAACGCCTACTTCGCGATGCTTCAGCTCAAGCCCGGCTGCCGCGCCGTGACGACCGACGTGTGCGTGCCGATCTCGCGCCTCGCCGAATGCGTGATCGAGACCGAGACCGACCTCAAAGCCTCGCCGCTGCCCTGCCCGATCGTCGGCCACGTGGGCGACGGCAACTTTCACGTGGCGATCCTGATCGATCCTGACAAGCCCGAGGAGATCGACGAGGCCGAGCGCCTGAACCACCGCATCGTGCAGCGCGCGATCGCAATGGACGGCACCTGCACGGGCGAGCACGGCGTGGGTCTGCACAAGATGGGCTTTCTCGTAGAGGAGCACGGCGCGGACACGATCGACACGATGCGCGCGATCAAGCACGCACTCGATCCGCACAACCTGATGAATCCGGGCAAGATCTTCAGCTGGGCGGCGTAACCGACGAGCAAGCGCGACACGCGCGCAAAAGCGCTTAGCGAGCGCAAACAACCGCAACAGACGGGAGGAGACATGAACGCACCAGACGCGAACTTGCCCGAGCTGAGCCCGGAGGCGCTCGCGCAGCGTCAGCGCGAGGTGGTCCAGGCGTTGATGGCCGTGCTGCCGGCACATTGCCTGCTGCATCGCGAGGAGGACACCGTTGCCTACGAGTGCGACGGCCTTGCCGCCTACCGGCGGCTGCCGCTCGCAGTGGCGCTGCCGGAAACCGAGTCGCAGGTGCAGCGCATCGTGCAGATCTGCCGGCGGCTCGACGTGCCGGTCGTGCCGCGCGGCGCGGGCACCGGCCTGTCGGGCGGCGCCATGCCGATCCGGCACGGCATCGTGCTCTCGCTCGCGCGCTTCAAGCGCATTCTCGAAGTCGATCCCTACGCGCGCACGGCTACCGTACAGCCTGGCGTGCGCAATCTGGCCGTTTCCGAAGCGGCGGCGCCTTTCGGCCTCTACTACGCGCCGGATCCCTCCTCGCAGATCGCCTGCACGATAGGCGGCAACGTTTCGGAGAATTCGGGCGGCGTGCACTGCCTCAAGTACGGTCTCACCGTGCACAACGTGCTGCGCGTGCGCGCCGTGACGATGGATGGCGAGATCGTCGAATTCGGCTCGCTTGCGCCCGATGCGCCGGGCCTCGATCTGCTCGCGGTGATGATCGGCAGCGAAGGCATGTTCGCGATCGTTACCGAAGTGACCGTCAAGCTGATTCCGCGCCCGCAAACGGCGCAGGTCATCATGGCGAGCTTTGACGATGTCGTGAAGGGTGGCGACGCCGTAGCGGGCATCATTGCCTCGGGCATCATTCCGGCGGGCCTGGAGATGATGGACAAGCCAGCCACGCGCGCCGTGGAGGAGTTCGTGAACGCCGGCTACGACCTCGACGCCGCCGCGATCCTGCTGTGCGAAGCCGACGGCACGCCCGAGGAAGTCGCCGACGAAATCGCGCGCACGACCACGGTGCTGCGCGAGCATGGCGCCACGCGCATCCAGATCTCGCGCACCGAGGAAGAACGCCTGCGCTTCTGGTCGGGCCGCAAGAACGCGTTTCCGGCGGCGGGCCGCATTTCGCCCGACTATTACTGCATGGACGGCACGGTACCGCGCCGCGCGATCGGGCCGCTGCTCGCGCGCATCCACGAGATGGAAAAGCAGTATGGGCTGCGCTGCATCAACGTATTCCATGCGGGCGACGGCAACATGCACCCGCTCATTCTCTTCAACGGTAATGACCTCGACGAATGGCACCGCGCAGAGGCCTTTGGCTCGGACATTCTCGAAACCTGCGTAGAACTGGGCGGCACGGTGACGGGCGAGCACGGTGTGGGCATCGAAAAGATCAATTCGATGTGCGTGCAATTCTCGCCGCAGGAGCGCGATGCGTTTCACGCGGTGAAACACGCGTTCGACCCGGCCAGACTGCTGAACCCCGACAAGGGGATCCCCACGCGAGCGCGCTGCGCCGAATACGGGCGCATGCACGTGCGAGGGAATCTGCTGCCGCACCCTGAATTGCCGCGCTTCTGACAGACGCACAGATAGACCCACAAACACGCGCAAAGCATCGCGCCATTTATGCGTTTCGCGTGACCCGCATGAGGGTCCGCTCCGGGTTGTCAGGCGAGGTTCGCTCAGTACAATCGAGCGAACCATATAACGAACGAGCGCGACCATCACGACATGGAAGAGGACGACATCGTCTCGGACTGGTCCGAACGCATCCGGGCAGCGAGCGCCGATGGGCGGGCGTTGCGCATTCGCGGAGGGGGCACCAAGGACTGGTACGGCCAGTCGCTCGAGGGCGAGATTCTCGACACGCGCGCACACCGCGGCATCATCGCGTACGACCCGGCCGAACTGGTGATCACGGCCCGCGCCGGCACACCGCTTGTCGAAATCGAAACGGCGCTTGCGGCCCACGGCCAGATGCTCGCGTTCGAGCCGCCGCACTTCGGCGCCCAGGCCACCCTCGGCGGCTGCATCGCCGCAGGCATTGCCGGGCCCCGGCGGGCGAGCGCGGGCGCACCGCGCGACTTCGTGCTGGGCGCGGTGCTCATGAACGGCCACGGCGAGGTGCTGCATTTCGGCGGCCAGGTAGTGAAAAACGTGGCGGGCTACGACGTCTCGCGGCTCATGGCGGGGTCGCTCGGCACGCTCGGCCTGCTGCTGGAGCTTTCGGTGAAGGTGCTGCCGGTTGCGCAAGCGGAAACCACGCTCAAGTTCGACATGAACGGCACCGACGCCGTGCGCAAGCTCAACGAATGGGGCGGCCGCCCGCTGCCGATGACGGCGAGCGCCTGGCGCAACGGAACGCTCGCGGTACGCCTCGCCGGCGCGGAAGCGGCCGTGAAAACCGCGCGCGCGAGCCTGGGCGGTGAGGTGGTGGACGCCGTGGAGGCCGAGCGCTTCTGGGCGGGCCTGCGCGAGCAGACCGATCCGTTCTTTGCCTCGATCGCACCGAATGCGGCGTTGTGGCGGCTCGCGCTGCCCTCGATTGCGGAGCCCTTGCAACTGCCCGGCGCGCAACTCATGGAGTGGGGCGGCGCGCAGCGCTGGTGGATCACGGAAACCGACGCGCAAACAGTACGCATCAGCGCGAAGCAAGCCGGCGGTCATGCCACGATGTTCCGCACGGGGCGCGACTACGACCGCAGTGCGGGCGTCTTCACGCCCTTGCCCGCGCCGCTCATGAAGATCCATCGCGGTCTGAAGGCCGCCTTCGACCCGGCCCGCATCTTCAATCGCGGCCGGCTGTATTCCGACTTCTGACGACAACCACACGCGGCGATGCAGACGAACCTCGCGGACTTCATACGCAACACCCCCGACGGCGACGAAGCCGACGCGATCCTGCGCAAGTGCGTGCATTGCGGCTTCTGCACCGCGACCTGCCCGACCTATCAGTTGCTCGGCGACGAACTGGACGGCCCGCGCGGGCGCATCTATCTGATGAAGCAGATGGTGGAAGGCGCGCCCGTAACGAAGAGCACGCTCACGCACCTCGACCGCTGCCTCACGTGCCGCAGTTGCGAGACGACCTGCCCTTCGGGCGTGCAGTACGGGCGCCTCGTGGAAGTGGGCCGCAAGCACGCCGAACAGATGGTGCAAAGGCCGTTGCGCCAGCGCCTCATGCGCCGCCTGCTCGCGGGCCTGCTGCCGCGCCGCGCGCTTTTCACGCCGGCCATGCGCCTTGGCCAGCAGGTGCGCCCGCTTCTGCCCAAGCGCCTGCGCGACAAGGTGCCCGTGCGCCAGCGCTCGCTTGCGTGGCCCACGGCAAAACACGCGCGCAAGATGCTGATGCTGCAAGGCTGCGTGCAGCCCTCGATGATGCCGAACATCAATATCGCCACCGCACGCGTGCTGGATGCGCTGGATATCGAGACGATCGTCTCGCCGCAATCGGGCTGCTGCGGCGCGATCCGCCTGCATATGGGCTACGCCGACGATGCGCTCGACGACGTGCGCGCGAACATCGACGCCTGGTGGCCGTACATCGAGCAAGGCGTGGAGGCGATCGTGATGAACGCCTCGGGCTGCGGCGCGACGGTGAAGGAATACGCGCACCTGTTGCGCGACGACCCGGCCTATGCGGAGAAAGCGCGCCGCGTGGTCGAACTCACGCGCGATCTTTCGGAGCTGCTGCCCGCGTTCGAGGAACAACTCGTGGCCGCGACGAGACGGCGCGGCATCAAAACGGTGGCCTGGCATCCTCCCTGCACGCTGCAGCATGGCCAGCAGTTGCGCGGCGGGGTGGAAAAACTGCTCACCGCGCTCGGACTCGACGTGCGGCTGCCCGCCGACAGCCATCTTTGCTGCGGCTCCGCAGGCACCTATTCGATCATGCAGCCGCGCCTTTCCTATACGCTGCGCAACCAGAAAGTGGACCGGCTGCAGGCGCTGGAGCCGCAACTGATCGTTTCCGCCAACATAGGCTGCATCACGCACCTGCAAAGCGGCACGGCGATTCCGGTCACGCACTGGATTGAACTGGTCGAACATATGCTGGCGACGAATTGAGCTATCGGGAACGGAACCAGCGTAACGAAGCGCACGGCACGCCAACAGTCGGCCATTCGGTATAGCCTTTCTGGCCAGTGTTTCGCGCCGTGCGCAGTCCGTATAATGGCCGTCGTTCTGTTCGTTTTGGATCCAAAAGCGGCGTGAGCCACGTTACGCGCCAGCCTTCAAGCCCGATGACCGATCTTTCCCACAATCTCGAAGCTGTCCGCGAGCGCATCGCCGCCGCCGCCCGCAACGCCGGCCGCGACCCGCAAAGCGTGGAGTTGCTCGCGGTTTCGAAAACGTTTCCCGCGCAGGACGTACGTGCCGCTCACGCTGCCGGCCAGCGCGCGTTCGGCGAGAACTACGTGCAGGAATCCGTGGACAAGATCGAGGCGCTCGCCGACCTGCGCGCGAGCATCGAATGGCATTTCATCGGGCCGCTCCAATCGAACAAGACACGCCCCGTGGCCGAGCGTTTCGACTGGGTCCATTCGGTCGATCGTCTGAAGATTGCCGAACGCCTTTCGGCGCAACGTCCCGCCGGCATGGCGCCGCTCAACGTCTGCCTCCAGGTCAACGTGAGCGGCGAGGCCAGCAAGAGCGGCGTCACCCCGCAAGAAGCGCAGCAGGTCGCCAAGCAAATCGCCGCCCTGCCCAACCTGCGCCTGCGCGGGCTCATGTCGATTCCCGAGCCGGAAACCTCGCTCGAGGCGCAACGCGCGCCGCACCGCCAACTGCGCGAGCTGTTCGAAGCGCTATGCGCAGAAGGCCTCGCGCTCGACACGCTCTCCATGGGCATGTCGGCCGACCTCGAAGCCGCGGTGCTCGAAGGCGCGACGATCGTGCGCGTCGGCACCGCGATCTTCGGCGCGCGCGACTACTCTCACTGATTCATTGAACGATTCCATCACCATGAAAATTGCCTTCATCGGCGGCGGCAACATGGCCGCCGCGCTCATCGGCGGTCTGATCCGCAAGGGCGTTCCCGCCGACAATCTGTACGCGATCGATCCGAACGAGGACGCCCGCAAGCGCAGCGCCGAGCAGTTCGGCGTGCGCACCGGCGCCGCAGCGGACGCCGCGCTCGCGTCGTATGACGCGGTGCTGATCGCTGTGAAGCCGCAAATCGCCAAAGCCGTGGCCGAAGGCATCGCCCCGCACCTCGGCGCGCATCAGGTCGTCATCAGCATCATGGCCGGCATTCGCATCGACGACCTGTCGCGCTGGCTGAACGGCCATGCGCGCGTCGTGCGCACGATGCCGAACACGCCCGCGCTGATCGGCATGGGCGCAACCGGTCTCGTCGCGAGCAGCGGCGTGGACGCGGCGGGCCGCCAGCTCGCGTCCGACGTGCTCGGCGCCGTGGGCCAAACGGTCTGGTTCGACGACGAAGCGAAGATCGACGCGGTCACGGGCATCTCGGGCAGCGGCCCGGCCTACGTGTTCTATTTCATCGAAGCGCTCGAAGAAGCGGCGCGTCAGCTCGGCATGGACGAGCAGCAAGGCCGCGCGCTCGCCATCGCCACGTTCGCGGGCGCGGCGCAGCTCGCGCTGCAATCGGACGAGCCGCCCGCCGTGCTGCGCGAGCGCGTGACCTCCAAGGGCGGCACGACGGCCGCCGCGCTCGCGTCGTTCGACGCATCGGGCGTGAAGGCCGCCATCGTCAAGGGCGCGCTCGCGGCCGATGCGCGCGCGAAGGAAATGGGCGAGGAATTCGGCAAGCAGTAAGCTTGCCGCAGCGTCCTAAAAAAAAGCGCCGGGTGTGTCGTGCACCCGGCGCTTTTTGTCTGGAGCCGATCGGGCCCTAGAGTCCCGCGATGGCGTAATGGGCCGCGATCCCCACGAACAGCACGCCGCCCAACCAGTTGTTGTGGCGGAAGGCGGCGAAGCACGGCATGCGCTCGCGGCCCTTGATCAGCGTGTAGTGGTAAATCGCGCAACCCGCCGCTGCCGCCCAGCCGAGCCAGTAAAGCCAGCCGAAGCCCAGCGTCAAACCCACCCACACGTAAATGCCAAGCGTCACCGCGTAGCAGAGCATGATCGCGAGCACGTCGAACCGGCCGAACGTGAGCGCCGAGGTGCGAATGCCGATCTTGATGTCGTCGTCGCGATCGACCATGGCGTACTCGGTGTCGTAGGCGACGGACCAGAACACGTTCGCGATCAGCATGATCCATGCGAGCGCAGGCACGTGATCTTGTACGGCGGCGAACGCCATCGGAATGCCGAAGCCGAACGCGATACCCAGGTACGCCTGCGGAATCGCAAAGAAGCGCTTGGTGAACGGATACGACGCCGCCACGAACAGCGCCACGACCGAAAGCTGCTTCGTGAGCGCATTGAGCGGCAGGATCAACAGGAACGACACGAGCGCGAGACCCGCGGCAATCGCTACCGCCTCCCAGGCGCGAATGCGGCCCGACGTGATGGGGCGCTCGGCGGTGCGCTTCACGTGGCGGTCGAAGTCGCGGTCGGCGTAGTCGTTGATCGCGCAGCCCGCCGAGCGCATGAGCACCGTGCCGATCGTGAAGATGATCAGCAGCGAAAGCGGCGGACGGCCGTCGGAGGCGATCCAGAGCGCGTTGAGCGTCGGCCACAGCAGCAGCAGGCTGCCGATCGGCTTGTCCATGCGGACGAGCCGCAAATAGAGCGGGAGTCGGGCGAACATGATCGGGGCGGGAAAAGCGATGCCGCTATTGTAGGCCAGGGCGCCGCCTTGCCGCCCGCGCCCTTGCCGCGTGCCTCACCCGCGCAAAATACAAAGGCCCGCCGGACGTCCGGCGGGCCTTTCACTGCCCTTCCCGTGCGGCGCCGCTATGCCGCTGCGCCGCTGCGCATCAAGCCAGCAGCGAGCGCAGCATCCACGCGGTCTTTTCGTGCGTCTGCATGCGTTGCGTGAGCAGGTCGGCGGTCGGTTCGTCGTTGGCCGCTTCCGTCGACGGGAAGATCGCGCGCGCGGTGCGCACCACGGCTTCCTGGCCTTCCACCAGTTGGCGGATCATGTCTTCCGCGTTCGGCACGCCGTCCGCCTCGGGAATCGACGAGAGCTTCGCGAATTCCTTGTAGCTGCCCGGCGCATGCACGCCCAGCGCACGAATGCGTTCGGCGATTGCGTCCACGGCCAGTGCGAGTTCGTTGTACTGCCCCTCGAACATCAGATGGAGCGTGTTGAACATCGGCCCCGTCACGTTCCAGTGGAAGTTGTGCGTCTTCAGATACAGCGTGTAGGTGTCTGCGAGCAGGCGCGAGAGACCATCCGCAATCTTCTTGCGATCCTTGTCGCTGATGCCGATGTTCACGTGCTGTACGGTTGCTTTTTTGGCCATGACGACTCCTTGTGTAGCAGTGAGACTACGCGTGCGTGTTGCGATCCGGTTGCGTCGCCTGGCGCCTCTCGATAATGGCGCGCGAACGCTCGATCGGCCGTCAGTGTAGCCTGGAAATATCGGAAACCCGGTTCATCCGGCCCTACTGCCGAGCAACGTGCGCAGCACGTTTAGTGCCCCGTGAAGTGCGCAAGGGCTTGCATGGCGATCGCCACGAAGCCGCTCGCCACAATCGCGAAACCCACCACGCGGCGCACGATCTGCGTGCCTTCCGCGCGCGTGCGCGCCATCGTGGCGGCCTCGCCTCGTCCCACGGTCCTGAGGGTCATCGTCATCGTTCGGGTCATGATCGTGCTCCTTTGGTGCTTCGGTGCTTCCTGGAAGTCCTGCTTCGGGCGCGGCTCGTTGTCCCGGCGTTGTGACAACAAACCGCGCCTTCCACCTTATTTAGCCAGCTTCGCGATCGCGTCGGTCACGCCTTGCGCATACGCCAGATCGGCGCGGCGGAAGTGCTCGATCTGGCGCGCCACGATCTCCGCGGGCACACCGCTGATGTGTCGCGCGATGTTCGCGAAAAGCCGTTCGCGCTGTCCCGCGTCGAAGAGCCGGAACAGCGCGCCCGGCTGGCTGTAGTAGTCGTCGTCTTCGCGGTGATCGTAGTGATCGACCGCACCCGCGGCGAGCGGCGGCTCACCGGCCTGCGGACGCTGGGCGAAGTCGCCGAATCGGCTCGGCTCATAGTTCACGTTGCCGCCCAGGTTGCCGTCGGTGCGCATGGCGCCGTCGCGGTGGAACGAGAGGAACGGGCAACGCGGCGCATTCACCGGAATCTGGTGATGGTTCACACCAAGCCGATAGCGCTGCGTGTCGCCATACGAGAACAACCGCCCCTGCAACAAGCGATCCGGCGAGAAGCCGATGCCCGGCACCACGTTCGCCGGCGTGAAAGCGGCCTGCTCGACATCGGCGAAATAGTTCTGCGGATTGCGGTTCAACTCGATCGTGCCGACGTCGATCAACGGATAGTCCTTGTGCGGCCAGACCTTCGTGATGTCGAACGGGTTGTACGGCACGTTCGCCGCATCGGCCTCGGGCATCACCTGAATACGGAAGTGCCACTTCGGGAAATTACCCTTCTCGATCTCGTTGAACAGATCGCGCTGCGCCGATTCGCGGTCATGAGCAACCACCTGCGCCGCTTCGGCATCGCTGTAGTTCTCGACGCCCTGCGCCGACTTGAAGTGGAACTTCACGTAAAAGCGCTCGTTATTCGCGTTGATGAACGAGAACGTGTGCGAGCCGAAACCGTGCTGCTGGCGATAGTTCTTCGGAATGCCGCGATCGCTCATGAGGATCGTCACCTGATGCAACGACTCCGGGTGACGCGACCAGAAGTCCCACGCGGCCACGTTGCTGCGCATGTTGGTGCGCGGATCGCGCTTTTGCGTGTGGATGAAGTCCGGAAACTTGAGCGGATCGCGAATGAAAAACACCGGCGTGTTGTTGCCGACGATGTCCCAGTTGCCCTCTTCCGTATAGAACTTGATCGAGAAGCCGCGCACGTCGCGCTCCGCATCGGCCGCGCCGCGCTCACCCGCCACGGTCGAGAAACGGATGAAGAGCGGCGTTTCCTTGCCGACTTCGCCGAACACCTTGGCCTTCGTATAGCGCGAGATGTCGTGCGTGACCTTGAGCGTGCCGAACGCGCCCGAGCCCTTCGCGTGCACGCGGCGCTCGGGAATTACTTCGCGATCGAAGTGTGCGAGCTTTTCGAGCAGCCACACGTCTTGCAGCATCACGGGGCCACGCGGGCCCGCGGTGAGGGAGTTCTGGTTATCGACGACGGGTGCGCCGGCTGCCGAGGTGAGAGTACGGTCGGTCATGCTGGATTCCTTTCTTGCTTGCGGGTGTGTTCTGGAATGCGGTGAATGCTGCGGCGCGCTGGCGCGAGAGCGTCAGGCGGACAACGCGCGGTCAACAAGCAGCGAGAACCACACGGTGCGAAGGCCGGAATCGGCGCGTGCCGAGGTGCTGGGTGCGGGCGTGTTCGAGTGGGTGGTTTGCATCGCTTCCTCCAGTTGGGTTGCCGGTTGGTGTCGGTTGGAGGAAACTGTATCAAATACTATCGATATCGATAATTTGATTTATTTAATCTATCGAATAGACGTTGATTATTGGGGTCGCAAGAAACGTAAGGAGAGGGAACTGTGGCGCGGGCGAATGCCGCGCCAGAGAGGAAAACGCGCCGCGCAGCCCGAAAGCGCAGGGCGCGATGACAGTCAGGCCGCCTCGGCGGGCGCCTCGATCTTCTTCACGCCGGGCAACTCGCAGGCGTGAATGGCGTCGACGATCGCCTCGATCGCCGGCATGCGCGTAAAGCTCTTGCGCCATGCGAGCACCACGCGGCGGTCCGGCACCGGCTCGTCGAACGGCACGTACGACAGCAGCCCGGAATCGACGCCGCCCGCGTGCGGCTTCACCTCGGTCACCGACATGCGCGGCAGCACGGTAATGCCGACACCACTCGCGACCATATGCCGGATGGTTTCCAGCGACGAGCCTTCGAAGGTCTTCTGGATGCCGTCGGCGTTTTGCGAAAAGCGCATCAGTTCCGGGCACACGCCCAGCACGTGGTCGCGGAAGCAATGGCCGCTGCCGAGCAGCAGCATCGTTTCCTGCTTGAGGTCGTCCGGGTCGATCTTCGGACGCTGTTCCCAAGCATGGCCCGAAGGCAGCGCCACAACGAACGGCTCGTCGTAGAGCGGCCGCAGCGTGAGGCCGGTTTCGGGGAACGGCAGCGCCATGATCGCCACGTCGATCTCGCCCTGCTTGAGCAGTTCGATGAGCTTGAGCGTGTAGTTCTCCTGCAGCATGAGCGGCATTTGCGGCACGCGCTTGATCATCTGCTTGACGAGCGTGGGCAGCAGGTACGGCCCGATCGTGTAGATCACGCCGAGGCGCAGCGGCCCCACGAGCGGGTCCTTGCCCTGCTTGGCGATTTCCTTGATCGCGAGCGTCTGCTCGAGCACACGCTGCGCTTGCGTCACGATCTGCTCGCCGATGGGCGTCACGCTCACTTCGCTCGTGCCGCGCTCGAAGATCTGCACATTCAGTTCGTCTTCGAGCTTCTTGATGGCGACCGAAAGGGTCGGCTGGCTCACGAAGCAGGCTTCCGCGGCCCGTCCGAAGTGGCGCTCTCGAGCTACCGCGACAATGTATTTCAATTCAGTGAGCGTCATTCGGGGACCAATCAAAAAGGGTGATTCAATAGCTTGTACTTATACACCTATGGCGGCGATTCGCCAATAATCAACACCCCTATGCGGGGCGTGATCAAAGCAAAAGGGTCAGACGGCGTTGTCGCGCGCAGGTTCCGCGCAATGCGCTAAATGGACTATTTACGCTTTCAGATATTGCTCGCGCGCGCCGAGCCAGCGGTTCAGATGCTGCGTGACGACGTGCGGAAACTCGTGCAGCAGGCGATCGGCGGCGCCGCGCGCGGGCTCGATGAGCCATGCGTCGTTTTCGAGGTTCGCAAAGCGCAGCATCGCCGCGCCGGATTGACGCGCGCCGAGGAATTCGCCGGGGCCGCGGATCTCGAGGTCCTTGCGCGCGATCTCGAAGCCGTCGGTCGTTTCGCGCATGGTTTGCAGACGTGCGCGGCCCGTGAGCGACAACGGCCCCGTGTAGAGCAGCACGCACACCGAAGCGGCGCTGCCCCGCCCCACGCGCCCGCGCAACTGGTGAAGCTGCGCGAGGCCGAAGCGCTCGGCGTGCTCGATCACCATCAGCGAGGCGTTGGGCACGTCCACGCCCACCTCGATCACCGTCGTCGCCACGAGCAGTTGCACTTCGTTGCGTGAAAACGCATCCATGACGGCGGCCTTATCCGTGGAAGCGAGGCGCCCGTGCACGAGGCCCACGGTGAGTTCCGGCAGCGCGGCCACGAGTGTTTCGTAAGTCTCGACGGCCGTTTGCAGCTGCAACGTCTCGCTTTCCTCGATCAGTGGACATACCCAGTACACCTGACGACCCGTGAGCGCCGCCGCGCGCACGCGCGCGATCACTTCCTCGCGGCGCGCGTCGGAGATGAGCTTCGTGAGGATCGGCGTGCGGCCGGGCGGCAGCTCGTCGATGGTCGAGACGTCGAGGTCCGCGTAGTAAGTCATGGCGAGCGTGCGCGGAATGGGCGTGGCCGACATCATCAGCTGATGCGGCTGGAACTCGCGATGCGCCTGATCCGGAGACTTCGCGTTCTGTGCCTTGGCGCGCAACGCGAGCCGCTGCTCGACGCCGAAGCGATGCTGCTCGTCGACGATCACGAGGCCGAGGCGCGCGAATTCCACGGCCTCCTGAATGATCGCGTGCGTGCCGATCACGAGCTGCGCCGTGCCGAGCGCCGCGGCTTCGAGCGCCGCGCGCTTTTCCTTCGCCTTCAGGCTGCCCGCGAGCCACGCCACCTGCACGCCGAGCGGCTCGAGCCAGCCGCGCAGCTTGCGCGCGTGCTGTTCCGCGAGAATTTCGGTCGGCGCCATGAGCGCGGCCTGATAGCCCGCGTCGATGGCCTGCGCGGCCGCGAGCGCCGCGACCACGGTCTTGCCGCTGCCGACGTCGCCTTGCAGCAGGCGCTGCATCGGGTGCGGCTGCTCGAGATCGTGAGCGATTTCGGCCACCACGCGCTCCTGCGCGCCGGTGAGCGTGAACGGCAGCGCGCCGCGCAGACGCGCGAGCAGCGTTTCCTCGCTCTTGCGCCCCGCGACATGCCGCGCCATCGCGGGCGCAGCGCGCGTGCGGCGCTCTTCGTGCGCGCGCTTGAGCGACAGTTGCTGCGCGAGCAGTTCCTCGAACTTGATGCGGGTCCACGCGGGATGCGTGCCTTCGATGAGCGCGTGCTCGTCGGCGTTCACGGGCGGGTGGTGCAGGGTCTTGACCGCGTCCATGAGCGGCGGCACGTCCAGCGGCGCCATGAACTCGTGCGCCACGGTTTCGGGCAGGAGTTCGGGCAAATGTGCGCGCGACAGCGCGTTGTCGATCGCCTTGCGCAGATACGCCTGACTCACGCCCGCCGTGGACGGATACACCGGTGTGAGCGCTTGCGGCAGCGGCGCGTCGCCTTCCACGACCTTCACCGCCGGATGCACCATCTCCATGCCGAAGAAACCGCCGCGCACGTCGCCGCGCACGCGCAGACGCTTGCCGATCGCCATCTGCGCGACCTGCGAACCGTAGAAGTTCAGGAAGCGCAGATGCAACTCGTCGCCGTTGTGGTCCTGCAGTTTCACGAGCAGTTGGCGGCGCGGACGGTAGGCGATCTCGTTATCGAACACCACGCCTTCGGTTTGCGCGACGCCGCCCGGCAGCAGTTCGCCAATAGGCGTGAGCGTGGTCTCGTCCTCGTAGCGCATCGGCAGATGCAGCACGAGGTCGATGTCGCTGCGCAGGCCGAGCTTGGCGAGGCGGTCGGCGGTTTTGGTGAGCTTGGGCTTGTCTTTGGCTGCGGCTTTTTCTGCGGCCGCATCTGCGCCCTTTTCCGCGGACTTCTTTGCAGCGCGTTTGCGCGCGGGCGATGCGGCCCCTTGCGCCGCCTCCGGTTGCCGCGCCCGCGCGCCGCTCTCGGGCGTACGCGCGTCGTCGGGCGCGTCGCTCGCGGCATCGGGTTCGGACATCAATCGGCTAACGGATGAGGGCATGGGCAGCTTGCAAGTACAATATCGGCTTTCCGGCATGGCGCGGCGCGTGCAGCGCGACGGCCTTTGCCATCGGGCGCATGTCGCACAAGCGCATGCCCCGCAATCATAGCTGTGTCGATCCGGAGTTAGGGCTTTAGCCCTTACTCCGGTCCCATGCAACCTGGTTGCCCAGTGAACGTGGGCGGCCATTGCAGCCGCTTTTGGGGGCGCAACCGTTTGACGGTTCGGCCCAGTAAAGCCGCCGCGCGCCGGGCCTCCGGCGCATTTCCGTTACTTCAGGCCGCATGTTCAAGCTTTCCGATTTCGATTTCGACCTCCCCGAGGAACTGATCGCGCAGACCGCCCTGCCCGAGCGCAGCGCAAGCCGTCTGCTGGAGGTCGACAACACCACCCAACCTGCGCGATTTACCGACCGCCGCTTCTCCGAGCTGCCCGCGTGCATCGCGCCGGGCGACCTGCTTGTCTTCAACGATACCAAGGTGCTGAAGGCGCGTTTCTTCGGCCAGAAGGCCAGCGGCGGCAAGATCGAGGTCCTCGTGGAGCGCCTGACCGGCGCGCGCTCGGCACTCGCGCAAATCCGCGCGAGCAAGAGCCCGGGCCCCGGCACGGTGCTGCGCCTCGCCGATGCGTTCGAAGTGACGGTTGGCGAGCGCGTCGATCAGTTCTACACGCTGCACTTTCCCGACGACTGCCTCACGCTGATCGAGCAACACGGCCGTCTGCCGCTGCCGCCCTATATCACGCACGACGCCGACGCGAGCGATGAAACGCGCTATCAAACGGTGTTCGCGCAAAATCCGGGCGCGGTGGCCGCGCCCACGGCGGGCCTGCACTTCGACGACGCCCTGCTCGCGCAACTCGACGCGCAAGGCGTGGAGCGCGCCACGCTCACGCTGCACGTGGGCGCGGGCACATTCCAGCCGGTGCGCGTGGAGAACATCGCCGAGCACAAGATGCATAGCGAGTGGTATGAGCTGCCGCAGTCGCTCGTCGACAAGATCGCCGCCACGCGCGCACGCGGCGGCCGCGTGATCGCGGTGGGCACGACCTCGATGCGCGCGCTCGAAGCCGCCGCGCGCGACGCCGACCGCGAAGGCCGCGCACTCGCGGCCACGCAGGCGGAAACCGATATCTTCATCACGCCCGGGTATCAGTTCCGCGTGGTCGACCGGCTCGTCACGAACTTCCACCTGCCGAAATCGACGCTCCTGATGCTCGTATCGGCATTCGCGGGCATCGAAACGATCCGCGCGGCGTATCGTCATGCGATTGCCGAGCGGTATCGGTTCTTTAGTTACGGCGACGCGATGCTGCTCACCAGAACAGACGACGCGCTGAACAAGTAACGCCCACGCTTTCCAGGCCGTCACGCGACAGACAAATGCGCGGCGGCGTTTCATCATCTGCGCCGGACTTGTCGACTGGCGTTAGCGCTTTAGCGCTTACGCCAGTCCCACGCAGAGCGCCGGTTGCACAGGAGTCCACGCATGACCGACGGTCATCAAAACAACGCACGCGCCGAACACGGCGCATATCTGGGCGAACGCCCGCAAAACGGCCTGAAATTCGAGCTGCTCGGCACCGACGGCCTCGCGCGCCGCGGCCGCGTGACGCTCAATCACGGCGTGGTCGAAACGCCGATCTTCATGCCCGTGGGCACCTACGGCACCGTGAAGGCCACGCAGCCGCGCGAGCTCGAGGAAATGAAGGCGCAGATCATCCTCGGCAACACTTTCCACCTGTGGCTGCGCCCGGGCCTGGAAACGATCGAGGCGCACGGCGGCCTGCACCGCTTCATGGGCTGGAACCGGCCCATCCTCACCGATTCGGGCGGTTTCCAGGTGTTCTCGCTCGGCGACCTGCGCAAGATCTCGGAAGACGGCGTGCGCTTCGCGTCGCCCGTGAACGGCGACAAGCTGTTCCTCTCGCCCGAAGTGTCGATGCAGATCCAGAAGGTGCTGAACTCGGACATCGTCATGCAGTTCGACGAGTGCACGCCCTACGCGACCAACGGCGTGCCGACCACGCACAAGGAAGCCGCCGACTCCATGCGCATGTCGATGCGCTGGGCGCAGCGCTCGATCGACGAATTCAACCGTCTCGGCAACCCGAATGCCTTGTTTGGCATCGTGCAAGGCGGCATGTTCGAGGACCTGCGCGACGAATCGCTTGCCGGCCTCGCGCAGATGCCGTTCCACGGCTACGCGATCGGCGGTCTTTCGGTGGGCGAGCCGAAGGAAGACATGATGCGCGTGCTCGAACACATCGCGCCGAAGCTGCCCGCCGACAAACCGCACTACCTGATGGGCGTGGGCACGCCGGAAGACCTGGTGGCGGGCGTGGCCGCGGGCGTCGACATGTTCGACTGCGTGATGCCCACGCGCAATGCCCGCAACGGCTGGATCTTCACGCGCTTTGGCGACATCAAGATCCGCAACGCCGTGCACCGCAACTCGCTGCGCCCGCTCGACGAGCAATGCGGCTGCTACACCTGCCGCAACTTCACGCGCGGCTACCTGCACCATCTGCACCGCGTGGGCGAGATCCTCGGCGCGCAGCTCAACACGATCCACAATCTGCATTACTACCTGGAACTGATGAGCGAGATGCGCGCGGCCATCGAAACGAAGACGTTCGCGGCGTTCCGCCAGCGTTTCGCCGAGCAGCGCGCACGCGGCGTGGACTGAGGCCAGTCGCCAGACATTACAATAACCTTTCGCAACATTGGCGCAGAGAAGGCAATCGCTGCGCTCGACCCACCCCGGTTTCACGCACAAGCATGCCGCGCCGGGGCGGGATTCGAGATAAGCACTTGATCGCAAAGCCTATTTTGCGTCATCGTCGCGATGAATGCCGGTGGTAGAATAACCGGCTCGCTTTTTGATCGTAAAAAACGGAGAGACCAACGTGTCGTTCATTTCCAATGCCTTCGCGCAAGGCAGTGCAGCAGGTGGTGCCGAATCGAGCCTCATGAGCTTCCTGCCGCTCATTCTGATGTTCGCCGTGCTGTACTTCATCATGATCCGTCCGCAGATGAAGCGTCAGAAGGAACATCGCAACATGCTCTCGGCCATGGCCAAGGGCGACGAAGTGATCACGAGCGGCGGCATCGTCGGCAAGGTGACCAAGGTCAGCGAAGCTTACGTGGGCGTCGAAATCGCTGATGGCACGGAAATCACCGTGCAAAAGTCGTCGGTCTCGACCATCCTGCCGAAGGGCACGATCAAGTCGCTGTAAAGCTTCATTGCATCATCGAGGCCGTTGCCTCCGAAAGAACGGCCTCGCGCGCCCGGCCCGCCCTCGCAGCCACTGACCAGAAAACGTCAATGCAGGAACGCCCCGAAGGCAACGCCGGACGCGCACGCAGCGCTTAAGGCCATTCCCCTCCCCCGTTGGGTCAACCAATGAACCGTTATCCCCTCTGGAAATATGTCGTGATGCTGGTGGCGCTCGTCATCGGCTTCGTGTACACATTGCCCAATTTCTTCGGCGAAGCGCCCGCGGTCCAGGTGTCGAGCGGCAAGGCCACGGTCAAGCTCGACTCGGGCACGCTTGCCCAGGTCGAAGCCGCACTCGCCGCGAACAATATCAAGGCGACCGACCTCACGTTCGACAACTCGTCGATGAACGCGAACATCCGCGTGCGCGTCGCCGACACGGACACGCAGCTGCGCCTGAAAGACGCGCTCAACCACGCGCTGAACGCCGACCCGAGCGACCCGCAGTACATCGTCGCGCTGAACCTGCAGAGCGCCTCGCCGCGCTGGCTCAGCTCGCTGCACGCGTTGCCGATGTATCTCGGCCTCGACCTGCGCGGCGGCGTGCACTTCCTGCTCCAGGTCGACATGAACGGCGCGCTCAACAAGAAGCTCGACTCCGACGCTTCCGACGTGCGCACGCTCCTGCGTGACAAGAACATCCGCGACGGCGGCGTGAACCGCGTGAACCAGTCGGTGGTCGTCAATTTCGCCGACGCCGACGTGGCCGAGCAGGCGCGCAAGGTCCTCGCGGGCTCGGGCGGCATTACCGAGCTGCAGTGGGCCACGCAGAACAACCCTGAAGGCGGCGTGCAGCTCGTCGGCACGTTCACGCCGGCCGTGAAGACGGCGGTTCAGCAGGCCGCGCTCAAGCAGAACATCCAGACGCTCCATAACCGCGTGAACGAGCTTGGCGTGGCCGAGCCCGTGATCCAGCAGCAAGGCGACGACCGTATTGTGGTCGAGCTGCCGGGCGTGCAGGACACCGCGAAGGCGAAGGACATCATCGGCCGCACGGCGACGCTCGAAGCGCGCCTCGCCGACCCGATGGGCCTGCATCCGGACGTGAACGCGCCGGTGCCGCCGGGCGACGAGCTCTTCACGCAAGGCAACGCCGCACCGGTGCTGCTGCGCAAGCAGGTGATCTTCACCGGCGACCGCATCATCGACGCTTCGGCGGGCTTTGACGAGCATCAGCGTCCGTCGGTCAACATCCGCCTCGACTCGGCGGGCGGCCGCGCGGTGCGCGCCGTCTCGCGCGACAACATCGGCAAGCCGATGGCGATGGTGCTGTTCGAAAAGGGCAAGGGCGAAGTGCTGACGGTGGCGACCATCCAGTCGGAACTGGGCGACCGCTTCCAGATCACGGGCCAGCCCACGCCGCAGGCCGCCGCCGACCTCGCGCTGCTGCTGCGCGCAGGCTCGCTTGCCGCGCCGATGGACATCATCGAGGAACGCACGGTTGGCCCGAGCCTTGGCGCGGACAACATTCGCAAGGGTTTCGACTCGGTGATCTACGGCTTCGCCGCCATCGCCGTGTTCATGATCGCGTACTACATGCTGTTCGGCGCGATCTCGATGATCGGCCTTTCGGTGAACCTGCTGCTGCTCGTGGCGGTGCTCTCCATGCTGCAGGCCACGCTCACGCTGCCGGGTATCGCGGCTATCGCGCTCGCGCTCGGTATGGCCATCGACGCGAACGTGCTCATCAACGAGCGCGTGCGTGAAGAACTGCGTCACGGCGCGCCGCCGCAACTGGCCATCCAGAACGGCTACGCGCACGCCTGGGCGACGATTCTCGACTCGAACGTGACCACGCTCATCGCCGGTCTCGCGCTGCTCGCGTTCGGTTCGGGCCCGGTGCGCGGCTTCGCGATCGTGCACTGTATCGGCATTCTCACGTCGATGTTCTCGGCCGTGTTCTTCTCGCGCGGTCTCGTGAACCTCTGGTACGGCGGCAAGAAGAAGCTCAAGTCGCTCGCGGTAGGTCAGGTGTGGCGTCCGGAACCCGATGAAGGCACGCCCGCGCTCGCAGGCGCCGACGCCGGCACGGACACGGGCCGCGCGGTCGCTGCAAACGCCGCGAAGCGCGAACCGGCCAAGGCCGGTGTGAAGGGCGCCACGCGCGCCAAGCCGGTTGTGCGCCGCCGCGACGCCCAGGGCGGCACCGGCGGTTCGGGCAACAACACCGGCTCGTCCCGCTGATACGGAGTCAAGAACATGGAATTTTTCCGCATCCGCAAAGACATCCCGTTCATGAAGCACGCGTTGATCTTCAACGCGATCTCGCTGATTACCTTCATTGCGGCGGTGTTCTTCCTCTTCCACCGTGGCCTGCATCTGTCGATCGAGTTCACGGGCGGCACGGTCATCGAAGTGCAGTACCCGCAGGCCGTGCAGCTCGAGCCGCTGCGCGACTCGCTCACGAAGATCGGCTACGGCGACGCCCAGGTGCAGAACTTCGGCACCTCGCGCGACGTGCTGATCCGCCTGCCGCTCAAGACGGGCCTGAGCTCGGCGCAACAAAGCGACCAGGTGATGGCCACGCTCAAGGCGGCGGACCCGCAAGTGCAGTTGCAGCGCGTGGAGTTCGTCGGGCCGCAGGTCGGCAAGGAACTCGCCACCGACGGCCTGCTCGCGCTCGCCTGCGTGGTGGCGGGCATCATCATCTACCTGTCGTTCCGCTTCGAATGGAAGTACGCCGTGGCCGGCGTGATCGCGAACTTGCACGACGTCGTGATCATTCTGGGCTTCTTCGCGTTCTTCCAGTGGGAGTTCTCGCTCTCGGTGCTCGCGGCGGTGCTCGCCGTGCTCGGCTACTCGGTGAACGAATCGGTCGTTATCTTCGACCGGATTCGCGAGACCTTCCGGCGCGAGCGCAAGATGAGCGTCACCGAAGTCATCAACCACGCGATCACGAGCACGATGTCGCGAACCATCATCACCCACGGCTGTACGGAAATGATGGTGCTCTCGATGTTCTTCTTCGGCGGCCCGACGCTGCACTACTTCGCGCTGGCCCTGACGGTGGGTATTCTCTTCGGCATTTACTCGTCGGTGTTCGTCGCGGCGGCGCTCGCGATGTGGCTCGGCGTGAAGCGCGAAGACCTCGTGAAGGACAAGAAGGAAAAGTTCGATCCGAACGATCCGAACGCGGGCGCGCAGGTTTAAGCGGCGCACCAGCAAAAAAGCCGGTTCTCACGAACCGGCTTTTTTTTCGTGCATACGCAACGGCCTTCGCCGCTCCGTCGTTTCCGCCTACTGCTTGATGCCTTCGGCCTGGATATGGAGCGTGGTCTTCATCTTGAAGCCGTACTTCTTGCCCGAGTCCATGCCGAAGTCGTCGCGGTTGAATGCGGCTTCGGCCTCCACGCCGCACACCTCGCGTTTGAGCACCGGGTGCGGCATGCATTTGAACGACGCGATCTCGAGCTTGAGCGGCCGCGTCACGCCGTGCAGCGTCAACTCCCCGATCACCTCTTTGGGCGTATCGCCGTTGAAGACGATGCGCGTGCCCTTGTAGGTGGCCGTGGGGTACTTCGCGACATCGAAAAAGTCGTCGCCCACCAGATGCTGGTCGAGCTGCGGATTGCCGGTCTGGATCGATGCCGGATCGATTGCCACGTCCACGGTGCCCGTTTTCGCCGCTCGGTCCAGCGTGACCGTGCCTGTGGTCTTCGTGAACTTGCCGCGCCACGTGGAAAGGCCGCCGAAGTGGTCGGCCTCGAAGCTCGGAAACGTGTGGTTCGGGTCAAGCTGGTAAGTGTCGGCGGCGCGTGCGGCTTGCGTCACCAAGGCGGCCAGCGATACCACGGCGGCCCCAGCGGCCATCATGACGACCTTGTTCAAAGGCATCTCCTTGAAGCCGTCGTTCTACTTGTGCGCGACGACGATATGAAATTTGATCAGCACTGCGTCGGCGACGATCGAGGTGTCTTTCCACTCGCCGGTGCCGATTTCGAAGGCGAGCCGATGGACAGGCAGCGTGCCGTCGAACGTCTGCGTCCCGCCCTGCTGCGTGAGCACGACGGGCACGGCCACGTTCTGCGTATGCCCCTTGATCGTGAGTTTGCCGCTCACGCTGTACTGGTTCGTTCCGGTCGACGTGACGGCGGTCGAGACGAAGGTTGCCTGCGGGAACGTCTTCGCGTCGAACCATTCGGGCCCGCGCACCGAATCGTTGTAGGTCTGATCGCCCAGATCATAGCTCGCCGTGTCGACCGTGATCTTCGCGGTGCCGCCGGCGGGCTTGCCCGGGTCGAAGTCGATCTGCGCGTCGAACTTCGTGAAGCTGCCCTGCACAGGCACGTTCATCTGGCGCGACACGGCAACGATCGTGCTCTTCGCCGCGTCGAGCTGCGCGTGGGCGGCCCCGCCGGCGAGCAGCGCCGCAGCGGCCCCGGCACACAGCGTCGCGGCCCGGACGGCCGGCTGCCATCGATAAGAACGAATCCACCTCGACAATGCGTCCATGATCGTCTCGCCTTGATTGCGTAGTCGTTCGCTTCGTGAACTGGCTTCGGCCACGTTCCGCAGCCATCCTGTCCCATGCCCGAAAGATAGTCCAGATTGAGTGACAGCAAACATCTGCAGATAAGCGCCCGGTCACTGCGATCCTCGCACGCGAGAACGGCGCAAACGTGGCACACTCGCAGCCCGCTCGTCGCGCGGGCGAGCGCCGCCCGGCTGTCGCACCCGGCCGCCTGCTGCGCGGCGGACCTGTCCGGGCCCGCGGCTCGTTGCGGCACGCCGCCGGGCGCGTTTGGTAACATGGCGCGAGGCGCTGTCAGCACCTTCCGGCATGCGCGCCGCCGTCGCGCGTCTTTCGTTCACGTCGTTTTGCGTCACCTGCCCGCATGGCCCAGGACAAACTGATCGCGTGTCACGATTGCGACGCGCTCTACCGCAAACCGCGGCTGCTCGGCCGCCAGACAGCGCGCTGCTCGCGCTGCGGCGCCACGCTCTACAGCAGCGCCGCGTCCCAGATCGACCGCATCTGCGCCATGACGATCGCGGCGCTCGTCACCTTCATCATCGCCCAGTCGTTCCCGATCATCGAGCTCGATGCGAACGGTATCACTACGGAGTCGAGCCTGTTCGGCGCCCTCGTGGTGCTCTGGCACGAGGACATGGAGATCATCGCGGTAATCGTGTTCTGCGCAACCATCCTCTTTCCGCTCACGGAGATGGTGGCGCTGCTCTACGTCCTGCTGCCGATACGGCGCGGCTTCATTCCGCCAGGCTTCAACCTCGTGCTGCGCGCCATCCAGTTCGTGCGGCCCTGGGGCATGCTCGAGGTGTTCATGCTGGGCGTGCTCATCACCATCGTGAAAATGGTGAGCCTCGCGCGGGTCATTCCCGAAACCGCGCTCTTCGCCTTCGGCACGCTCACGCTGATGTTCACCGTGGTCGTCACGTTCGACGCGCGCACGCTCTGGGACATCGCCGACAGCCTGCGCGACGCCGCACGCGCGGCGCGCGAGGGCGGCGCGGGTCCGGGCGCGCAGGCGGGCGGCGCCGACGGTCCGCAATCGCCACAATCGCCGCAAACGCCGTCGCCGGCCGCGCCCCACCCGCTCGCCGAGCCCGAGATCCGCGCGCCAGGCGCAGGCGCGCAAGACCCGGCGCCGCCGCGCGGCGGCCCGCTCCCCAAGGGGCCCCGATGAAATACCAGACCGCCACCGACGCCGGCTACATCGCCTGCCACGCCTGCGGGCACGTGCAGCCACACGAGCGCGCGCGCCAGCACGTTCGCTGCGCACGCTGCGGCTCGCCCGTGCACGAGCGCAACCCGGACAGCATCATGCGCACGTGGGCGCTCCTCATTGCCGCGGCGCTGCTCTACATTCCCGCGAACCTGCTGCCCGTGATGCATACGTCCTCGCTCGTCGGCGACGAGGACGACACCATTATGAGCGGCGTGGTCTACTTCTGGACCTCCGGGGACTGGCCGCTCGCCGTGATCGTTTTCATCGCGAGCATTCTCGTTCCCATGCTCAAGCTCTCGGTGCTGGCGCTGCTCGCGTTCACCTCGCAGCGGGGCTCGAAATGGCGGCCGGTCGAACGCACGAAGCTCTACCGGCTCGTCGAATTCATCGGGCGCTGGTCGATGCTCGACGTGTTCGTTGTCACGCTAACCGTCGCGCTGGTACGCTTCCAGTCGCTTGCGGTCATCACGGCGGGCCCCGGCGCGATCGCGTTCGGCTCGGTCGTGATCCTGACGATGATCGCCTCCATGCAGTTCGATCCGCGCCTGATCTGGGATCCGGTGGACGAAGACAAACACAAACCTGCGCAACACTCTCAGGATCAACCCCATGAATAGTCCGAAAGGACCGACCCCGCCCAATCTGCCGGAGCCGGAGATCGTCAAGCCGCGGCGCTGGCTCCCCTCGCTCGTCTGGATCGTGCCGATCGTCGCGGCGCTGATCGGCGTGGCGCTCGTCGTGAAGTCGGTCGCCACGCGCGGGCCGACCATCACGATCAGCTTCGTGAGCGCCGAAGGGCTCGAGCCCGGCAAGACCAAGGTCAAGTACAAGGACGTGGACATTGGCTCGGTGCGCGCGATCAAGCTCTCGCCCAACCTTTCGCATGTGATCGTCACGGTCGAGCTGACCAAGGACGCCGAACGATTCGCCGTGAAGGACAGCCGCTTCTGGGTCGTGCGCCCGCGCGTGGGCGCAAGCGGCGTTTCGGGCCTCACCACGCTGCTCTCGGGCTCGTATATCGGCGCGGACGCCGGCCGCTCGCAGGATTCGCAAAGCGATTTCGTCGGGCTCGAAGCGCCGCCAGCGGTGACCATCGACGAAAAAGGCCATCGCTATACGTTGCACAGCGGGACACTCGGCTCGCTCGACATCGGCACGCCGATCTTCTTCCGGCGCATTCAGGTTGGTCAGGTCACAGGCTATTCGCTCGACAAGGACGGCACCGGCGTCACGGTGCAGGTGTTCGTGAGCGCGCCCTTCGATCAGTACGTGGGCACCAACACGCGCTGGTGGCACGCGAGCGGCGTGAACGTGCAGCTCGATTCGAACGGCATCAAGGTCAACACGCAGTCGCTTGCCACGATCGTGGTGGGCGGCCTCGCGTTCCAGGCGCCGGCCGGCCAGTCCATGGGCCCGCAGGCGCCCGACAACGCCACCTTCGCGCTTGCCTCCGACGAAACCGAGGCAATGCGCGAGCCGGACGGCGCGCCACAACGCGTGGTCATGTACTTCAACCAGTCGTTGCGCGGCCTTTCGGTTGGCGCGACGGTCGATTTCCGCGGCATCGTGCTCGGCCAGGTGACCGACATCGGCATCGAGTACGACCCGAAACAGCACAACTTCACGATGCCCGTGACGATCGACCTCTACCCGCTGCGCCTGTCGCGCCGCATCCGCGGCGAAGCGCCAGCGCCGCATACGCCGCAAAGCCAGGAGCTGATCAAGCGGCTCGTCGCGCGCGGCCTGCGCGGCCAGTTGCGCACCGGCAACCTGATCACGGGGCAGCTTTACATTGCGCTCGACATCTTCCCGAAGGCGGGACCGGCGACGATCGACTTCAACCACGATCCGCTCGAACTGCCGACGGTGCCGAATTCGCTCGAAGAGCTGCAGCAGCAGGTGGCGGACATCACGAAGAAGCTCAACCAGATTCCGTTCGACAAGATCGGCAACAACCTGAACGAGTCGCTCAAGAACGCCAACCAGCTGTTCGGCAAGGTGAACGAGCAGATCCTGCCGCAGCTGCAAGGCACGCTCGACGAAGCGCAGAAGACCTTCAACGCCGCGCAGTCCACACTGCAGCAGGATTCGCCGCTGCAGTCCGACGTGCACCAGGCGATGCAGGAACTCACGCGTACGCTGCAATCGCTCAACGCGCTCGCCGATTACCTGGAGCGCCATCCCGAATCGCTGCTGCGCGGCAAATCTGGAGACAAGCCATGACGTTCCGACGCGTCCCCTCTCTTGCCGCGCTCGGCGCGCTGGTCATCGCAGCCGCGCTGGCAGGCTGCAGCTCGCCCGCCAGCCGGTTCTATACACTCAGCCCGACCGACGACACCGCCCGCACCGCTGCCGCACCAACCGCGGGCAACGCGCAGTGGCTGATCGAGCTGGCGCCCGTGGATGTTCCGCCGCAGGTCGCCAAAGCGCAGATGGTCGTGCAAACCGACGCCAACCAGGTGCGCGTACTCGAGCAGGAGCGCTGGGCTTCGATGCCCGGCGACGAGATCCGCCGCGCACTCTCGGGCGACCTCACGCAGCAGCTCGGCACCATCGACGTGTACGGCTCGCCGCATCCCGAGGGCGTGCCCGTGTACCGCGTAAGCGTGAATGTGCAGCGCTTCGAATCGTGGCCGGGCTCGCATGCGCTGATCGACGCCGTGTGGAGCGTGCGCGCACTCAACACGGAAACGGTCCTGACCTGCCGAAGCGTGCTCAACGAGAAGGTGGGCGACGGCTACGACGCGCTTGTAATCGGACACCGGCAGGCGGTCGAGGCGCTCTCGCAGTCGATCGCGAGTGGCGTGCGCGCACTCGCGGCCGCACCGCGCGTGAGCACGCCAGCGAATGGCGCGAAGGCCGGCGCGCGCGCGAAACCGGCGCCGAGCGTCGCCTGCCCGCAGATGGCGGCCGTCGTTGGCTGAGTTGGCGGCTTGCTGACGGGGACCTAGGGCGTGCCTGATCCGTAGGCTCCGATAGTGATCGGGAGCCAATAAAAAGAGGCCGCACGCATTGCGTCCGGCGCAGGGCAAGTGACGAGGCAAATGGCGGCCACATGCGGGCATTGAGCGATCTCCCGCAGCGGAGGCGGCATGCAGGCCTGGCCGGCCCCGCAACCCGCGTACAATAGCGCCTTCCCCGCAGCGTCCCATCCTCGTTCATGTCTTTCGATTTCTTTGCCCCCTGCCCGCGCGGCCTCGAAGCCGCGCTCGCCGCCGAACTGGCCGAAACCGCACAACGGCGCCTGCCGCCCGGCGCACTCCAGGTCGGCGCCGAGGTGCCCGGCGGCGTGCATTTCCGCGGCAACTGGGCCGGCGGCATCGCCGCCAACCTGCATTCGCGCATTGCGAGCCGCGTGCTGCTGAAGATCGCCCAGCGCCCCTACCGCAGCGAACAGGACATCTACGCGCTCGCGCGCGAGCAGCAGTGGGAGAAGTGGTTCTCGGCGAACGAGACGATCCGCATCGACATCACCGCGATCAAGTCGCCGCTGCGCAGCCTCGAATTCGCCACGCTGCGCGTGAAAGACGCGATCTGCGACCGCATGCGCGAAAAGGCCGGTGCGCGTCCGAGCGTCGATACCGCCTACCCTGATGTGCGCATCTTCGCCTTCCTCACCGCGAACGAGTGCACGCTCTATCTCGACACGTCGGGCGAGCCGCTCTTCAAGCGCGGCTGGCGTCTGGACAAGGGCGCTGCCCCGCTGCGCGAGAACCTCGCTGCGGGCATCCTGCGCCTCACGGGCTGGACGCCCGGCACGCCGCTCTACGACCCGATGTGCGGCAGCGGCACCTTCCTCGCGGAAGCGGCGCAAGTCGCGCTCGACATCGCGCCTGGACTCGATCGCCGCTTCGGCTTCGAGTCGCTCAAGCAGGCCGACATGGCCGCGTGGCGGCACCTCAAGAGCGAGGCGAACACCGCGCGCAATCTCGCGCAAAGCAAGACCAGCGATCTGCTGATCTATGGCAGCGACATTTCCGACGTCATGCTGGAAAAGGCGCGCGCGAACTTCAAGCGCGCGGGCTTCGGCAACGTGGCGCTCAAGCAGCTCGATGCGCGCAATATGACGCCGCCCGCGGCTGCGCCCGGCATTCTCGTGGCCAATCCGCCGTACGGCGAGCGTATCGAAGTGCGGGGCCGCAATGCGCGCGGCGAGGCGCGCCCGACGGCGCGCGAACTGCGCGGTGACGAAGACGAGGGATTCCGCCGCGCCAAGGACGACGCGCCCGACGCCGAGTTCTTCCAGGCGCTCGGCGACGCGCTCAAACAGCGCTTCACGGGCTGGCGCGCCTTCGTCCTCACCTCGGACCGCAAGCTGCCGGGCCTGTTGCGCCTGCGCGAAGCCGCCAAGACGCCGCTCTTCAATGGCGCGCTCGAATGCCGCCTGTTCCGCTTCGACCTGATCGCGGGCAGCGTGCGTCAACGTCCGGCCAGCGGCGGCACGAACTCCGCTGCCGGCAACGACAACGCCAGCTGACACTGGCGCACGGCGCGCACGGCGGGTGAGGATTTCACCCGCCGCCGCGCCGCGCGTGGCTCAGCCCTGCGCCACCGCAGGCGCGTCCTGCGCGTTCAGCGCCAACGGATACCCTTCGTACTCCGGAAACATCTTCTGCACCGTGAACGCCGGCATTGAATAGCGCGAAAAGCAGCGCGAGGTCGAAGCCGGATGGATCAGGTGCAGGCAGCTCGCCTGCGTGTCGTCCGCCGCGAGCACCTTGCGGCCCGCTTCGACAATGCGGCGGATAAAGCTCTCGTCTTCGCTCAGGTCGATATCGTCGAAGCGCGCCTGTTCGAAAAGCGCCTTGCGATACACGTACGAGAACCCGTAGAAAAGGATGAAGTCCGCGCCGATCTTCATCTTGTCGTGGAACTCGACCGTCGCGACGCTATTGCCAGTCAGCACATAGTGCAGCCCCACGCGTGCGTTCAGGTCCATGTAGCCAAAGAACCGCGTATGCGGCGCGAACATCCAGAACGTCGCGAGCTTCATGAGGTCCGCACCGTTCTCCTCCAGCATGCGCACCATGCCCGCGAGATAGTGCGAGGCATAGTGGTCGTCGTCGTCGAAGTGGGCAATCAGCGCGCCGCGCGCCTCGTTCACAAGAAAGTTGCGTTTGCCGCCGATCGACATGCGCGTTTTCGACCAGTAGTAGCGCACACGCGCGTCACGCTTCGAGAGCGCGCTCAGGAAGGCGCTGGGTTGCGGGCTGTCGTCGAGGATGAGCCATTCCCACGCCACGCGCTGTCGCTGGATGCAGCGCCAGATGGCCGGCAGAAAAGCTTCGCGGTTGCCCGTGGGCGTAATGATCGAGACGGTGGGAGACATGCGGGTGCGGGGATATCGAACCCTTCGATTACAGCAGAGCCGCGCCGAAGTCTCTCTCGAAAACATTCGAAACAGCCCCGGAGACTCGACCGGCGCAGCACGACAAACCTACTGACAACACGCTGTCAGCAGCCCCCTGGCACACTGCTTTTACGCCATCCGGCGAGGCTGCCGCCGCCCGGCTGCCGCCATTCACCGTCCGCCGTTGCCTTCGAGGAGTGCACCGTGTCTACCGATCTGTCCCGTGTGATCTCGTGGTTCGAAATTCCCGCGCACGACCTGGAGCGTGCCGCCCGCTTTTACGAAACCGCCTTCGACACTGCGCTGCAGCGCGAAGTGGTCGGCGGCGTCCCGATGGCGCTGTTCGCTCACACCGATACTGAAACGGGCGGGTGCATCGTGTTCAATCCGCACGACGCGAAGCCCGATCCGAAGGGCGTACTCGTGTATCTGAACGCCCAGCCTTCGGTCACGGCCGTGCTCGACCGAGTGGAAAAAGCCGGTGGCAAGCAGCAGGGGCCCGCTGTCGAGTTGCCGAACAACTACGGCTATATCGGCTTCTTCATCGATACCGAAGGCAACCGCGTCGGCCTGCACGCGCCGAAGCTCGGTTGATCGCTGCCGGGCGCCGCGCGCGCGCCCGGCGCTATCATCTGTAGTTATCCAGAACACCGCGCCGATCACCGCGCCCGCCTTCGCAACCGCCCAGCCATGACCCGCCGCGCCGACCGCCTTTTTCGCATCGCCGAACTGCTGCGCGGCCGGCGTCTCACTACCGCCCAGCAGCTGGCCGACTGGCTCGAAGTGTCGCCGCGCACGGTCTATCGCGACGTGCGCGACCTGCAGCTCTCGGGCGTGCCGATCGAAGGCGAGGCGGGCATTGGCTACCGGCTCGCGCGCACGGCGAGCCTGCCGCCGCTCACCTTCACCGCCGACGAACTCACCGCGCTCGCCGTGGGCGCACGCATGGCCGAGTCGTGGGGCGGCGCGGCGCTCGCGAGCGGCGCACGCGGCGCGCTCGCGAAGATTGCCGCAGCCATGCCCGCGGAAAAGCGCGCCGTGCTGGAACGGCTTGCCGTGTTCGCGCCGGCCTATCACATGGATCACGCGTTCTCCGACAAGCTCGACGCGCTGCATCGCGCCGTCGACACGCGGCTCGTCGTGCGCTTCGCGTACTGCGACCGCATTGGCGCGCATACTGAGCGGCGCATCTGGCCGCTTGGGCTCGTGTACTGGGGCGCGCAGTGGACCGTGGGCGCGTGGTGCGAAATGCGCGAGGACTTTCGCAACTTCAACATCGCGCGCATGGAAAACGTGGAAGTGCTCGAACAATTTCCCGACGTGAGCGGGCGGCGGCTCGCCGACTATTTGCGCCGCGTGAATGCGCCTTCGCTGTGAGCGGTCGCCAGAATGCGGCCGCTTATGAAAAAGGCGCGCATCGCTGCGCGCCTTTCGGGTGGGTTTGAAGCAAGCGGCGCTTATTCCACCGCTTTCACCATCTCCTCGATCACCTTCTTCGCGTCGCCGAACACCATCATCGTCTTGTCCATGTAGAACAGTTCGTTGTCGAGGCCCGCATAACCGGCGGCCATCGAACGCTTGTTCACGATGATCGTGCGCGCCTTGTACGCCTCGATGATCGGCATGCCTGCGATCGGCGACTTCGGATCGTTCTTCGCCGCCGGATTCACCACGTCGTTCGCACCGAGCACGAGCACGACGTCGGTCTGGCCGAACTCGTTGTTGATGTCCTCCATCTCGAACACGAGGTCGTAGGGCACTTCGGCTTCCGCGAGCAGCACGTTCATGTGGCCCGGCATGCGGCCCGCCACCGGGTGGATCGCATAACGCACGTCCACACCCTTTTCGACGAGCTTGTCGGTGAGTTCCTTCAACGCATGCTGCGCGCGCGCCACCGCGAGGCCGTAGCCCGGCACGATGACGACGCTTTCCGCATTGCCGAGCATGAACGCGGCATCATCGGCCGAACCCGACTTCACCGGCCGCTGCTCCTGCGCCCCGCCCGCCGCCGCCGCGCCTGCCTCGCCGCCGAAGCCGCCCAGCAGCACGTTGAAGAACGAGCGGTTCATCGCGTGGCACATGATGTACGAGAGGATCGCGCCTGAAGAACCCACGAGCGACCCCGCAATGATCAGCATGGCGTTGTTCAGCGAGAAGCCAATGCCCGCCGCCGCCCAGCCCGAGTACGAGTTCAGCATCGAGACGACCACCGGCATGTCCGCGCCGCCGATCGGGATGATGATGAGCACGCCCAGCGCGAACGCGATCAGCGTCATGATGATGAACGGCAGCCACGACTGCGTGAGGAAGAACAGAATGCCGAAGCCGATCATGCCGATCGCGAGCATCAGGTTGATCAGATGCTGGCCCGGATAGACCACCGGCGCGCCCTGAAACAGCCGGAACTTGTACTTGCCCGAGAGCTTGCCGAACGCGATGACCGAACCGCTGAAGGTAATCGCGCCCACGAACGTGCCGATGAACAGCTCGATGCGGTTGCCGTACGGCAGGAAGCCCGGATACGGCGCGTCTTCTGCGACCAGGCCGAACGCGGCCGGCTCAGAAACGACCGCATACGCGATGCACACCGCCGCGAGACCGATCAGCGAGTGCATGGCCGCGACGAGTTCGGGCATCTTCGTCATCTCGACGCGTGCGGCGACATAAGCCCCAAGGCCGCCGCCCACCACGAGCGCCGCGAACAGCAGCATGAGGCCGAGCCCGAGATTCGAGCCGAACTGTGCGGACTCCTTCACGATCAGCGCAAGGGTAGTAAGAATGGCGATGGCCATGCCGACCATGCCGAACACGTTGCCGGCGCGTGCGCTCTTCGGGTTGGACAGCCCCTTGAGCGCCTGGATGAAGCAGACCGACGCCACCAGGTAAAGCAGCGTAACGACGTTCATGCTCATTTACGCGCCCTCCTTGCTGGCAGGAGAGGATAGCTTTTTCGGTTCCTTCTTGCGGAACATCTCCAGCATTCGCCTCGTGACGAGGAACCCGCCGAACACATTCACGGCCGCGAGCAGCACGGCAAACGTGCCGAAAAACTTGCCTGGGCCGCCGACAGTGAGCCCGGTGGCGAGCATCGCGCCCACGATCACGATCGCCGAGATCGCATTGGTCACGGCCATGAGCGGCGTATGCAGCGCGGGCGTGACGTTCCAGACCACGTGATAGCCCACGTACACGGCCAGCACGAAGATGATCAGGTTGATGACGGTATGGTTGATAACTTCCATTCCTGTTCTCCCCTTATGTCTTGCGCGTGACCTGGCCGTCGCGAGCCAAAAGCGTGGCCGCGACGATGTCGTCCGCGAGATCGATGTTGAGC
Source organism: Paraburkholderia sp. J7 (assembly GCF_905220155.1). Classification (NCBI taxonomy): domain Bacteria; kingdom Pseudomonadati; phylum Pseudomonadota; class Betaproteobacteria; order Burkholderiales; family Burkholderiaceae; genus Paraburkholderia; species Paraburkholderia sp. J7. Next base: position 45,662 of record NZ_CAJMYZ010000004.1, on the reverse strand, counting down.
GTGCCTTCCTTCGTGACGATCAGCTTCAGGAAGTCGAGCAGGTTGCGCGCGTAGAGCGCGGAGGCGTCGGCGGCGACCATCGAAGCGAGGTTCGTGTAGCCGCAGATCTGCACGCCGTGGTGTGTCACCACCTTGTCGGCCTCGGTCAGCGGGCAGTTCCCGCCACGCCTGCCCGTCGCCTGATCGGCGACGGGGCCGCGTCCGGCCGCAAGGTCGATCACCACCGAGCCCGGCTTCATTGCCTGCACGGTTTCCGAAGGCAGCAGCGTGGGCGCGTCGCGGCCCGGGATCAGCGCGGTCGAAATGACGATGTCGGCCTGCCTGGCGCGCTCGTGCACCAGCGCCGACTGGCGCGCGAGCCACGATGGCGGCATGGGCCGCGCGTAGCCGCCCACGCCGACGGCGGCTTCCCGCTCCTCATCGGTTTCGTAGGGCACGTCGAGGAATTTCCCGCCGAGCGACTCGATCTGCTCCTTCACCGCCGGGCGCACGTCCGAAGCTTCGATCACCGCGCCCAAACGCCGCGCCGTGGCAATGGCCTGCAGGCCCGCCACGCCCGCGCCGAGAATCAGCACGCGCGCGGCTTTCACCGTCCCGGCGGCCGTCATGAGCATCGGCATGAAGCGCGGATAAAGGTTCGAGGCCACGAGCACCGCCTTGTACCCGGCGATGTTGGCCTGCGACGACAGCACGTCGAGGCTTTGCGCGCGCGTGGTGCGCGGCGCGGCTTCGAGCGCGAAGGCCGTCACGCCTGCCTCGGCGAGTTTCGCGGCGTTTTCCGCATTAAAGGGATCGAGCATGCCCACCAGCACCGCGCCGCGCTTCATGAACGGCAATTCGCTGACAGTGGGTGACTGGACCTTGAGCACGAGGTCCGCGCCGAAGGCCGTGGCCGCGTCGGCGACCTGTGCGCCTACCGCCGTGTACGCCTCGTCGAGATAGCTCGCGCCGGCGCCCGCGCCGGCCTGGATCGTGACCGTGTGGCCCTGGGCGACGTACTTCTTGACTGTCTCCGGCGTCGCGGCCACGCGGGTTTCGTTCGCCCGCGTCTCTGCAGGCACTCCGATATGCATCGTTGTTTCCTCCTCGACCTTCTTGTTCTAGCTGTTCTGGCTCGAATCGAGCGAAGGGAGACCGACGGCGTTCAGGCGCCGGCATCCATTGCAACGGCAAACGACGGCACCACTTTAACCGAAAGCGGCGGCGGCTTTGTAGCGGGAATTGCCCGCTTTTGTGCGATGCACACAATATGCTCTGTCGTCCGACCGGACGGTCGGCAGTGCCAGGCGAGCCGGGCATACGCCCCCGTTGCGCTGCCCGGGGGCCCGATCCGGCCCCGGGCAGCGTTTGCGGCGTCCCGGTAAAATACCGGCCCATGAATGAGGAAACCTGGGCACCCCACGTCACCGTGGCCGCGATCGTCGAGCGCGACGGGCGTTTTCTGCTCGTCGAAGAGCACACGCCAGCCGGCCTGCGCCTGAACCAGCCCGCCGGCCATCTGGAAGCGGGCGAGACGCTGCACGAGGCTGTGGTGCGCGAAACGCTCGAGGAAACCGCGCATGCGTTCACGCCTGAGGCGCTGGTCGGCGTGTATATGACGCACTTCGGCAAGCCGGGCGAAAGCGGCGCGACGTATGTACGCTTCACGTACTGCGGCAGTGTTGCAGTCGAGCCGGAAAACCGCGCGCTCGATCCTGACATCGTGCGCACGGTGTGGATGAGCGCCGACGAGTTGCGCGCGGCGAGCGAGCGCCATCGCACGCCGCTCGTCATGCGCTGTGTCGACGATTACCTCGCAGGCAAGCGCGTGCCGCTGGATTTCATCCAGACGCACGCGACAGCACCGAAAGCGGCACCCCAGGTCGCACCCAAGTTGAGTTAAGGCAGCAACGAAATGAGCAAACGTAAGGTCGTGGTAGGCATGTCGGGCGGCGTCGATTCGTCGGTGACCGCATGGCTGCTCAAGGAGCAGGGGTTCGACGTCGTCGGTCTCTTCATGAAGAACTGGGAAGACGACGACGACGGCGAATACTGCTCGACGCGCCAGGACTGGATCGATGTAGTGTCGGTCGCGGACCTGATCGGCATCGACGTGGAAGCCGTGAACTTCGCCGCCGAATACAAGGACCGCGTGTTCGCGGAATTCCTGCGCGAATATTCCGCGGGCCGCACGCCAAACCCGGACGTGCTCTGCAACGCCGAGATCAAGTTCAAGGCCTTTCTGGACCACGCCATGTCGCTCGGCGCGGAAACGATCGCCACGGGCCACTATGCGCGCGTACGTCAGAACAATGAGCGTGACGGTCGTTTCGAACTGCTGAAGGCGCTCGACCATACGAAAGATCAGTCGTACTTCCTGCATCGCCTGAACCAGGCGCAGCTTTCGAAGACGATGTTCCCGCTCGGCGAGATTCCGAAGACGAAGGTGCGCGAGATCGCCGAGAAAATCGGCCTGCCGAACGCGAAAAAGAAGGATTCCACAGGAATCTGCTTCATCGGCGAGCGGCCATTCCGCGACTTCCTCAACCGCTATCTGCCGACGAAACCCGGCCCGATGATGACGCCCGATGGCAAGGTCGTGGGCGAGCACATTGGCCTGGCGTTCTACACGTTCGGGCAGCGCAAGGGCATTGGTCTTGGCGGCAGCAAGGACGGCAGCGGCGACCCGTGGTTCGTGGCGGGCAAGGACATGGCCTCGAATACGCTCTACGTCGTGCAAGGCCACGATCATCCGTGGCTGCTCGCGCACGAACTGCGTGCGGGCAATGTGAGCTGGGTGGCGGGCGAGCCGCCTGCGCAGGACCACGCGTGCGGCGCGAAAACGCGCTATCGCCAGGCCGATGCGCCCTGCTCGTTCCACACCGCAGACGAATTCGGCGCGGGCCAGTTCACGCTGCGTTTTCCCGATGCGCAATGGGCCGTGACGCCCGGCCAGTCGGCGGTGCTCTATGACGGCGACGTGTGCCTGGGCGGTGGCATCATCGAAGCGGTGACGACGCTCGCGCCACACGTGCCCGCGGTACTGCCGCCCGAAGCACCGAAGAAAAAGAAGCGTGTAGCGCGCAAGAAGCCCGCTGCAGCCACGACGGCGTGACGCAAGCACCGTCAAGCAAAACGTAAGAGAACACCGCGCGGCGCCTTGGGCGCCGCGTTTTTTTTGGCGTCTTTCGACGCCTGCCAGACACTGCTCAAACGGCGTGCCCGCTTCTTGCCCGCTTCTTGCCCGTTTCTTGCCCGCCTCCCAGCCAGATTCACGAACTTGCGGCATCATTCCCGCAAGCCGCGCCCGGCAACCGCGCGGCTCACGCGCACCGCACCTTCACGAGAGGAGCGCACAAGGGCGCGCATTACATCAAGTTCGAGGAGTCCCCCCAATGTTTTCCCGACGTTATCTCGCCATGTGGGGCGCGGTGCTGCTGCTTGCAGCCTGCGTCGCCGCGGCTGCCCTCCATCACCTGTCGTGGTACTGCGTGATCGTGCCGGTGCTGCTCGTCGCGCTCGGCGTCTACGACATGTTCCAGGAGCGCCACGCGATCCTGCGCAACTACCCGATCTGGGGCCATCTGCGCTTTCTGTTCGAGTTCGTGCGGCCCGAGATCCGCCAGTACTTCGTCGAGGACGACACCGACGAAAAACCGTTCTCGCTCGCTCAGCGCAGCCTCGTCTACCAGCGCGCGAAGAACGCGGTGGACAGCCGCCCGTACGGCACCGAACTCGACGTGAAGGCCGTGGGCCACGAATGGATCAGCCACTCGCTCGCGCCCACGAAGCTCGCTGGCAGCGACTTTCGCGTGCTCGTAGGCGCGAACCGCGCGCAACCGTACTCGATGTCGATCTTCAACATTTCGGCGATGAGCTTCGGCGCGCTCTCGGCCAACGCGATCCGCGCGCTCAACATGGGCGCGAAGAAAGGCGGGTTCGCGCACGACACGGGCGAAGGCTCGATGTCGAAGTATCACCGCGAGAATGGCGGCGATATCATCTGGGAGATCGCCTCGGGCTACTTCGGCTGCCGCAACGACGACGGCACCTTCAGCGCCGACAAGTTCCAGCGCCTCGCGAACGAACCGCAGGTGAAGATGATCGAGGTGAAGCTTTCGCAAGGCGCGAAGCCCGGCCATGGCGGCATGCTGCTCGCCGCGAAGGTCACGCCCGAGATCGCCGAAACGCGCGGCATTCCTATTGGCAAGGATTGTGTCTCGCCCGCGCGCCACTCGGAATTCTCCACGCCGCGCGGGCTGCTCGAATTCGTCGAGCGTCTGCGCAAGCTCTCGGGCGGCAAGCCCACGGGCTTCAAGCTGTGCATTGGGCATCCGTGGGAGTTTTTCGGCATCGCCAAGGCGATGCTCGAAACCGGCATCCTGCCCGACTTCATCGTCGTGGACGGCGCGGAAGGCGGCACGGGCGCGGCGCCGCTTGAATTCACCGACCATATCGGCACGCCGCTGCAGGAAGGGCTGCTCCTCGTGCACAACACGCTCGTGGGCATTGGCCTGCGCAACAAGATCAGGATCGGCGCGAGCGGCAAGATCATCACCGCGTTCGATATCGCACGCACGCTCGCGATCGGCGCGGACTGGGTGAACTCGGCGCGCGGCTTCATGTTCGCGGTGGGCTGCATCCAGGCGCAGAAGTGCCACTCGGACCGCTGCCCCACGGGCGTCGCCACGCAAGATCCTGTGCGCCAGCGCGCGCTGAACGTGCCGGACAAGGGCGAGCGCGTCTTCAACTTCCATCACAACACGCTGCACGCGCTGCAAGAGCTGATTCAGGCCGCGGGCCTTTCGAGCCCGTCGGATCTGCGTGCGCATCACATCGTGCGGCGCGTGTCGTCGTACGAGGTGAAGCTGATGTCGGAACTGCTCAAGTACCTGAAGCCCGGCGATCTGCTCGAAGGCCGCTATCGCTATCAGCTGTATGAGAAGTGGTGGCCGGTCGCGCGCAGCGATTCGTTCGCGCCGGCGGAGGAAAAGATCGCCTGAGGAAGGCGAGGTACGACTGACGCGAAAACGCCCGGCGGCACGCAATGCCGTCGGGCGTTTTCACATCGATTGCCTGAGAACTGCCAATTAGCCTTGCGGCACCGTGTCGATGAACGACTGGCGCTGCGAGAGCTTTTCGTAGTGACGCGCGAGATTCGGATGCGCTTCGCGCCAGTTCAGCTCCGGCATGCGGAAGTCGAGATAGCCGAGCGCGCAGCCCACGGAAATATCCGCAATCGTGTAGCGGTTGCCCGCGCACCACGGGTTGCCGTCGAGTCCCTTGGCCATCGCGGCGAGACCTTCGTGGATCTTGCGCTCCTGGCGCTTGACCCACGCCTCGTTGCGCTGCTCCGGCGTGCGTTGCGTGCCTTCGAGGCGGATCAGCACGGTCGCGTCGAGCATGCCGTCGGCGAGCGCTTCCCAGCAACGCACTTCAATACGCTCGCGGCCTGCGGGCGGAATGAGCTTGGCCACGGGCGAAAGCATGTCGACGTACTCGCAGATCACGCGCGAGTCGAATACGGCCTCGCCGTCGTCCATCACGAGACACGGCACCTTGCCGAGCGGGTTGAAATCGTGAATCTCCGTTTCCTCGCCCCACACGTTCTCGAGCACCAGCTTGTAGTCGATTTTCTTTTCAGCGAGCGTGATCCGCGCCTTGCGGACATACGGGCTGCCGAGCGAACCGATAAGTTTCATACCACCTGCCTTTTCTGGAATCCGGCCGAAGTATACGTTGGATTCGCATTTTTCTGACGTGCCGTCTGTTGCAGTGCAGGATTTTTCCTACAAATGATGTAGGTAGGAGACAACCTCGGCGCCATCGGCGCTCCCGGCGGGTGACCGCGACCACGCGCGTCCGTTTGTAGCCAGCGCTACAATCTCACGATGGACTCGACCCTCAAGCACAGCGCCCCGGCCGCCTCGAGCGAAGCCCACCCAGCCGCCAACGTGGCCGACGCAGCCGACATGCAGCGCGGCCCCGACGGCAGCGCGGCGCTCTATCGCGCGCGCCGCGAGCGCGTGCTTGCGGCACTGCGTGCGCAGGGCGGCGGTGTCGCGCTCGTACCGACAGCGCCCGAGGCACTGCGCAATCGCGACGCCGACTATCCGTACCGGCACGACAGCTACTTCTACTACCTCACCGGCTTCACGGAGCCCGAGGCACTGCTCGTGCTCGACGCGAACGCGGGGGAAAACCAGCCCGCCGCCATCCTGTTCTGCCGCGCGAAGAACGTCGAGCGCGAAACGTGGGAAGGCTTTCGCTTCGGTCCCGACGCCGCGCGCGAGGCGTTCGGCTTCGACGCCGCATTCCCCTTCGACGAACTCGACGCACGCATCCCGCAGCTCATTGCGAACCGTCCCGCGCTGCACTACGCGCTCGCGGCTTCCGAGCGCTTCGACGCTCAGGTGAAGCGCTGGATCGATGCGGTGCGCGCACAGGGGCGCAGCGGCATCACCGCGCCCGCCGCCGCATACGACCTGCTGCCGCTGCTCGACGACATGCGCGTGATCAAGGACGCGCACGAGCTCGACACGATGCGCCGCGCCGCGAAAATCTCGGCGCTCGCGCACGTGCGCGCGATGCAGACATGCCGGCCCGGCATGCGCGAATACGAGATCGAGGCGGAGCTGCTTTACACGTTTCGCAAGCACGGCGCGCAGGCCCCTGCCTACGGTTCGATCGTCGCGGCAGGCGCGAATGCATGCGTGCTGCACTACCCCGCGGGCAACGCGGTGGCGCGCGCGGGCGACCTCGTGCTTATCGACGCCGCGTGCGAGTTGAACGGCTACGCCTCGGACATCACGCGCACGTTCCCCGCGAGCGGCCGCTTCACCAGCGCGCAACGCGAGCTCTACGACATCGTGCTCGCCGCGCAGCAGGCCGCCGTCGACGCCACGCGCGCCGGCGTGAACTTCGAGGCGCCGCACGACGCCGCGGTGCGCGTGCTCGCGCAGGGGCTGCTCGATACCGGCATCATCGACCGCCAGCGCTTTGCAAGCGTCGACGACGTGATCGCCGAGCGCGCCTATGCGCGCTTCTATATGCATCGCACCGGGCACTGGCTCGGCATGGATGTGCACGACGCGGGCGATTATCGTGAGCGCGATATTGCGCCGAGCGCCGGAAAACCCGCCGCCCCGCCGCCCTGGCGCACGCTGCGCCCCGGCATGACGCTCACGATCGAGCCTGGCCTCTACATCCGCGCGGCCGAGGACGTGCCCGAGCGCTACTGGGACATCGGCATTCGTATCGAGGACGACGCGATCGTCACCGAAACGGGCTGCGAGCTGATCACGCGCGGCGTGCCCGTTGCGGCCGATGAAATCGAAGCGCTGATGCAGGACGCGCAGCGCGGCGCCTGACGCAAGCGCAGACACAACCACGCGAAGATCCCACACGAAACGAAGCAAACGACATGAACGCAGTTTCCGGCAGCGCGAACGACACTTCCACCGGCGCGAACACGCCCGCTCATTTCGATCACGACGTGGCGATCGTCGGCGCCGGGCCGGTGGGTCTCGCGCTCGCGGGGTGGCTCACGCGGCGCAGCGCCACGCAAGGGCTCTCGATCGCGCTAATCGACGCGCGCGAACCCGAGGACAGCGCCGGCGACCCGCGCGCCATTGCCGTTTCGCAGGGTAGCCGCACGCTGCTCGAGGCGCTCGCGTGGCCGCACGACGCGACGTCTATCGAGCGTATTCATGTCTCGCAGCGCGGCCATTTCGGGCGCACGCTGATCGACCGGCACGACTACGACTTGCCCGCGCTTGGCTACGTGGCGCGCTACGGCGCGATCGTTCAGGCGCTCGCGCGTGCCGTGCGCGGCACGCCGGTGCACTGGCTGCATCACACGCAGGCGCACGATCCCGTCGTGGAGCACGACGGCGTGACGCTGCCGGTCGTGAGCGCGGGCGTTGAGCGGCAGTTGCGCACGCGCATCCTCGTGAACGCCGAAGGCGGCCTGTATCGCCCGCTGCCCCAGCGCGATACGCAAAACGATTCCGACGAAGCCGACGCAAAAGCCGTCGTGCCGGCCGCCGAAACCAAACGCTCGCGCGACTACGGCCAAACGGCGCTGGTCGGCGTGGTGACGCTCGCGGCCCCGCAGCCACACGTGGCGTGGGAGCGTTTCACGAGCGAAGGCCCAATCGCGCTCCTGCCGATGGGCGGCGTGCGCGGCGCGGACTACGCGCTCGTGTGGTGCTGCTCGCCCGCGCAAGCCGAGCGCCGCGCGCAGCTTTCCGACGCCGATTTCCTCGCCGAGCTCGGCGTGGCGTTCGGCGCGCGCATGGGCCGCTTCACGCAGATCCACGGTCGCGCGGCGTTCCCGCTCGGCCTGAACGCCCTCGACGCCCTCGTTTCCGGTAACGGCCGTATCGCGGCGGTCGGCAACGCGGCGCAGACGCTGCATCCCGTGGCGGGCCAGGGCCTCAATCTCGGCCTGCGCGACGCCCACGCGCTTGCCGACTCCCTCGCGCAGCACGGCGCCACGCCGCGCGCGCTCGCCGAGTTCGCAGGCCGCCGCGCGTTCGACCGGCGCATGACGATCGGCGCAACCGATACGCTCGCACGCCTGTTCACCGTCGATTTCGGTCCGCTCGCCACGCTGCGCGGGCTCGCGCTCACGGCCCTCGAATTCGCCCCGCCCGTGAAGACGGCGCTCGCGCGGCAAATGATGTTCGGGCAGCGGAGTTGATGTGATTAGCTAAGGGTCGCATCGCTTTTTTTGCATGCTGGTTTGCGTGTTGAAGTGCTGCCCAGCATCAGGACCAGGGTCCGCGCACCGCGACCTCGCATCCTGTTAACGCTAAAATAGACGTTTCCCCTTTTGCAAATACACGCCGTTCGCCGCGCCAGCCGGAATGCCATCCGGGTCGCGGCACCGGCCTCGCCCGCGCGTCATGTTCACTATCGGCCGTCACACCTTGCGTAATAACCTGTTCGTCGCCCCCATGGCGGGTGTCACGGACCGGCCGTTCCGCCAGCTGTGCAAGCGCCTCGGCGCGGGCTATGCGGTGTCCGAAATGGTCGCGTCCAACGCGCAGCTCTGGAAGAGCGAAAAGACCATGCGCCGCGCCAATCACGCGGGCGAAGTGGAACCCATCTCCGTGCAGATTGCCGGCGCCGATCCCGAAATGATGGCCGAAGCCGCGCGCTACAACGTGGCGAACGGCGCGCAGATCATCGACATCAACATGGGCTGCCCGGCCAAGAAGGTCTGCAACGTCGCGGCCGGCTCGGCGCTGCTGCAAAACGAGCCGCTCGTCGCGCGCATCGTCAAGGCCGTGGTCGACGCCGTGGGCGTGGGCCCCGACGCCGTGCCCGTCACGCTGAAGATCCGCACGGGCTGGGACCGCGACAACCGCAACGCGCTCACCATCGCGCGCATTGCCGAGGAAAGCGGCATTTCCATGCTCACCGTGCACGGCCGCACGCGCGCCGACCTCTACCACGGTGAAGCGGAGTACGAAACGATCGCCGCGGTGAAAGCCGCGGCACGGATTCCGGTGGTCGCGAACGGCGACATTACGTCGCCGCAAAAGGCGCGCGAGGTCCTCGCGCTCACGGGCGCCGACGCCATCATGATCGGCCGCGCGGCGCAGGGGCGCCCGTGGCTGTTCCGCGAAATCGAGCATTTCCTCGCGACGGGCGAACTGTTGCCGCCGCCGCGCGTGGACGAAATCCAGTCGATCATGAATGAGCATCTGGAGGACCACTACGCGTTTTATGGCGAATTTACGGGCGTGCGTACTGCGCGCAAGCATATCGGCTGGTACACTCGCGGCCTTTGCGGCGCCAATACGTTCCGGCATCGCATGAATACGCTGGACACCACGCGCGAGCAGCTTGTCGCCGTCAACCAGTTCTTCGACGAACAGAAGGCGCGCTCCGAGCGCCTCGTCTACGTCGACGACGAGAACAACGACAGCGACGGCAGCGACGAATCAACCGATCGACTGGCAGCATGAGCAAGCACAACATCGAACAATCCGTCCGCGAGAGCCTTGGCATCTACTTCCAGGACCTCGACGGCAGCAATCCGCACGACGTCTACGAAATGGTAATGGCGTGCGTCGAAAAACCGATGCTCGAGGTGGTGCTCGAGCAGGCAGGCGGCAATCAGTCGCTGGCCGCCGAGTATCTCGGCATCAACCGCAACACGCTGCGCAAGAAGCTCCAGCAGCACGGCCTGCTGTAACGCCGCTGCGTTTTACTGGACCTTCGGCGCGGACTCCTCGATCTATCGGCAACTCTCCCACATCATGATCAAGCAAGCGCTCATCTCCGTTTCCGACAAGGCAGGCATTGTCGACTTCGCGAAATCCCTGTCGGATCTCGGCGTCAAGATCCTGTCGACCGGCGGCACCGCGAAACTGCTCGCGGACGCGGGCCTTCCCGTCACCGAAGTGGCCGACTACACCGGCTTTCCGGAAATGCTCGATGGGCGCGTGAAAACGCTGCACCCGAAGGTGCACGGCGGCATTCTCGCGCGCCGCGACCTGCCCGAGCACATGGCCGCGCTCGAAAAGCACGATATCCCGACGATCGACCTGCTCGTCGTGAACCTCTACCCGTTCGTCCAGACGGTGTCGAAGGAAGAGTGCACGCTCGAAGACGCGATCGAGAACATCGATATCGGCGGCCCGACCATGCTGCGCTCGGCGGCGAAGAACCATCGCGACGTGACCGTGGTGGTCGACCCGGCCGACTACGCGAAGGTGCTGGAGGAAATGCGCGCGAACGGCAACACCGTGAGCTACGCCACGAACTTCCGCCTCGCAACGAAGGTGTTTTCGCACACGGCGCAGTACGACGGCGCGATCACGAACTACCTCACGAGCCTGACCGAAGCACTCGAGCACAAGTCGCGCAACACCTACCCGGCCGTGCTGAACCTCGCGTTCGACAAGGTCCAGGACCTGCGCTACGGCGAAAACCCGCACCAGAGCGCCGCGTTCTACCGCGACCTCACGACGCCCGCCGGCGCGCTCGCGAACTACACGCAGCTCCAGGGCAAGGAACTCTCGTACAACAACATCGCCGACTCGGACGCGGCGTGGGAATGCGTGAAGACCTTCGACGCCCCGGCCTGCGTGATCATCAAGCACGCGAATCCGTGCGGCGTGGCAATCGGCGCGAACGCGCTCGAAGCGTACTCGAAGGCGTTCCAGACCGACCCGACCTCGGCGTTCGGCGGCATCATCGCGTTCAATCGCGAAGTCGACGAAGCGGCTGCCCAAGCCGTGGCGAAGCAGTTCGTCGAAGTGCTGATCGCGCCGTCGTTCTCGGCAGCCGCGAAGGCCGTGTTCGCCGCGAAGCAGAACGTGCGTCTGCTGGAAATCGCGCTGGGCGATGGCCACAACGCGTTCGATCTGAAGCGCGTGGGCGGCGGTCTGCTCGTGCAATCGCTCGATGCGAAGAACGTGCAGCCGCACGAACTGCGCGTCGTGACGAAGCGCCACCCGACGCCGAAGGAAATGGACGATCTGCTGTTCGCATGGCGAGTCGCGAAGTTCGTGAAGTCGAACGCCATCGTGTTCTGCGCGAACGGCATGACGATGGGCGTGGGCGCAGGCCAGATGAGCCGCGTGGACTCGGCGCGCATCGCCAGCATCAAGGCCGAGAACGCGGGCCTCAAGCTCGCGGGCACGGCAGTCGCGTCGGACGCGTTCTTCCCGTTCCGTGACGGTCTCGACGTGGTGGTCAACGCGGGCGCGACCTGCGTGATCCAGCCGGGCGGCTCGATGCGCGACGACGAAGTGATCGCCGCCGCCGACGAGCACAACATCGCCATGGTGATGACGGGCATTCGCCACTTCCGTCACTGATCCTTGCGTGCGGCGCGTGACCTGCACGTGACGCGCCGCTTGAGCAAAGCCCGCCGGACTTGCGTCCCGCGGGCTTTTTCTTTGCATGGCGCGCCGCCTTCGCTCGCGCCCTCAAGGCTCGCGGCAGGTAGGCCGTTCGTTGTACCATCGCAGCACATCCGTTTTTCCCGCATTTCATGAGAATTCTCGGCATCGACCCCGGCTTGCGCGTCACCGGCTTCGGCGTGATCGAGCGACACGGCCATCAGCTCACGTATGTCGCAAGCGGCGTCATCCGCACCGCCGATGCCGATCTGCCCACGCGCCTCGGCACGATCTTCGAGGGCGTCTCCACGCTGATCCGCCAGCACGCGCCCGACCAGGCGGCGATCGAAAAAGTGTTCGTCAACGTCAATCCGCAGTCGACGCTCCTGCTCGGGCAGGCGCGCGGCGCGGCCATTTGCGGGCTGGTTTCAGGCGGCGTGCCGGTGGCCGAATACACCGCGCTGCAACTCAAGCAAGCCGTGGTGGGCTACGGACGCGCGACCAAGGAGCAGATGCAGCAGATGGTCGTGCGCCTGCTCGCCCTCACGGGCACGCCCGGCACCGACGCCGCCGACGCGCTTGGCATGGCGATCTGTCACGCGCACGGCGGGGATGCGCTTGCCACGCTCGGCGGGCTTGCGCCTGCGCTCGCGAAGAAGGGCATGCGGGTGCGGCGTGGACGGTTGATAGGCTAAATGCGCGGTTGAATGCGCGACTAATGCGCCTCGCCCGAACGGCCAACGTTCGAGCCGCGCGCTCCGTACTGCCCTGCCCTCCGCTACACTCTTGAGCTTTCCCTCATCACAGAAACCGCCATGATCGGTCGCATTGCCGGCGTATTGCTGGAAAAGAACCCGCCGCACCTGCTCATCGACTGCAACGGCGTCGGCTACGAAGTCGACGTGCCGATGAGCACGTTCTACAACCTGCCCGGCAACGGCGAAAAAATCGTGTTGCTCACGCAGATGATCGTGCGCGAAGACGCGCATCTGCTCTTCGGCTTCGGCACGCAAGAGGAACGCTCGACGTTTCGCGAACTGCTCAAGATCAGCGGCATCGGCGCGCGCATGGCGCTCGCCGTGCTCTCGGGCATGAGCGTGCACGACCTCTCGCAAGCGGTCACACAGCAAGATGCGGCGCGCCTCACGCGCGTGCCCGGCATCGGCAAGAAAACGGCCGAGCGTCTGCTGCTCGAACTCAAGGGCAAGCTCGGCGCGGACCTCGGCGCGATGGCCGCCGCCGCTTCGCCCTCCGACCACGCAAACGACATCCTCAACGCGCTGCTCGCGCTCGGCTATTCGGAAAAGGAAGCGCTCGCCGCGATCAAGAACGTGCCCGCCGGCACTGGCGTTTCCGAAGGCATCAAGCTCGCGCTCAAGGCGCTTTCGAAGGCCTGATCGCCGTCGTGCAGGCTCGTGCCGGGCTGTTAGTTGCGGCACGATCTCGGGGCTCGGGACGGGCCGCCGCCGCATAGTCTGCGCGGTACAATCGCTGGATGATCGAAACCGACAAACTCGCCGCCAACCACGCCGGCGCCGACCGCGTGATCGCCGCCACGCCCGCCTCGACCCACGAGGAAGCGTTCGAACGCGCGTTACGCCCCCGCCAGCTCGACGAATATGTCGGCCAGGAAAAGGTGCGCGGCCAGCTCGAGATTTTCATCGAGGCCGCGAAGCGCCGTTCCGAACCGCTCGACCACGTGCTGCTGTTCGGGCCGCCGGGCCTGGGCAAGACCACGCTTGCGCACATCATCGCGCGCGAAATGGGGGTCAATTTGCGGCAGACGTCGGGCCCCGTGCTCGAGCGCGCGGGCGATCTCGCAGCGCTGCTCACCAATCTCGAAGCCAACGACGTACTCTTCATCGACGAAATTCACCGGCTCTCGCCGGTCGTCGAGGAAATCCTGTATCCGGCGCTCGAGGACTACCAGATCGACATCATGATTGGCGAAGGGCCGGCCGCGCGCAGCGTGAAGCTCGACCTCCAGCCGTTCACGCTCGTGGGCGCGACCACGCGCGCGGGCATGCTCACGAATCCGCTGCGCGACCGCTTCGGCATCGTCTCGCGCCTCGAGTTCTACAACGCGAGTGAACTCTCGCGCATCGTGCAACGCTCCGCTTCGCTGCTCGGCGCGCAGATTCACCCTGACGGCGCGCTCGAAATCGCGCGCCGCTCGCGCGGCACGCCGCGTATTGCGAACCGCCTGCTGCGCCGCGTGCGCGACTACGCCGAGGTGAAAGCCGACGGCGCGATCACCGCCAAGGTCGCAGACGCCGCGCTGCGCATGCTCGACGTCGACCCCGTGGGCTTCGACCTGATGGACCGCAAGCTGCTCGAAGCCATCCTGCACAAGTTCGACGGCGGCCCGGTGGGCGTGGACAATCTCGCCGCCGCAATCGGCGAGGAACGCGACACGATCGAGGACGTGCTCGAACCGTATCTGATCCAGCAGGGCTATCTGCAGCGCACGCCGCGCGGCCGCGTGGCCACGCAACTGAGCTATCGCCACTTTGGCCTCACGGTGCCGGACGACGCGTCGGCGGGTGGCGACTGGGAACCGGACGCGTCGTAAGCCGCAGTACATTTGCGCGGCACACCTTCAACACACTTCAACGCAGCGCGAGCGAGAGCACGATGTCCGATCACGCCGGCCTGCCTCCGAACGCTCCCGAGCCGACCGGCCTTGCCGGTCAACTCGTGCGCCGTCTGCGCATGACGCTCGCCGAAAGCATCACGCACCTCACCACAGGCAGCGGCCCAAGACTCGATTACTCGAATCCGCCGGGCGACCCCGGCCTCTTCGGCCCCGACGCCGTCTGCTGGAAAGTCCACGCCGATTTCGCCGCGATGATGGCGGGCGGCGTGAGCGCGCTGTTGCTCCAGGCGCTGCATCCGCATGCGCTCGCCGGCGTGTGGGACCATTCGACGTTTCGCATCGACATACTCGGGCGGCTGCGGCGCACCGCGACTTTCATCGCGGGCACGACATACGGCAGCCGCGCCGACGCGCTGGCCTTGATCGAACGCGTCAAGACGATCCACCTCGCCGTGACGGGCACCGCGCTCGATGGCCGCCCCTATCGCGCGAGTGATCCCGCGTTGCTCACGTGGGTGCATGTGGCCGAAGTGTCGAGCTTTCTCGGCGCCTATTTGCGCTTCGTGAATCCCGCACTGCCCGGTGAGATGCAGGATCAGTACTACGCCGAAGTCGCGCGCATTGCCGAACTGCTGGGCGCTGCGAACGTGCCGCGTTCGCGCGCCGAAGTCGATGCGTATTTGCAGTCGATGCAGCCCGAACTCGTCGCGAGCGAGCGCACCTTCGAGGTCGTGCGCGTGCTCATGGATGCACCGGCGCCGCGACCGGGAATGCGCCCTGCTGGCGCGCTGATCAGGAATGCGGGCATCGACTTGTTGCCGCCTTTCGCGCAGCAGATGCTCGGCTTCGATTCCTTCTCCTTTGCGCGCCGCGCGCTCGTGCAGCCTGGCATGCGAGCGATCGCACCGGTATTGCGCTGGGCGCTCGTCAATGGCGTGTCCAAACGCGCGCGGCGGCGGGCTGCGGCAAAACCCGCGCAATAAGCACTGCGCAATAGCAAAACGGCCAACCCGCTCGCGCCGGTTGGCCGTTCCGTTTGCAGGCGCGCCTCCGAATCCAGGCGCCTGCGTGCTTACATCTTCACCACGTCGAGCAGCGTTTTCTTGCCTGCCTTGTAGTTGTAGAGCGAGATCACGCCGTGCTTGAGGTCGCCCTTTGCGTCAAACGTGGTCTCGCCAATCACGCCCTTGTAGTCCGTGCCCGGGATCTGCGCGAGGACCTTCGCGGGATCAGTCGAGTTCGCGCGCTTCATCGCATCGACGACGATGTACACCGCGTCATACGTGAAGGGCGCATCGAATTCGATCGGATGACCGAAGCGCTTCTGGTACTTCGCCGCGAACGCCGCACCGCCATTCATGCGCTCGACCGCCATGCCCGCCTGCGAGCAAACGATATTGTCGGTCGCCGCGCCCGCCAGCTCCGCGAGGCTTTCCGTGCACACGCCGTCGCCCGACAACACCTTCGCGCGCAGACCCAGTTGCTTCGCCTGCTTCGCAAACGGACCGCCGGTGGCGTCCATGCCGCCGTACATGATCGCGTCGGGATTCTCGCCCTTGATCTTCGTGAGGATCGCGCGGAAATCCACGGCCTTGTCGTTGGTCGCGTCGTGCGAAAGCACCTTCATGCCAAGCGACTTCGCCGTCTTCTCGAACTCGTTGGCGAGGCCTTGGCCATACGCGGTCGAGTCGTCGACCACCGCCACGGTCTTCACGTTCAGGCTTTTCGCTGCGTAGTCGGCAAGTGCGGGGCCTTGCTGGGCATCGGTCGCGACCACGCGGTACGTCGTCTTGAAACCCTGCTGCGTGTACGAAGGATTGGTCGACGACGGCGAGATCTGCACGATGCCCGCGTCGCTGTAAATCTTCGAAGCCGGGATCGATGCGCCCGAATTCAGATGGCCAATCACGGCAACGACCTTGTCGTCGACGAGTTTCTGCGCGACCTGGGTGGCCTGGCGCGGGTCGGCGGCGTCGTCCTGGGCGTCGAGCGAGAGCGTAATTTTTTGGCCGTCGATCGTGAGACCCTTGGCGTTGATTTCCTCGATGGCGAGGCGCGCGCCGTTCTCGTTGTCCTTGCCGAGGTGGGCCGAACCGCCCGTGAGCGGCCCGACGTGGCCGATCTTGACGACCTGGTCGGCCGCCGCGTTGCCCGACAGCGCTGCGAGCGCCATGACCGCTGCGCTCACCGGCAGCAGCTTGTGAAGCTTGAACGTCATTGAACTTTCTCCTGCGTTTTTTTCTGGGAATACCCGTTCGTATAACAACCTTGGGCACGCGGCTTCACGCCTGTCATGCGCGCGCGTCCCTCTACAACGCGGAGCCGGGCCAGGAGCCCGGTGGCCAGCGCACCCAAAGGTCGGACAAATGTTAGCAGGACGCTTAACTTTGTGGTTGGGCTTTGGAAGGAATCCGCAAGCAAGCGGAAAGGAGATAGCTGGTGCCTTAGCCTGGAGTCAGACGGGGCTGGGATCAACGCGGGGATGGGAAAGGCTGGAGAAACAGGACAGCGCGGCGGCCCACCGCGCTGTGTGAGGAAGACAGATTAGCGGCCCGGCTCGGGCGTACGCTTGAAGCCATCGTCGGCGCTAACGCCGCCCAGATGCGCCACGTCGCCCCATGCGACGACGCGCGCCTGCGTGACGTAGTCGCCGCGTTCGAAATCGACGACGTTCACGCTCGTGTTGAGGAGCGGCCACGCGCGCGGCGCGTCGAGCGAGAGGCCGTTCGCGAAGCGGTAGACGCAGTCGAGCACGCCGCCGTGCGCGACACACGCAATGCGCCCGCCCGGATGCATGGCCAGGATCGGCTCGAGCGCGTGCAGCACGCGGTGATACAACTCGCGCTGCGACTCGCCTTCGGGCGGCGCGAAGCCGGGGTCGCGCGTTTGCCAGTGCGCGTACTCGTCCGGGAAGCGCTCGGAGATTTCGTCGCTGTCGTGGCCCTGGAACGCGCCATAGTTGCGTTCGCGCAGCCCTGCGGTGAGCTGCACCGGCAAACCCAGGGCTTCCGCAACGGGCTGTGCCGTCTGTTGCGCGCGCAACAGGTCGCTCGACCAGATTGCATCGATCCGCGCGCCCGACTGCACTTCCTTCGCGAGCCGTGCGCCGAGCTGCTGCGCCTGCACCACCCCACTTTGCGCGAGCGGAATGTCGATATGCCCCTGGATGCGCTTGATGCGATTCCAGTCCGTTTCGCCGTGGCGGATAAAGAGGATCTGCGTGTTCATGGTTCAGTTGCGCACTTGCAGCCAGAACGTGACGGGGCCGTCGTTGACGAGCGACACCTGCATGTCGGCGCCGAACTCGCCGGTCTCGACGGTCGGATGCTTCTCGCGCGCGGCGGCGACGAAATAATCGAACAGACGCCGCCCCTCTTCGGGCGGTGCGGCCGGCGTGAAGCTCGGGCGCAAGCCACTGTTCGTATCGGCGGCGAGCGTGAACTGCGAGACGAGCAGCAAGCCGCCGGGAGCGCCATTGCCGTCGATGTTCTGCACGCTCAGGTTCATCTTGCCCGCCGCGTCGCTGAACACGCGATAGCCGAGCAACTTCGCGAGCAGCTTGTCGGCGTTGGCTTCGGTGTCGCCACGCTCGGCACACACCAGCGCGAGCAGCCCCTGGCCGATCGCACCGGTCACGCGTTCGCTGCCACCTTGCGCCACGCGTACTTCCGCTCGGCGCACGCGCTGGATCAAGGCAATCATGCGGTGAGCGTCACGCGCGCAAAGCGCCGCTTGCCCACTTGCACGACGAACTCGCCCGCCTCGACCTTGAGGCCCTTGTCGGACACGGTCGCGCCGTCGATCTTCACGCCGCCCTGCTCGATGTTGCGCAGCGCTTCGCTCGTGGAGGGCACGAGCCCCGCCTGCTTGAGCAACTGGCCGATGGCAAGCGGCGCGCCCGCGAGCGTGATCGACGGAATGTCGTCGGGCACGCCGCCCTTGGCGCGGTGGTTGAAGTCTTCGAGCGCGCGCTCGGCGTCGGCCTGCGAATGAAAGCGTGCGACGATTTCCTGCGCGAGCAGCACCTTGAAGTCGCGTGGGTTGCGGCCCGCTTCGATTTCGCGCTTGAAGCCCTCGATTTCGTCCATGGGACGGAACGAGAGCAGCGTGAAGTAACGCCACATCATCGTGTCCGAAATGGACATGAGCTTGCCGAACATGTCGTTGGGCTTTTCGCTGATGCCAACGTAGTTGTTCTTCGACTTCGACATCTTCTCGACGCCGTCGAGGCCTTCGAGCAGCGGCATCGTGAGAATGCACTGCTGTTCCTGGCCGTACTGCTTTTGCAGTTCACGGCCAACGAGCAGGTTGAACTTCTGGTCCGTGCCGCCGAGCTCGAGGTCCGCATTGAGCGCGACCGAGTCGTAGCCCTGCATGAGCGGATACAGGAACTCGTGGATCGAGATGGGCACGCCGCCCTGGAAGCGCTTGGTGAAGTCCTCGCGCTCGAGAATGCGCGCGACCGTGTAGCGCGACGCGAGCTTGATCATGCCGTCGGCGCCGAGCGGCATCGACCATTCGCTGTTGTAGCGGATTTCGGTCTTTTCGCGGTTGAGAACGAGCGCGGCCTGCTCGAAGTACGTTTTCGCGTTCGATTCGATCTGCTCGCGCGTGAGCGGCGGGCGCGTGGCATTGCGGCCCGACGGGTCGCCGATCAGCGAAGTGAAGTCGCCGATCAGGAAGATCACGGTGTGGCCGAGATCCTGCAGCTGGCGCATCTTGTTGAGCACGACCGTATGGCCGATGTGGATGTCAGGGGCGGTCGGGTCGAGGCCGAGCTTGATGCGCAGCGGCTTGCCCGTGGCCGCGCTGCGAGCGAGCTTCTGCTCGAATTCTTCTTCGATCAGCAGTTCGTCCACGCCGCGCTTCGTGACGGCAAGCGCGTGACGGACTTCGTCGGTGACCGGAAAGGCGTCTTTTGCGCCGCTATTGGGAGTGGACTCGGTGCTCATGCTTCGATCGGTTCTGTCGTTAGGTCTGGGTCTAGACCGCAATTTTACGTGATTCGACTCGCCAGGCTGAGGTTTGCGGCGCGTTGCAGGTCTTCGCAGGTCTTTGCGGCTCGTAGCGGGTCGCCTGCGCGGCGGCGACTCGCAGCGCGCCCCAAGCCGCGTGCTCAGGAACGGGCGGCAGCGCGCTCGACGCGCGGCACGCCTTTCGCGCGCGCCTGCCAAAGGTCGTAGGCGACCTGCATGGCGAGCCACAGATCGGCGCGGCCCCCGTTTTCCTCGCCAAGCCACGCCTCGAGGCGCAGCGCCATTTCCGGCGAAATACCGGCGCGGCCGTTCAGCACGCGCGAGAGCGCGGCTCGCGTGACACCGAGTTGCGCAGCCGCTTCGGTCACGGTGAGCCCCAGTTCGGGGAGAATGTCCTCGCGCAGCGTTTCACCGGGGTGCGGCGGGTTATGCATGCGTATCGTGTCGTTCATCTTGCTCGTGCCTCAGTGGTAGTCGTGATAGTCGACAAGGACCGCGTGACGGCCTTCGAACGCGAAGGTCAGGCGCCAGTTGCCATTGACGAGAATCGCATGGTGCCCCCCGAGACGGCCTTCCAGCGCATGGCAGCGCCAGCCCGGCACGTTCATGTCCCGCGGCGACTCGGCCTCGTCGAGCCGCGCCAACTGACGCGATGTGATCGGGCCGGATGCCCGCTTTGCTGCCAGTGAAGAAGAACGCCTTCAGCCCTTTGTGATTCCACGACTTGATCATGATTCTCCAGACTCAGCAGAACGAACATGGATAGGTCTGGAGCCAGGATCGGGTCAGTACGTATTTTCCGTATAGCGTATAGTTTCACTATACGGATCACACATTGCGCAGTCAACACTTCGACTTGTGGGAGTTGATGTCGCGCAGGGCTCCAGTGCCGCCCGGGTTAGAGCGGCGAAGATGAGCGTCGCATGTCGCGATGGCGGCCAACAGTCAGCCGTTCGGCTTACGCTCGAACGGCATTGCGCCGATAATTCCTTCGCAGGACACTGAATTGCCTTAATCAAGGAGCACAACGTGGCGCCACGCGACGCACGAAACGAGAGCGCACACGCCGCCGACGGCGTGTATTTCGGCCTGATGTCGGGCACGAGCATGGATGGCGTGGACGGCATTGCCGTGCGCTTCGAGGCTGGCCAGCGGCCAGTGGTGCTGGCCGAAGCCTTCGTCGGCTTCGCACAAGGGCTGCGCGAAGCGCTCTTTTCATTGCAACAGCCAGGCGAGAACGAGATCGAGCGCGAGGCGCTCGCCGGCAACGCACTTGCGGCCCGCTATGCGGTGTGCTGCCACGAGTTGCTGCGCGCGGGCAATGTTTCCGCCGGCGATGTGCGCGCAATCGGCGCTCACGGGCAGACCGTGCGGCATCGTCCGGAGAAGGGCTACACGGTGCAGATACAGAACCCGGCGCTGCTTGCGGAACTCACCCACATCGACGTGATCGCCGACTTCCGCAGCCGCGACGTCGCCTCGGGCGGCCAGGGCGCGCCGCTCGTGCCCGCGTTCCACGCGACGCTGTTCGGCTCGCAGGAAGAAACGCGCGTGGTCTGCAACCTGGGCGGCATCAGCAACATCACCGTGCTTTCGTCGACGGGTGCCGTGCGTGGGTTCGATTGTGGCCCGGCCAACGCCCTGCTCGACCTCTGGGCCGAACGCCATCTGGGCAAGCCCTACGACGAGAACGGCAAGTTCGCCGCGAGCGGCCATCTGCATCAGCCGCTTTTGAACGCCCTGCTGGACGAACCGTTCTTCGAGCAGCAGCCGCCCAAGAGCACAGGCCGCGATCTCTTCAACGCCCAGTGGCTCGACGACAAGCTCAAGGGCTTCGAGTCGCTCACGCCCGCCGACGTGCAAGCCACGCTAGTCGCACTGACCGCCGTGAGCGTGGCGCGCGAGATCGAGCGTCACGCGAGCGATTGCCGCGCCGTATATGTCTGCGGCGGCGGCGCGCGCAACGCGGCGTTGATGGCGGCGCTGCAGAAGGCGCTCGAAACGGGCGGTGTGGCTGGCGTGCCGGTCATGACCACCGAGGCGCTAGGCGTGCCGCCGCATCAGGTGGAGCCGCTTGCCTTCGCGTGGCTCGCCATGCGCTGCGTAGCGCGGGAGCCCGGCAATCTTGCCGCCGTCACCGGCGCGGCCGGCGAGCGCGTGCTCGGCGCGATTTATCCGCGCTGACCAGACACGGTGACTGAGCGCGAACCAGGCGCGCACCAATAAAAAACGGGGCCGAAGCCCCGTTTTTTTACTGCAGTCGATCGATCAAACCGAGAACGACGAGCCGCAACCGCACGTGGTGGTCGCGTTCGGGTTCTTGATGACGAACTGCGCGCCATTGAGATCGTCCTTGTAGTCGATCTCGGCGCCGACGAGGTACTGATAGCTCATCGAGTCGATCAGAAGCTGGACGCCGTTGCGGTTCATCACGGTGTCGTCTTCGTTGACCGTCTCGTCGAACGTGAATCCGTACTGGAAGCCCGAGCAGCCGCCGCCTTGCACGAATACGCGCAGCTTCAGCTCCGGGTTGCCTTCCTCGTCGATCAGTTGCTTGACCTTGTCAGCCGCTGCTTCGGTGAATACGAAGGGACCGGGCATTTCGGTCGCGGTAGTTTCGGTGACAGCGCTCATTCGAACTCTCCAAAAAAGCTTCTAGCCGCTATTGTAGGGCTCTTCCCGAGATCGTGCTTAAGCCCACAAAATCAAGGGTTTCTCCAAACTTTCGCAGCCTGCGCGCCGAGCGTGCGACGCGCCGACAAAAAACGAAAAAGCCGCCCGGCGCAGTGAGCGCGGACGGCTTTTGCAGCAGCGCTGTGCTCCGCGAGGAGCACAGGCCAAAGCGCCAATGTGAAATTAACGCTTCGAGAACTGCTTGCGGCGACGTGCCTTGTGGAAACCGACCTTCTTACGTTCCACTTCACGTGCGTCACGGGTGACGAAGCCAGCTTGCGACAGTGCCGGCTTGAGCGTTGCGTCGTAGTCCATCAGCGCGCGCGTGATGCCGTGGCGAACTGCGCCGGCCTGGCCGGTTTCGCCGCCGCCCGTCACGTTCACCTTGATGTCGAACGTCGTGCCGTGGTTCGTGAGTTCCAGCGGTTGACGCACGATCATCAGCGACGTTTCGCGCGAGAAGTAGTCAGCGATGGGCTTACCGTTGACGATGATGTCGCCCTTGCCCGACTTGATGAAGACACGAGCGACTGCGCTCTTGCGGCGGCCCGTACCGTAATTCCAGTTACCGATCATGTGGGCTCCCCTTAGATCTCGAGCGCCTTCGGCTGTTGTGCCGAGTGCGGGTGCGTTGCGTCAGCGTAGACCTTCAGCTTCTTGATCATCGCGTAGCCGAGCGGGCCCTTCGGCAGCATGCCCTTCACGGCCTTCTCGAGCGCGCGGCCCGGGAAGCGTTCTTGCATCTTGCCGAACGTCGTTTCGTAGATACCGCCCGGGTAACCCGAGTGACGGTAGTACTTCTTGTCGGTGGTCTTGTTGCCCGTGACCTTCAGCTTGCCGGCGTTGATGATGATGATGAAATCACCAGTGTCGACGTGCGGGGTGAACTCAGGCTTGTGTTTGCCGCGAAGACGGCGTGCCACTTCGCTGGCGACACGGCCGAGAACCTTATCCGTCGCGTCAATCACGTACCATTCGCGCTGCACTTCATGTGCCTTGGCGGAAAAAGTCTTCATGATCGATCCAAAAAATAACTTGTGCCCTGTTTTGGTCCTGCTTGTATGGTGACGCTCGTTGGCGCCGGCGCAGGCTCTCCCTGTCTGGGTTTCCCCATTTTCCCCGCGGGCATGGATGCGGGAAACCCACGATTATAAAAGGAAATTTGGCTGCAAGTCAAAAAATTACTTGCAATGAGGCAGAGACGGGGCGAAACGAGGGCGATGAACGAAAAAAAGCCCGAACGCGTTGTTCGGGCTTAATCCACTCTTTGGAGGAGGGTGGAGGAGACATGCTGAGGTGTCGTGAAGCACGACAACCAATGAGACGAATTATACGGATGGGCCTTGTGCGACGCAAGAGGATTTGCATTGCGAAATTCGACACCACAATATGAAATTACGTGCCGCTAGCGCACCGAGAGAAAAATTCATAAAAATCAGTCTGTTGGGAATCCAGCATGCGAAAAGCATGCAGGATCACTAGAGCGAAACCCCTAATTGCCTAGGGGAAATCCGCCTTGTTGCCAGGATGTCGCGCCGCAACATTCAAGCACAAGGCATAAGGCGCGCGCGGCCGTGTCCCCTCGGACATACCAGTAAGACGCGGGCTACAATGCCGTCTGAATCAAGAAACCGCGCAGAGGCATACGCACATGGAATGCAAAGTTAGCTGGATGGGACAAGACGGCATGGCGTTCGCAGCCGAAACGGGCAGCGGCCATCTCGTCAACATGGACGGCGCGCCGGAAGGCGGCGGCCACAACCTCGCGCCGCGGCCGATGGAAATGGTGCTGCTCGGCACGGGCGGCTGCACGGCCTACGACGTGGTGCTGATCCTCAAGAAGAGCCGCCAGGAAGTGAGCGGCTGCAGCGTGACGCTCAAGGCCGAGCGTGCGAGCGAGGACCCGAAGGTCTTCACGAAGATCCACTTCCACTTCACCGTGACCGGCAAGAATCTGAACCCGGCCACCGTCGAGCGCGCAATCAACCTCTCGCACGACAAGTACTGCTCGGCGTCGATCATGATCGGCAAGACCGCCGAGATCACGCATACGTTCGAGATCGTCGCGGCTTAAGATCTGCGGCAGAAGATTGGCGGCAAAGAAAAAGCCGGCGCGGTTCATCGAAGAACCGCGCCGGCTTTTTGCATGCGCATTGGCAGATTTGGGCTGCAAAGCAGGCCGATAAGCCGGATTCTGTGCACGCGCCGCGTCCGAAGACGCGCCGCGCGTGGCAGCCATTCCTCTAGGCGCGCCATTGCTGACGCGCTCAAGCTTCCTACCCGCAGACGGAATGGGGGCCCCATCCTGCATCCCGAAGATGCGCGCCTGCCTACTTGGAATTGCTCCGGGTGGAGGTTACCGTGCCGTCTACGTCACCGCAGACGCGGTGCGCTCTTACCGCACCGTTTCACCCTTACCTGATCCCGACCGAAGTCGGGCCATCGGCGGTCTGTTCTCTGTTGCCCTGTTCCGCGTGTCGCCACGGATGGCCGTTAGCCATCACCCTGCCCTGTGGAGTCCGGACTTTCCTCGCCCCCTCGACCGAAATCTCGGGGCCGCGACTGCCTGGCCTGCTTTGCGAGGCGCGATATTAGCACGGCCAGAGGCGCCGCGCCGGGGGCCGGATCGATTGCTGCCCGCCGGCCTTTTAGCGAGCGCGGCGGCCGGCGCGAAAGACGGTGGCGTCGTCGTAGAACGACGGGCTTTCGTTATGCGCCCACCAGCCCGGGATGCCGAGTACAGGCAGCGGTGCGAAGCTGCGCCCGTTGAGTGCGGTGTCGGAGGCGAGCGTGACGCTCACTGTCTCGTCCAGATACGCGTCGCGTTGCGCGCGCGACCACGCGAAATAGGCTTGCGGCACCTCGACCACCCATGCGTGCGCCGTGCACGCCGCATAGGGCGAAATCAGCTTTTCGAGCAGCGCATGGCCGAAGACGCGCACTTCGCAGCGCGCCTGGCCAATCGTCTCTTCGAACGCGGCTTCCCAGCTCGAGCGCTGCGCCACGAATAGCGTGCGCCAGTCGAAGCCGCGCAGCGCCGCGACGAGCGCCGCGTCCGATGAGGCGTAAAGCACCGCGTTCTCGTCGAAGAGCGTGAGCGCGTCACGCACGCCGCCGCGCGTGGGGCCCACGCCCAGCACGTCGATCGCCGCGGCCTGGCGTGCGTTGAGCGTCGCCTTGATGCGCGGGAACGCGAACCAGGCCAGCGCGTTGAAAAAGTCGTGGAGATTGTGCCGCGTCGGCACGCAGCCCGTCGCCGCGATATGCGCCTCGTAGGCCGAGCCCTCGGGCAGGTCGTCCTGCGCGATAAAGCGCAGCGGCTGGCCGCGGCCCGTGCTTTGGGCGGCGGCTAGCGCATCGACGTTCAGTTCATCGAGGTACGCTGCGTATCCCGCCAGCGCGGCCTGCTGCCAGCGCCGCCCCCGCGCTTTGTGCTGCGCAAACCAGGGACGGGACCAGTCGATGTCGGTGAAACTGCCCAACGGCATGGTCCGGCGCGGTTCGCGCGCGGGCATCGGTGTATGCGCATCGACTGCCCCACTCAGCCCGATCGTTGCGCCCGCAGCCACACCGTGCCCCGCCTCGCTCAAGCGAGCTTCCAGCCGATTGTCTCGCCGCCGCGCAGCGGCACGACGGGCGTGTCGCCGGCCTCGACTTCGGCGGGCAGCGTCCAGGTCTCGCGGCGCAGCGTGACCGTTTCGGTCGCACGCGGCAGGCCGTAGAAGTCCGCGCCATAAAAGCTCGCGAAGCCCTCGAGCTTGTCGAGCGCGCCCGCATTGTCGAACGCTTCGGCGTACAGCTCGAGCGCGTGCAGCGCCGTGTAGCAGCCCGCGCAGCCGCACGCGTGCTCCTTCAGGCCCTTCGGGTGCGGGGCGCTGTCGGTGCCGAGGAAGAAGCGATGGTCGCCCGAGGTCGCCGCCTCCACGAGCGCCACGCGATGCGTCTCGCGCTTGAGCACCGGCAGGCAGTAGTAGTGCGGACGGATGCCGCCCTGGAAGATCGCGTTGCGGTTGTACAGCAGGTGATGCGCGGTGATCGTCGCGCCGAGGAGACCCGGCGCGGCGTGATCGGCGCGGATGTAGTCGACGGCGTCCTTCGTCGTGATGTGCTCGAACACCACCTTGAGCGCCGGGAAATCGCGGCGCAGCGGCGTCATCACG
Source organism: Paraburkholderia sp. J7 (assembly GCF_905220155.1). Classification (NCBI taxonomy): domain Bacteria; kingdom Pseudomonadati; phylum Pseudomonadota; class Betaproteobacteria; order Burkholderiales; family Burkholderiaceae; genus Paraburkholderia; species Paraburkholderia sp. J7. The sequence goes on along the minus strand of NZ_CAJMYZ010000004.1, from coordinate 19,417 downwards.
CGGTCGATGAAGACCTTCTCGCGGTCGAACAGATCGATGTCGGCGCTCGTCACTTCACCGTGCACGAGCAGTGGCATGCCCACTTCCTGCATGGCTTCGAGCGTCTTCGCGCATTTGAGGATGTCCGTCACGCCGGCGTCCGAGTTCGTCGTCGCGCCCGCCGGATACAGCTTCACGCCGTGCACGAAGCCGCTCGCCTTCGCGCGGCGGATTTCCTCGGGCGGCGTGTTGTCGGTGAGATAGAGCGTCATCAGCGGCTCGAAGGTCGAGCCCGCCGGCAGGGCCGCGAGAATGCGCTCGCGGTAGGCGGCGGCCTGCTCGGTCGTCGTGACCGGCGGCTTGAGATTCGGCATGATGATCGCGCGGCCGAACTGGCGCGCCGTGTGCGGCAGCACGGCCGCGAGCATCGCGCCGTCGCGCACGTGCAGGTGCCAGTCGTCGGGGCGGGCGAGCGTGAGAGTCGTGAGGGAAGAGGCGTTCATGGCTAGAGTCAGGCGCTGTAGTAGGTCAAGCGGAATCGCCGGCACGTTCGCTCGAACGCGCTCAGGCTGCCGGAAATTCCGGGCATATCAGGGGAAAAAAGCGAGGCGTCGAACGATGCGAGTCCAACGCACGCATGGCCCGCACCGTCGCGTACACACGACAAATTGCGCTGCATCGACACCGGCACGCGCCCTTCTACGCAAGCCTGCAATGCATCCGACAAAATTCGTATTGGCGACCCGCAGGCCGGTGATATGCTTGGAAAATCATATTGTAACGGGTCGACGGCGGGTCACGCCTGGCACTGCAGCCACCGCCTAAGTCGTCTCGGCCGTCTCAGCCGCATTACGCACCATCAGCACCATGTGCCAACTTCTCGGAATGAATTGCGCCGCGCCGACGGACGTCACGTTCTCCTTCACAGGATTCGCGGCGCGCGGCGGCGCCACCGATCACCACGCCGACGGCTGGGGTATCGCGTTCTTCGAGGACAAGGCCTGCCGCCTCTTCATCGACAACGAGGCTTCGGCGCGCTCACCGATCGCCGAGATGGTCAAGCACTACCCCATCAAGTCGCGCAACACCATCGCCCATATCCGCAAGGCCACACAAGGCAGCTGCGCGCTCGAGAACAGTCATCCGTTCCAGCGCGAGCTGTGGGGCCGGCACTGGATCTTCGCGCACAACGGCGACCTGCAGGACTTCAATCCGGTGATGTCGGGCGTGTATCAGCCAGTGGGCACGACCGATAGCGAGCGCGCGTTCTGCGTGCTGCTACAAGGCCTGCGCAAGGCGTTCCCGGGCGCGCAGCCGCCGCTCGACGAACTGTTCGCCGCGCTGGAGTCGCTCACGCGCGAGGTTACGCAGTTCGGCGTCTTCAACTTTCTGATGTCGAACGGCCAGGCGTTGTTCGCGCATTGCTCGACGCATCTCTACTATCTCGTGCGGCGCTGGCCGTTTTCGACCGCGCATCTCGTCGATGCCGACGTCTCCATCGACTTCGCCAAGTACACGACGCCAGAAGACCGCGTGGCCGTGATCGCCACCGCGCCGCTCACCGACAACGAGGTCTGGACACGCTTCGCCCCCGGCGACCTGCTGATGTTCCAGCACGGCGACGTAATCGCCCAAACGAGCGTGCCGGTGCCGCAGAGGGTGCTCGACAAGCTCGCCAACCCTTCGCTCGACGCCTCGGCCAGTTCGCCGTGCGTCGCGCAGCCGGGCGAGATCGACGCGGAAGCCGTGGCCGCACTGCAAACCTGGGGCGAGTAAGCCGGGTGACGCCCGAAACGAAAAAAGCCGCGCATCGAGCGCGGCTTTTTGCTTTCTGCAAAGCGGGAGGAAAGCGGGCGAACCCGCAGCCTCAGTGCAGGATCTTGGCCAGAAAATCCTTCGCGCGGTCCGACTTCGGGCTCGCGAAGAAGGCTTCCTTCTGATCGTCCTCGACGATGGCGCCCTGGTCCATGAAGATCACGCGGTGCGCGACCTTCTTGGCGAAGCCCATTTCGTGCGTCACGCACATCATGGTCATGCCTTCCTGGGCAAGCTCCACCATCACGTCGAGCACTTCGTTGATCATCTCGGGGTCGAGCGCCGAGGTCGGCTCGTCGAACAGCATGGCGATGGGGTCCATCGACAACGCACGCGCAATCGCCACACGCTGCTGCTGACCGCCCGAGAGCTGGCCCGGGAATTTGTCGGCATGCGCGCGCAGGCCCACACGGTCGAGCAGTTTGAGGCCCTTTTGCGTGGCCTCGTCCTTGCCGCGGCCGAGCACCTTGATCTGCGCGAGCGTGAGATTCTCGGTAATCGACAGATGCGGGAACAGCTCGAAGTGCTGGAACACCATGCCCACCTTCGAGCGCAGCTTCGAGAGATTGGTGCGCTTGTCGCCAACCGACTCGCCGTTCACGAGGATCTCGCCCTGCTGGAACGGTTCGAGCCCGTTGACGGTCTTGATGAGCGTGGACTTGCCCGAGCCCGAGGGCCCGCACACCACCACCACCTCACCCTTCTTCACTTCCGTCGTGCAGTCGGTCAGCACCTGGAACTGGCCGTACCACTTCGAAACGTTCTTAATTGAAATCATCTTGCGACCTTTTTCTGAAGACCTTTCACAAGGCTCGACGCGATCACGCAAATCACGAAATAACACGCGCCCGCGAACAGTACCATCTCGACCATCGTCCCGTCACGGTCGCCGATATTGGTGGCCGTGCGGAAGAAGTCGGCGAGGCTGATCACGTACACGAGCGAGGTGTCCTGAAACAGTACGATGGCCTGCGTGAGCAGCAGCGGCACCATCGCGCGGAACGCCTGCGGCAGCACCACGTATTGCATGGCCTGGCCGTAGCGCATGCCGAGCGCGAACGACGCGTTCACCTGCCCGCGCGGCACCGCCTGAATGCCCGCGCGAATGATCTCCGAATAATACGCGGCTTCGAAGAGCGAAAACGCGATCATCGCGGAAGCAAGGCGAATGTCGATGTCGGGCGAGAGGCCCAGCACATTTTGCAGCACCTGCGGCACGATCAGGAAGAACCACAGCAGGACCATCACGAGCGGGATCGAGCGGAAGACCGTGACGTAGCCCTTGGCGAACCATTCGAGCGGCTTCACGCTCGAAAGCCGCATGAGCGCGAGCAGCGTGCCCCACAGAATGCCGACCACGATCGCGCACAGCGTGATCTTGAACGTGATGATCGCGCCCGTCCACAGCGTGGGCAGCGCGCCCGGAATGCCGCTCCAGTCGAAGTGATGCATTACTTGCCTCCGATGTAGCCGGGCAGACGCGCCTTCGCCTCGACCCAGCGCATGAGCGCCATGACGACGAGGTTAATGAGCACGTAAGCGAGCGTGACTGCGATGAACGACTCATAGGTCTGCGCCGTGTAATCGACGAGCTGACGCGCCTGGGCCGACAGATCGAGCAGGCCGATCGTCGAGGCGACCGCAGAGTTCTTGAAGATGTTGAGGAACTCGGAAGTGAGCGGCGGCACGATGATGCGGTACGCAACCGGCAGCAGCACATAGCGGTACGTCTGCCACTGCGTGAAACCCATCGCGAGGCCGGCCGCGCGCTGGCCGCGCGGCAGCGCGTTGATGCCCGAGCGCACCTGCTCGCACACGCGCGCCGCGGTAAAGAGCCCGAGACACACGACCGAAGCCGTGAAGAACTGCACGCCCGGTGGTGACTGCTTGAACGCATTGCCCAGCGATTGCGGCACGATTTCCGGCAGTACGAAGTACCAGATGAAGAACTGCGCGATGAGCGGAATATTGCGGAAGATCGCCACGTACACCGTGCCGACGCCCGCGAGAAACTTGTTCGGCACCGTGCGCAACACGCCGAAGAACGATCCGACGATGAGCGCGATCACCCACGCGCACAGCGACACCGAAATCGTCACCCAGAAGCCGGAGAGGATCCAGCCAAGGTACGTGGTGGGTTCGCCCGTCGAGACCGGGCTGAGCAGAATGCCCCAGTTCCAGTGATAGGACATCAAGAGACTCCAAGAAAAAGAACGGAAGAAGCGGCGCTTCTTCCGTTCCGTGCTAAACGCTAAATGCGGGTCGAACGGCCGAGGCCGTATTAATCGATCGCCTTGTCGTTCGGATTCTTGAACAGCGCTTTCATGTCGTCGCTCATCGGGAAGTTCAGGTTAAGACCCTTCGGCGGAATCGGCGATTCGAACCACTTCTTGTAGATCGTGTCGCCTTCGCCCGAAGTCTGGACCTTGGCGATGGCGTCGTCGGCGACCTTCTTGAACTCAGGATCGTTCTTGCGCATCATGCAGCCGTACGCTTCACGCGATTGCGGCTGACCGACGATCACGAAGTCGCCCGGATTGTTCGACTTGGCGCGCTCGCCCGCGAGCAGCGCATCGTCCATCATGAACGCCACGGCGCGGCCCGTGGAGAGCGTCATGAACGACTCGCCGTGGTCCTTCGCGCTGATGATGTTCATGCCCATGCTCTTGTCCTGGTTCATCTTGCGCAGAAGGCGCTCGGACGTCGTGCCAGCCGTCGTCACGACGGTCTTGCCCTTGAGGTCGGCGAAATCCTTGATGCCCGAATCCTTCTTCGTCATGAGGCGCGTGCCGATCACGAAGATCGTGTTCGTGAAGGCGGCCTGCTGCTGACGCTCGGCGTTGTTCGTGGTCGAGCCGCATTCGATGTCCACCGTGCCGTTCTGCACGAGCGGAATACGGTTCTGCGACGTGATGGGCACCATCTTGACCTTCAGGTTCGGCATGTTCAGCTTCTGCTTGACCGCCTCGACGATTTTCATCGCGTAGTCTTGCGAGTAGCCGATCACATTCTGCTTGTCATCGTAGTACGAAAAAGGAATGGACGATTCGCGGTGCCCCAGCGAGATGACGCCCGTGTCCTTGATCTTCTTGAGCGTGCCCGCGTCCTGCGCGAAAGCGCTGGTGGCGACGAAACCAAGGAGTGCGAGCAGAGAGGCGGTCTTTTTGATTTGCATTGTTTTCTCCGGTACAAGAACCGCCGTCAGTTTAGCAAAGTAATTATTCTGAAAGAATAAAGGGTGACCCTGGCGCAACGCTGGATGTGCGAAGGCGGACGCTCCCTTGTGGAGAACATCCGCCTTCTATGCGCCTTGATGTGCAGCGCAAAAACGTGTCACTGCCCGGTCACTGCGCCGTCATGGTTCCGTCACCTTGCGGCGCGAGCGCGCCGGGCGTGCGATCAGGGATACAGGCCGCGCATTTCGCGCGCCATCAGGATGCGTTTACATGCAACGATGAACGCCGCAGTACGCATCGAGACCTTCTGCTCGCTCGAGACCTGCCAGACCGCCGTGAATGCTTCGCGCATCACGCGTTCGAGACGTTCATTAATCTCGTTCTCGGTCCAGAAGAAGCTCGAGAAGTCCTGCACCCACTCGAAGTACGAAACGGTCACGCCGCCCGCGTTCGCCACCACGTCGGGGATCACGAGCACGCCCTTGTCGTGCAGGATGTCGTCGGCTGCCGTCGTGGTCGGGCCGTTCGCGCCTTCCACGATGATCTTCGTGCGGATTTTGCCGGCGTTCTTCTCGGTGATCTGGTTTTCCAGCGCGGCCGGAATGAGGATGTCGGTTTCGACGGTCCAGAATTCGTCGTTCGGCATGACTTCGGCGCCAGCGAAGCCCGCCACGCCGCCCGTCTTCGCGACGTGCTCGAGCAGGGCTTCCGCGTTCATGCCGCTCGACTTGTAGAGTGACCCGGTGTGGTCCTGCACGGCGACGATCTTCGCGCCGGCTTCCTGGTACAGGCGGGCAGCAATGCCGCCCACGTTGCCGAAGCCCTGCACGGCAATGCGTGCGCCTTCGATCGACAGACCCGTGCGGCGCGCCGCCTCGCAACCGACGACGAACACGCCGCGGCCCGTGGCTTCGCGGCGGCCGAGCGAGCCGCCAAGCGAGATGGGCTTGCCCGTCACGACGCCCGTGGCCGTCTGGCCCTGGTTCATCGAGTAGGTGTCCATCATCCACGCCATGATCTGCTCGTTCGTGTTGACGTCCGGCGCGGGAATATCGGTGTTCGGCCCGATGATGATGCCGATTTCGCTGGTGTAGCGGCGCGTGACGCGCTCGAGCTCACCACGCGAAAGCGTGCGCGGGTCGACGCGAATACCGCCCTTCGCGCCGCCGTACGGCACGTTCACTGCAGCGTTCTTCACCGACATCCACGCGGAAAGCGCCATTACTTCGGAGAGCGTAACGTCCTGGTGATAACGCACGCCGCCCTTGCCGGGACCACGCGAAACGTTGTGCTGGACACGATAGCCTTCGAAGTGCGCAACGGTGCCGTTGTCGAGTTCGATCGGGCAATCGACGATCAGGATACGCTTCGGACGCTTGAGCGTTTCGAGCCAGCGCGAAAGCGAGCCGAGATACGGCGCCACGCGGTCGACCTGACGAAGATAGTTGCCCCAGGGGCCGAGATCATCGGCGTGGAGATAGGAAGGAACCGACTGCAGTTGGGATGACATGAACGCTCCGATCGAACAAGTGGTGCCATTGTCAGAAAACGCCCACGTGAAATCCAATGCCGTTTGATCATCCCGTTATGCTTTTCGTGCATAACGTCCCCGAAGTCGTAAAAACGTGTCGCGGGCTTCGTATTGCAAGCCTTACAGGTTGAAATAGCCTGACTGTTTGCGCGCCGGGCCGATGCTGTGTCAGCGCTTGCCCTGCGCTAGCTCCTCGCTCACCGCCTCCCACAATTCACGCACGAGCGCCTGGCGCGCATCGTCGCCTTGCGTCGCGAACTTGTCGCGATAGAGGCGGATCTCCATATCGAGCGTGAACTGGCCCTCCGGCACGCCGCGCGTGCCCCGGTCGAGGCGGATCAGTTCCCCCTGGGCTACGGCGTCTTCCACCGCGCTGTGCGGCAAAAAGGCGATGCCGTGACCCGCGAGCGTCATCGCCTTGAGCCCTTCCGCCATGTCGGTTTCGTACACGCGGTCCAGATACAGCCGCGCAGGGGCATTGGCAACGATCACCTCGGTCATGCGGCCGAGATACGCGTTCGGCGTGTAGGAGAGATACGGTGCGGGCGCATCGGGCGTGCCGGGCAGCGTATAACGCGCGCGCCCCGCGCGTTGCGGCGCCGAGTACGGGCTGATCGACTCGATGCCGAGTGTAAGCGTGTCGTACCGCGCGGGGTCGAGCGTCACGGGATGGCTCGGGTGGTGATAGCCCATCACGAGGTCGCAGCCGCCCTCCACGAGCGACAGCACGGCGTCGTGCACGTTCAGCGCACGCAGCCGCGTGTGGATGCGGCCGAGCTTCGCTTCGATGCGTTGCAGCCAGCGCGGAAAGTACGTGAGCGAAAGCGTATGCGGCACCGCGAACTCGATCGTCGCGGCGGGCGTGGCCGTGTGGCCGCGCAACAGGGTACGCGCCTCGTGAAACTGGGAAAGCATCGCGAGCGCCTGCTCGTAGAAGACCTGGCCCGCTGCGGTGAGGCGCGTCGGGTAAACCGAACGATCGATCAGCTCGGTGCCCAGCCATGCTTCGAGCGCCTGGATACGGCGCGAGAAAGCCGGCTGTGTCACGTGGCGCAGCTCGGCCGAGCGGCTGAAACTATGCGTCTCCGCGAGCGAAACGAAGTCTTCGAGCCATTTGAGTTCCATGCGGGGCCAGCGAGCGGATGAGAAGTCCGCATTCTAGGCCGGCGGGCGCTCGCCTGGGCGCCGGCGCGGCGAATATCGCGCCGCCCCGGGCGGATGCCCTTAGCGCGACACCTGGGACAGCGCAGTTTCCAGTTCGGCGACCACGCCGCTCCAGTCGCCGAGCGTGGACTGGCGAAACACGCGCGCCGACGGATACCAGACCGAATCCGCGCGATCCTTGCCCCAGCGCCAGTCGGGCTGCGCGGCGAGCAGCACCCACACCGGCTTGCCAAGCGCGCCGGCGAGGTGCGCAACCGACGTATCGACAGTGATGACGAGGTCGAGCGCCTCGATGAGCGCCGCCGTGGCCGCGAAGTCGTGCAGCTCGCCGCCGAGCGCGTCCATCGGCCAGCGGCCCGCGACCGGTGCGAGCTGCGCGGCCCCCGGGCCCTTCTGGATTGCGAACCAGGCGTTGCCCGGGAGCGCGGAGAGCGGCAGAAGCGACTTGAGCGGCACAGAACGGAATGCGTCGAAATGGTGGCGCGGGTTGCCCGCCCAGACGAGCCCGATGCGGCAACGCGCGGCGCCGGCCAGCGCGTTCACGCGTGCGCGCCAGGCGGCGGCCTGCACGGCATCGGCGTGCATATAGGGGGTGTCGGCGTAAATCGGCCGGCCGGGAAACTTCAGCGGCAGGCTCATCACGTCGCACCAGAAGTCGTATTCCGAGGCGATGACTTCGTCGCTCGGCGCGGCGTCGAGCACGCGCGCGACACCCGGCACCGTCGCCGCGAGCGACGCCAGTTCCGGCGCGACCCACGCGTGAACCTGCGCTCCCATCTGCGCCAGCAGGCCCGCATAGCGCACGAACTGGATCTGATCGCCCACACCCTGCTCACGGCAGATCAGCAAGCGCTTGCCGGCGAGCGGCTCGCCCTGCCACTCGGGGCACGGCAGCTTGCGGTAGTTGGCCTTGGCGGTCGAAGTGAGCTTGCGGTTCTCGAAGAGCGGCCAGCCGCCGGCGTAGTCTTCGCGCCGCAGCATCAGCATGCCGAGCTGAAAACCCGATTCGGGCAGGTCCGGGTTCAGTTCGAGTGCGCGCCGATAGTCGATCTCCGCTTCGTCGTAGCGCGCGAGCGCGGTCAGCGCGAATGCCAGATTGTTGATGATGCCCGCGCCATCAGGCTTGAGCTGCGCAGCACGCCGGTAAAGCGGAATCGCCGCTTCATACCGGTGCATCGCGTCGTAGGCGTAGCCGAGCTCGAAGAGCGCGAGCACGTTGTCAGGCTCGCGTGCGATCACGGCTTCGAAGCAGGCGGCCGCTTCGGCGTGCTTCTCTTTAGCGCGCAGCAGCCGGCCCATGTGGATCGGCGCTTTCAGATCACGGGGATCGAGCGCGGCAGCGGCGCGGAACTCCGCTAGCGCGGCGTCTTTTGCGCCGTCGGCTTCCAGTGCACGGCCGAAATTGAACGCGAAGTGTGCGGATTGCGGCGCCAGCGCACGCGCGCGCCGATAGTGCTGCGAGGCGCCCGCGATATCGCCGAGCTCCATCAACGCATTGCCGAGATTGTTGTGTGCGTTCGCGAATTCGGGGGCGAGCGCGAGCGCCTTGCGCTGCCAGGCGGCGGCGCCCGCATGGTCGCCGAGGCGGGCCGCGACCACGCCACGGTTGGCAAGATATTCGGCGTTATCGGGCGCGTTCGCGAGCGCGCGGTCGATCAGGGCGACGGCTTCCTTCAGTTGATCGCGGCCGAGCGCAATCACGCCCAGGTAGTGCAGTGCACCGGAGTGTTCGGGATGCGCCGCGAGCGCTGACTGATAGTGGGCGTGGGCGTCGTCGATCCGGCCCGCGCGGTGGCAAGCAAGACCGGCTTCGATCAGCGCAGCGGCCTCGTCGGAAGAGAGAGTGGGGGCATCGGTGGTCATGGCGGCAAATATTTGATTAAGCGCAAACTTTTGATGTGATCGCACTCTATAACCGTCTCAAAACTCCAGATCCCGTTAACTGGCGGGCGCGACATCAGGCCTCAGGGGAACGTCGCAACCCACCGCTTGGCCGCCGCTGACAGCGCCGGCGTCGGCCCCTGTCGGCAAGGTGATAAAATCTCGGGTTCACGCCGTCTCGAATCTGACTGCAACCGACTGCCAACTGAGCGTAACGCGCCACGTTACGTCCCCATCATGTCCGACACTCGTCCCGATACCCTCTTCGCGCTCAACGCGCTCTCCCCGCTCGACGGCCGCTACGCCTCGAAAACCGAAGCGCTGCGCGACTGGCTCTCGGAAGCCGCGTTCATGCGCAACCGCGTGACGGTGGAAATCCACTGGCTGATCGCGCTGTCGCAAGCCGGCTTCGCGGAAGTGCCGCGCTTCTCGCAAGCGTCGGAGCAGTTCCTGCTCAAGCTCGCCGAGAACTTCACGGCGCACGACGCCGCGCGCATCAAGGACATCGAGCGCGTGACGAACCACGACGTGAAGGCCGTGGAGTACTGGCTCAAGGAGTCGGTGAAGGGCCAGCCGGAACTGGAGCGCGCAAGCGAGTTCATCCACTTCGCCTGCACCTCGGAAGACATCAACAACACGTCGCACGGCCTGATGCTCGCGGGCGCCCGCGAGCACGTGATCCTGCCGGCGCTGCGCTCGGTGCATCAACGGCTCGTCGCGCTCGCGCACACGCACGCCGAGCAGCCGATGCTCTCGCGCACGCACGGCCAGCCCGCCAGCCCCACGACGCTCGGCAAGGAAATCGCCAACGTCGCGGCACGTCTGGCTCGCGCGATCCAGCGCATCGAGAAGGTCGAACTGCTCGGCAAGATGAACGGCGCGGTCGGCAACTTCAACGCGCACCTCTCGGCGTATCCGGAATTCGACTGGGAAGCGTTCTCGAAGGAAGTCGTCGAAAAGCGTCTCAAGCTCGTGTTCAACCCGTACACGATCCAGATCGAGCCGCACGACTACATGGCGGAACTGTTCGACGCCGTCGCGCGCGCGAACACGATCCTGCTCGACCTCGACCGCGACGTGTGGGGCTACATCTCGCTCGGCTACTTCAAGCAGAAGACGAAAGCCGGCGAAATCGGCTCGTCGACCATGCCGCACAAGGTCAACCCGATCGACTTCGAAAACTCGGAAGGCAACCTCGGCCTCGCGAACGCGACGCTGCGCCACCTCGCCGACAAGCTGCCTGTTTCGCGCTGGCAGCGCGACCTCACCGACTCGACGGTGCTGCGCAATATCGGCGTGGCGTTCGGCTACTCGCTGCTGTCGTACGACGCGCTGATCCGCGGTCTCGACAAGCTCGAAGTGAACCCGCAGCGCCTGAACGACGACCTCGACGCCACGTGGGAAGTGCTGGCCGAGCCGGTGCAAACCGTGATGCGCCGCTACGGCATCGAGAATCCGTACGAGCAGCTGAAGGAACTCACGCGTGGCAAGGGCATCACGCGCGAAGCCCTGCAGACGTTCGTCAGCGGTCTCGCGATTCCTGAAGACGCGAAGCAGCGCCTGCTGGAGATGACGCCCGCGTCGTACGTCGGCAAGGCAGTGGAACTGGCGAAGCGGATTTCGTAATCGCAACCCCGCAAGGCCATAAAAAAAGCGCTCGATTGAATCGAGCGCTTTTTCGTTTACCGCCGCGATTTCAGGAGGCCTGATTGCGGCGCGTTTCCATCTGCTTCATCACTTCGTCGACGATCTGCTCCGGCGTGAGTTCGATGCTCACCTCGATCGCCTCGTCGGCGCTGGGCGCTTCGAGCGTATCGAGCTGGCTTTGCAGCAGCGACGGGTCGAAAAAGTGGCCGGTGCGCGAGGCGAGGCGCTCGTGCAGCACTTCGAACGAGCCCTTCAGGTAGACGAAGCACACGTCGCGATCGTTGCCGCGCAGGATGTCGCGATACGAGCGCTTGAGCGACGAGCACGTGAACACGGCCGTTTCGTGGGCGCGCTGCTTCTCCTCGATCGCCGCGCGAATCGTGCGCAGCCACGGCCAGCGGTCTTCGTCGGTGAGGGGAATGCCGTCGTGCATTTTCTTCTTGTTGGCTTCGCTGTGGAAGGCGTCGCCATCCGTGAAGGTGCACTTGAGGCGCTCGGCGAGCATTTCGCCGATGCGTGTCTTGCCCGCGCCCGACACGCCCATCGCTATCAGAATCATTTACTGCTCCAGTTTCACAACACCGCCGCCAGGACGAACGTGAGGCCAAGCCCCAGCAGCGAAATAATGGTTTCGAGCAACGACCAGGTCTTGAACGTCTGACCCACGGTCATGCCGAAATATTCCTTGATCAGCCAGAATCCGCCGTCGTTCACGTGCGAGAAGATCAGCGAGCCCGAGCCCGTGGCGAGCACGAGCAGCTCCGGCTTCACCGTCATGGCGCTGGCCGATGCGATCGGCGCGACGATGCCGCAGGCCGTGGTCATCGCGACCGTGGCCGAGCCCGTTGCGAGACGGATCAGCGCGGCGACGAGCCAGCCGAGCAAAAGCGGCGACAGATGTTCGTTCTGCGCCAGCTCGACGATCTGCTTCGACACGCCGCTGTCCATCAGCACGCGGCCAAAGCCGCCGCCCGCGCCGACGATCAGCGTGATGCCCGCGATAGGGGCGAGGCAGTCGCCGCAGAACTTTTGGATCTGCTCGCGCGTGAAGCCGCGTTGCGCGCCGAAGGTCCAGAAGCTTACCAGCACGGCGATCAGCAGCGCGACGTCCGAGGTGCCGACAAAGTGCAACAGATTGTTCGGCAACGTCTTGGGCGTGAACACGAGATCGGCCCAGCTGCCGACCAGCATGAGGATCACCGGCAGCAGGATCGTGAAGAGCGTGATGCCAAAGCCCGGCAGCTCGCTATCGGGCTTGGGGTCGGCTTTGCTCACGAACTGCTCGGAGAGCGGATTGCTTTCCGGCAGCTTGATAAAGCGGTGGATGAAGAGCGCGAAAAGCGGCCCGGCGATGATCGCCGTGGGCACGCCCACGATCAGACCGTAAGCGATGGTCCGGCCGATGTCGGCGTGATACGCCTGCACGGCCAGCAGCGCGGCCGGGTGCGGCGGAATCAGGCCGTGCACGACAGAGAGCCCCGCCACCATCGGCAAGCCGATCAGCAGCAGCGACTTGCCGGTGCGCTTGGCGACGTTGAACGCGATCGGAATGAGCAGCACGAAGCCGACTTCGAAGAACACCGGCAGGCCGACGATGATCGCGACGAACATCATCGCCCAGTGGATGTTCTTCTCGCCAAACCAGCGAATGAGCGTCGTGGCGATGCGCTCGGCGCCGCCCGATTCCGCCATCATCTTGCCCAGCATGGTGCCAAGGCCCACCACGATGGCAATGTGGCCAAGCGTGTTGCCGTTGCCGGTCTCGAACGACTTGACGATTTGATCCATCGGCATGCCGACGGCGAGACCGAGCAGCAGCGAAACGATGATCAGGACGAGAAACGGATAAACCTTCAACCGCGTGATCATGAAGATCAGCGCGGCAATCGCGACGAGCGCGTAGATCAGCAGCGAACTGCCGTGGGCCACTCCCATGAGGCTCTTCTCCAGGTAGTTGTTCGATGTCCTTTCGCCCTGAGCGGCGACGCGTGTGGCGCGCAGCGGCTGCGGCACACGTGGAACTGATGGGGTACGAAAGGGCCGGCCGTCGCCGGGCCGGGGATTGTAGAGCTTATAACGACTTTTGGTGCAGCGTGCTTGAAAGACGAGCGAGCCGCGCAAAGCGAGCGCCGGAAAGGCGCCGTTTGCGCGGCTCGTTGCGCACCCCACATAAACGCGGGGGGCGCGGCGTTCTAGTCATCGTTGCGCCGCAGCATACGGCGCGTGCGTCAGGCAGAAGCGCGCTTTTAGCGCACCGGGCGCGAAAGCTCGCTCGCGGCGTGCGCAAGGCGCGTGACTTCGTCCCAGTTCTGCGCGGCGATCGCCGCCTTCGGCGTGAGCCACGAACCGCCCACGCACACCACGTTGGGCAGCGCGAGGAAAGTCGGAGCCGACTCGGCGCTGATGCCGCCCGTCGGACAGAACTTGAGCGTCGGGAACGGGCCGTGGAAGGCCTGCAGCATGTTCAGGCCACCGGCAGGAACCGCCGGGAAGAACTTGACGATCTCGTAGCCCAGTTCCATCGCGACGATGATGTCGGTCGGCGTCATCACGCCCGGTAGCAGCGGCAGACCCGCGTCGAGCGAAGCCTGATGGATCTCGCGCGTGAGGCCCGGCGAAACGCCGAACTGTGCGCCGGCCTTCTTGGCAAGCGCGCAGTGCTCCGGCTTCGTGATCGTGCCCACGCCCACGACGATGTCCGGCGCGATCTTCGCGGCGCGCTCGATGGCTTCGAGGCCGGCCTTCGTGCGCAGCGTGATTTCCAGCACCTTCACGCCGCCCGCGTGAAGCGCGCGGGAAACGTGCTCGCCCTGCTCCGGCGTGTCGAATGCGAGCACCGGGATGACGGGACCCAGGCGGACGATATCGGCGACGGTGTTATTTGCCATGTTCAGGCTCCTTGATGATGAATTCAGTTCGCGGCGTGTGCCGGCGCATGGGAGGCCGCTGCGGCGGACGCAGGCGCGGCCTGCTCGCCCACGAGCGGACCGAACACCGTTGCACCCAGTTCCGCCGGCGCGGCAGTGGCGCGGAACACGCCGAACAGCTCGCGGCCAAAGCCAACTTCGTTGAGTTCCTGATGCGCGGGCTGCGCGACCGGACGCGCGTCCCACTCGGCATCCTCCACTTCGATGTCGAGCACGCCTTCCACCGCGTCAATCACGATCGTATCGCCGTCGCGCACCTTGCCAATCGGGCCGTGCAGCAGCGTTTCCGGCGAAACGTGAATCACGGCGGGCACCTTGCCCGACGCACCCGACATACGCCCGTCGGTCACGAGCGCCACGTGAAAGCCCTTGTCCTGCAGCACGCCGAGCAGCGGCGTGAGGCGGTGCAGTTCCGGCATGCCGTTGGCGCGCGCGCCCTGGAAGCGCACGACGGCCACGAAATCGCGCTCGAGTTCGCCACGGTCGAACGCTTCCTGCACGGCCTCCTGCGAATCGAAGACGATGGCGGGGGCGCGCACCTTGCGGCGTTCGGGCGCAACAGCGGAGACCTTGATGACGCCGCGACCCAAACGCCCCTGCATCAGGCGCAAGCCACCGTCCGGCTGGAACGGCTCCGGAAGCGGACGCAGAACGGACTCGTCGGCGCTTTTCTCAACAGCCGGCACCCACGTGAGCTTGCCGTCGATGAGCTTCGGCTCTTCGGTGTAGTGACGCAGGCCACGGCCCGCGACGGTATTCACGTCCTCGTGCAGCAGGCCGCCGTCGAGCAGTTCGCGCACGAGGAACGCAATGCCGCCCGCCGCGTGGAAGTGGTTCACGTCGGCCTTGCCGTTCGGATACACGCGCGCGAGCAGCGGCACGGCGTCCGAAAGCACGTCGAAGTCGTTCCAGTCGATGATGATGCCCGCCGCGCGCGCCATCGCCACGAGGTGCAGCGTGTGATTGGTCGAGCCGCCCGTTGCCATGAGCGCAACGATGCCGTTGATCACGGCCTTTTCGTCGACCACATGGCCGATCGGCGTGTAGTTGCCGCGTTCGACGGTGAGTTCGAGCACGCGGCGCGCCGCGGCCGCGGTGAGTTCGTCGCGCAGCGGCGTGTGCGGGTGGATGAAGGCGGAGCCCGGCAGATGCAGGCCCATGATCTCCATGAGCATCTGGTTGCTGTTGGCCGTGCCGTAGAACGTGCACGTGCCGTGGCCGTGATAGGCGGCCGCCTCCGATTCGAGCAGCGCCGCGCGATCGCACTGACCCGTGGCGAACTGCTGGCGCACCTTGGCCTTGTCGTCGTTCGTGATGCCGCTCGTCATCGGACCGGCGGGGACGAAAATCGTGGGCAAATGGCCGAATTGCAGCGCGCCGATCAGAAGGCCCGGCACGATCTTGTCGCAGACGCCCAGACACAGCGCCGCATCGAACATGTTGTGCGTGAGCGCGACGGCCGTGCTCATCGCGATCACTTCACGCGAAAAGAGCGAGAGCTCCATGCCGGCGTTGCCCTGCGTGACGCCGTCGCACATCGCCGGCACGCCGCCCGCGAACTGCGCGACGCCGCCGCCTTCGCGCGCCGCCTTCTTGATGATGTCGGGGAAATCCTTGTACGGCGCGTGTGCCGAGAGCATCTCGTTATACGCCGAGACGATGCCGATGTTCGGTTCGCGAATCGACTTGATCGCGATCTTGTCGCGACCTTCGAGGCCGGCGAAGCCGTGCGCGAGATTCGCGCACGAGAGCGCGCCACGCGCCGGGAACCGGTCCTGAGCAGCCGCGATGCGCGCCAGATAGGCCTCGCGCGTGGGCTTGCTGCGTTCGATCACGCGCTGCGTGACCTTCATCAACTGAGAATGCGGGGAAACCATCGAATCTCCTTCCTTCTTGTCTCGGCGGGGACGCTCGGGGCCGGATCAGACGCGTTTTCGACGATCCGATCAGCGATGGCGCGATGTTAGTAGAAAAACTACAAGCCGACAATCCCGGAAAGACCCTGGGAGCGCAGCATTAAACGACCGCCTAATCTCATTACGGACGGGCCTCATCCTGAACAACACCACCCAGTTCAGAAAGAAGCAAACGGCGATCCTGTAGTTTTTGTACATAACCTCCGATCCGCTATAGTCCACGGATCTTTCAGCATAGTGCGAGTTTTCTGATGCTGCTGTCCCAGGTGAAAGCCATGCGCGAGCAATTGCGCCCATCGGAGCGCAAGCTCGCCGATTACGTCGTCGAGGCGCCGCGCGAAGTGCTCGATCTTTCGATGACCGAGGTCGCCGAGCGCGCGGGCGTGAGCCAGCCGACCATCGCACGGTTCTGTCACGCACTCGGATTTTCGGGATTCCGGGAGTTCAAGATCCGGCTGGCACAGGCCGTTGCCGCGGATCTGCCGACGGAGCATCCCGCCGTCTATCGCGACGTGAGTCCGGATGAGCCGGTGCCGGGCGTCGCGGCCAAGGTGCTCGATCGCACGATCGGCGCGCTCGTGCAAGTGCGCAACAACCTTTCGAGCGACTCGCTTGCCGCCGCAATCAATCTGCTCGCGCGCGCGTCGCGCATCGAGTTCTATGGCGCGGGCGGTTCGGGCATCGCCGCACAGGACATGCAGCATAAGTTCTTTCGCCTTGGCATGCCGAGCGTCGCGTATTCCGATCCGCACACGTTTCTCATGTCGGCGGCGCTGCTCGGTCCCGGCGACGTGGTCGTGACGATCTCGAACACCGGGCGCACGCGAGATATCGTGGACGCCGCACGCACGGCGCTCGACCGCGGCGCGAAGGTAATCGCCATCACCCACGGCACTTCGCCGCTCGCGCGCCTCGCAAGCGTGGGGCTGCACGCAAACGTCGACGAGGACACCGACATCTTCTCGCCGATGACTTCGCGGACATCGCATCTTGCGATTGGCGACATACTCGCGGTGGGCGTGGCACTGCAGCGCGGGCCAGAGCTTGCGGAAAAGCTCGCGGACGCGAAAGAGATCATCGCGCGAAGAAGGCTGGACGAGAAAGGCTGAGCATTCGCGCGTCACATGGCTCGGCTCGCAGCAGATCTCGCTGCAAAATAAAAAAGCGGACCCCGAAGGGTCCGCCTTGCGTTTTGGCCCGAACTACGGGGCCAACCAACGCGAAAAGCGAGGCTTACCGGAAGCGGCCATATTGCGCCGCAACCGGTTGAGCCTCAAACGCTTACCACTGGTACGACATACCGCCGCCGAAGGTGGCGCCGCCACTCGAACCGTAACCACCGCCGAGCTTCACCTTGAGGTTCTGGGTGATACGCGCCGATGCACCCAGCGCCACGGCCTGATAGCCCTGGAAGTTGGCCGTACCGACACCAACTGCGATCGTCTTGCCCTGATCGACGTCCGGAATCATGGTCAGCGCGGTTGCCGCCGCTACACCGCTGTAGGCTGTGCGCGCCACGGAGTTCACGTTGCTCTGGAGCGCGTTCAAGCCGCTCTGGAGCTGACCCATGTTCGCAGCGTCGGTCGGGTTGACGCCGTTCGCGACGTTGGTGATACGGCGCTCGTTGCCTTCCGAGCCCACGGACACGGTGTTGTCCTCGCTCGCCACCGAGTTTGCACCCAGCGCGACCGAGTTGTTGCCCGTGGCCGAAGCCTTGTCGCCAATCGCCGTCGAGTTCGCACCCGAAGCAATCGCACCACCGCCCGCCGCGATCGAGTTCGTGCCTGTGGCCGAGGCTGCACCGTTCGTCGTGTTGGTCGACAGATACTCAGAACCATTGACGTTGATGTTCTGAATCTGCGTGGTCAGATTCGCGACGTCCTGGTTCGTCGCGTACAGCTGCGAACCGTTCACCGCGTCGAGGCTATCGGCGCTCAACGTGCCATTTGCTACGTTGGTCAACGCGACGGCTGTCGTGGCGCTCGTACCGCCCAGTGTGATCTTGTCATGTGCCGACGAGTCATACTGGACAGCGTTCGCCACCTGGCCGGCGATGTTGGTCACCGTATTCTCGATGTTCGTCACACGGCCGTCGACGTTCGAGATCGCGCTACCCACATCATTAAAGGTCCCACCATTGAGGACGTATGCCGGAGCCGAGATCGATCCATCCGCATTGACCGTCGAACCGCCGCCCAGCGCGCTGGCCGTGCTAGAAGCAACGCCATAGAGCTGACCGCCGTTCACGGCGTCGTGACTGCTTGCAGACACAACCCCGTTCGCGACGTTGTGCAGTTGAACCGGCGCGCTCGCAGCGAGACCGCCAAGCGTGACTGAGCTCTTCGTTGAGTCGTCGTATGCAACGAACGCATTCGTTACATTGCCCGAGTTATCGATGATCGCACCCATCGCTTCGAGCTGCGCGACGTTCACCGCGTCGTTCGAGGCGACACCGTTCGCCACGTTGTGCAGCACGACCGGCGCATGACCCGAACCGCCGAACGTCACCGAGTTCATCGACGTATCGTCGTACGCGACGAACGCGTTGAGCAGATTGCCCGAAGCGTCCGTTCTCGCGCCGAGTGCATACAGTTGCGAACCGTTCACCGCATCCACGCTCGCCGCGCTCAGCGCGCCGTTCGCCACGTTTGTCAGTGCCACCGGCGTGGTCGATCCCGCGCCGCCCAGCGTCACCTTGCTCTTCGACTTGTCGTCGTAAGCCACGAATGCGTTGTTGATGTTGCCCGATGCGTCGGTCGTCGCGCCCAGTGCGTACAATTGCGAACCGTTCACCGCGTCGGAACTCGATGCCGTCAGCGCTCCATTGGCGACGTTCGTCAGCGCCACCGGCACATGATCCGCACCACCCAGTGTCACCGAATTGTGCGCTGAGGAATCGTAGATCACGCCGTCCACGTTACCACTCACCGCTGCGGCCATGACCGCCTTGAGCGCACTGCCTACGTCCGTGTAGTTGTTACCCTGAAGGACAAAGTCCGGCGAGCTGATCGAGCCATCCGCGTTGACTTGCGTCTCGCCACCCAATGCCTTGGCCGTCGAACTGGCCAGACCGTAAAGCTGCGTGCCGTTCACCGCGTCGAGGCTCGATGCGCTCACCGCACCAACCGCAACGTTGTGCAACTGGACCGCCGCATGATCCGAGCCACCAAACGTGACCGAGTTCTTCGACGTGTCGTCGTACGCCACAAACGCGTTCGTGATGTTGCCCGATGCGTTCGTCGTTGCGCCCAGTGCGTACAACTGCGAGCCGTTCACCGCGTCGAGGCTCGAACCGGTCAGCCCGCCATTCGCCACGTTCGTCAGGGCCACCGGCGTAGTCGAACCTACACCGCCCAGCGTCACCTTGTCATGCGCCGAGGT